>NZ_JBITXP010000004.1:0-490839 GCF_044544765.1 Streptomyces sp. NPDC053513
TGCGGGTTCAGGCGCATGAGCCTCTGGCGCCGGCAGGGCGCGGGTCCGTTGTGCCCACCCGTTCCGCCCCAGCGGAACGACTGCCCACAACGGGGCGCGCGGGGGTGGGCACCGCCCGGCGGGCGCGCCCACAACAGGGGCGGCGGGGGCACCGCCCGGCGGGCGTAGCCCGCGGCCGGGTGGGTGGGGTGCCGCCCCGCAGGGCGTGGGCGTGCACGAGCGGGGGGCGGCCCGGCGGTGCGGCCCGCGGCGGGGGCTCGGGGGGCAGAATGCGTTGCGTAACCCCTCGCCCTCGAGTACCCGAGGAGTACGACCGGTGAGTGCGCTGTTTCCCGAGCTCGTGGACCCGTCCGACGACCGCCCCGCCCTCCGCGTCGGCCCCGACGCCCTGACGTACGCCGAACTGGCCCGCGCCGCCGGCGCCCTGGCCGGGCGGATCGGCGGTGCGGGCCGGGTCGCCGTCTGGGCGACGCCCACCGCCCGCACGGCCGTCGCCGTGGTCGCCGCCCTGCTCGCCGGCGTGCCGGCCGTACCGCTCAATCCGCGGACCGGCCGGCGGGAGTTGGCGCACATCCTCGGCGACAGCACGCCCGACCTCGTGCTCGCGGGCCCGGAGGACGAGCTGCCGGCGGGGCTCGCGGCGCTCCCCCGGGTCGACGTGGAGCTCACCGGACCGGACGCCCCGCCCAAGCCCGCGACCGTCGATCCCGAGACGACCGCGCTCGTCGTCTACACCTCCGGCACGACCGGCCCCCCGAAGGGCGTCCTCCTCTCGCGCCGCGCGGTCGCCGCCTCCCTGGACGCCCTGGCGGAGGCCTGGTCGTGGACGGCGGACGACGTCCTGGTGCACGCGCTGCCGCTGTTCCACGTGCACGGGCTGGTCCTCGGGATCCTGGGCCCGCTGCGGCGCGGCGGCGAGGTCCGGCACCTGGGGGCCTTCTCCGTGGAGGGCGTCGGACGGGAGCTGGGCGACGGCGGGACCGTGCTCTTCGGCGTACCGACGATGTACCACCGGATCGCGGACGCACTGGAGGAGGACACGGGCCTCACCGCCGCCCTGGCCGGGGCCCGGCTCCTCGTCTCCGGTTCGGCGGCGCTTCCCGTGCACGACCACGAGCGGATCGCGGCGGCGACGGGCCGGACGGTCGTGGAGCGGTACGGGATGAGCGAGACGCTCATGAACACCAGCGTGCGCCCGGGCGGCGAGCCCCGGCCGGGGTCGGTCGGGACGCCGCTCGCCGGCGTGGACCTGCGGCTCGTGGACGAGGACGGCTCCGTCCTGGAGGAGCTCGACGGGGAGACGGTCGGCGAGGTGCAGGTGCGCGGCCCGAACCTCTTCTCCGGCTATCTGAACCGGCCGGACGCGACGGCGGCGGCCTTCGACGGCGACTGGTTCCGCACCGGCGACATGGCGGTCCGCGAGGCGGACGGCGGGGTGCGTCTGGTGGGCCGGAAGGCGACGGACCTGATCAAGAGCGGCGGCTACAAGATCGGTGCGGGGGAGATCGAGAACGCGCTCCTCGACCACCCCGGCGTCCGGGAGGCGGCCGTCACGGGTGAACCGGATCCCGATCTGGGCGAGCGGATCGTGGCCTGGATCGTGCCGCAGGACGGGGAGAAGCCGCCGGCGGAGGCGGAGCTCGCCGACCACGTGGCGGGGCTGCTCGCGCCGCACAAGCGTCCCCGGGTGGTGCGCTACCTCGACGCGCTGCCCCGCAACGACATGGGCAAGGTGCTGAAGAAGGCCCTGCCTGTGGCCGGTTGAGCGGAGCCCCTGCCGACCGTCGGGTCGGCAGGGGCCGTTCGGGGGCGCCGGGGGAGGCCGGGGCACGGACGTCCGGGGCGTCAGGGAGTCGGGGCGTGGGCGTCAGGGGGTCGGGTCGTGGGCGTCGTAGCGGCGGAATCCGCGTCCGTACAGGGCGAGGAGTCCGATCGCGACGACGCAGGCGATCCCGCCGCCGGTGATGGCGACCGTCGGCGAGGTGAGGTCCGCGACGGAGCCCGCCAGGAAGTCGCCGAGGCGGGGCCCGCCCGCGACGACCACGATGAAGACGCCTTGGAGCCGGCCGCGCATCTCGTCCGGGGCGGCGACCTGCATCATCGTGTTCCGGAAGATCATCGAGACGGTGTCGGAGTAGCCGGCGAGGGCGAGCAGGAGGAGCCCGAGCCAGAGGTTCCGGGTCAGTCCGAAGACCGCGACGGCCGTGCCCCAGGAGGCGACGGCGAGCAGGATCGCCTGCCCGTGGTGGCGGATCCGGCCCTGCCAGCCGGACAGCACTCCGCCGAGGAGCGCCCCGAACGCGGGCGCGGCCACGAGGAGTCCGGTGGTCCTGGCGTCGCCGCCGTACCAGAGGACGGCGACGGCCGGGAACAGGGCGCGGGGGTGGGCGAGGATCATCGCGCAGAAGTCCGAGAAGAACGTCATGCGCAGGTTGGGGCGGGTGGCGAGGAAGCGGAGCCCGTCGAGGACCGAGGCCCTCTTGCTCCCCGTGCGTTCGGGGAGCATGGACGGCAGCCGCCACATCGCGTACAGGCTCGCGGTGAAGGCGACGGCGTCCACGAGGTACGCGGTCTGGTAGCCGGCGAACCCGACGATCAGGCCGCCGAGGCTGGGCCCGACGAGCGTGCCGAAGGTCATGACCATCGAGTTGAGCGCGTTGGCGGCGCGCAGCTGCTCGGGCGGCAGGAGCCGGGGGATCATCGAGGAGCGGGCGGGTGCGTTGAGCGCGTTGCACACGGCCTGGAGGGCGACGATCCCGTACAGGAACCAGACGTGGTGGAAGCCGGCGAACGCGGCGCCCGCGAGGGCGATGGAGAGCACGGCGGAGCCGCTCGCGCTGGCGAGGCCGAGCTTGCGCCGGTCCATGGTGTCGGCGATGGCGCCGCCGTACAGGCCGAAGACGATCAGCGGGACGAGGGCGAAGAGGCCGACGAGCCCGACGGAGAAGGGCGAACGGGTGATGTCGTACACCTGGAGGGAGACGGCGAGGGCCGTCATGCCCTGTCCGACCCAGGAGACGGTGTTCCCGAACCAGAGGCGGCGGTAGTGCGCGGAGGTGCGCAGCGGGGTGAGGTCGGCGAAGACCTTGCGGCGGTCCCGCTCCCGCTCCTGGGTGTCCTGGGCGGCGGTCACGCGACGTCGTACCGCAGCTCGGGGCGCTCCCAGTGGATGCGTCCGGTGGGGCGCACGGTGCCGGTGCGGACGGCGCCGGTCCGCAGGTAGAACTCCTCGGCGGGCGGGTGGGCGACGACCCGTACGGAGTCGAGCCCGGCGGCCCGGGCCTGTCCGGTCATGTGCTCCATGAGGAGCCGGCCTATGCCGAGTCCCTGGGCCGCGTCGGCGACGAACGCGAGGTCGAGTTCGGCCTCGTCGACGAGGAGGGCGTAGAAGCCGAGCACCCGGCCGCCGTCGGCGTCGTCGACGGCGGCGAAGACGGGGTGGTGCTCGATGTACGGGCCGCCGACCTGGTAGCCCTCGACCATGGCGGCGTAGTCGCCCCGGTAGGCCCCTGAGGTCCGGACGAGCCGGGTGAGCCGCGGGGAGTCGTCGGCGGTGGCACGCCGGATGGTGATGTCGGACATGGGGTGAGTATAGGGGCGATCACTGTTGATGCTCCTTACAATTCGATGAACGGAGGCCGCCACCCGCCTCCGCGCTCACCGTTCGGCGAGTCGCATCGGCTGCGGTCCCGGGGAGAGGACGATGCGCGGGACCGGGCGGGGCGGGCGCGGCGAGACCGGCGTCAGGCGCCAGCGCGAGGCGATCGCGGCGATCGCGAGGGTGGCCTCGACCGTGCCGAAGACGTCCCCGACGCACTTGGTGGCGCCGAGCCCGAACGGCAGCCAGGCGTCCCTCGGCACCTCCCCCGCCGTCCAGCGCCCGGGGTCGAAGCGTGCCGCGTCCGGGAAGAGGTCCTGGCGCCGCTGGAGCAGGTAGAGGCAGCAGATGACCGTGGAGCCGGGCGGCAGCGGCCTCCCCGCCAGCTCGGTCTCGCGGGTGGTGGTGCGGGTGACCGCCCAGGCCGGCGGAAAGAGGCGGAGCGCCTCGCGCACCACGTCGCCGGTGTACGGCAGCCGGGACAGGTCGTCCGGGGAGACCGGGCGCCCCGGGAGGACCGCGTCGAGCTCCTCGTGCAGCCGGGCGGTGGCCTCGGGGTGGTCGGCCAGGAGGCGCAGGGCCCAGGCGACGACCGAGGAGGTGGTCTCGGCGCCGGCCAGGACGAGGGTGGCGACCTGGTCGCCGAGTTCGGCGTCCGACAGGGACCGGCCGTGCTCGTCCCGCACGGCGAGCAGCAGCGAGAGGGCGTCCCCGTGGTCCACGCCGGTCGCCCGGTACGAGGCGACGATGGCGGCGACGCCCGTGCGCCAGCGGCCCAGGGCCCGCTGGTAGCGGCGGCGGGACGGGGAGGGCACCCGGTCGACGGCCGGCGCCACGACCCGCGTGTAGACGCCGCGCAGCAGGACTTCGAGGGCCTCGCGCAGCTCCTCCGCGGCGCGCGGGGTGATGCCGGCGGAGAAGAGGGTGCGGACGGCGACGGCGGTCGTGAGCCGGAACGCCTCCTCGGTGACGTCGACGACCGCTCCGGACCGCCAGGGCGCGGTCAGGGCCTGGGCCTCGGCCGTCATCACGGCGGCGTAGCGGCCCATGAGGGAGGGGTGGAAAGCCGGCTGGAGGACGCGGCGCTGGTCCCGGTGCTCGGCGTTCGGGCAGGTGGCGAGGCCGTTGCCGAGGAGCGCGCGGACCTTCTCGTACAGGGCGCCGCTCCGGTCGAAGGAGCCGCGGTCGGTGAGGACGCGACGGACGAGCGCGGGGTGGCTGACGACGTGGGCGGTCCGGGTCCCCATCCGCACCCGGACCACGTCGCCGTGGCCGGGCAGCGAGTCGAGGAAGGCCAGCGGCCGGGTGGCCAGGTACGGCAGGTGCCCGAGCAGCGGCCACGCCCCGGGAGCCTGCCCGTGCCGGAACGAGGGCGCTCGGCCGTGCCGGGGCTTCGGGTCCGGGTCCGGGTGCGGGTGGGGGTGCGAATTCGGGGCTGGGTGCGGGTTCGGGGCCGGGTCCGGGTGCGGGTCCGGGTGCGGATTCGGCTCGCTCACGGCGCCCCCACCGTGGCTCCGGCCCGCGCGAACGCCGCGAACGCCCCGTCGGCCGCCCCCTGTTCGTACGCGGCGAGGGTCGACACCCAGGCCTCCGGCAGCCGTTCGGCGCCGGCGAGGGCGCGGTCGGTGAGGAAGGTGACGTGGAGGCGGCGGCGGTGCGTGAGCCAGGCGACGAAGAGCGGCTGGCCCGGCACCATGACCGGCAGGGCGTACACCCCGGCGGCGGGGGATCCGGCGAAGCCGAGCGGCTGCCGGATCCGGAGGTCGGCGACGCCGAGCGGGGTGTACCGGGCGTCGATGCTGCGGGCGAGCGCCAGACGGCCGATCCGGTACGGGAGTCCGCGCAGGACGACCCGGTGGGCGTCGGCGAGCCGGGCGAGCCGGGTGTGGTCGAGGGCGTCTCCGAGCCGGGCGAGCCGCAGGGCCGGGTCGGGTTCGCCGCAGGGGAGGTCGACCCCGGCGACGGCGACCCGGTTGCCGAGCAGGGGGTGGGGGTCCTCGGGGTCCCGGACGCCGATCCCGAGGTTGGCGCGCAGCCCCCGGCCGTGGCCGGGGCCGTCCGGCCCCCAGCCGTCGGGGTGCCAGGCGCGCAGCGCCCCGGCGGTCAGGGCCAGGCAGAGCTGCGGGACGGTGGCCCCGGTCAGACGGCCGAGGGCGTGCAGCCGGGCGGTGTCGACGTCGGCGAACGCGGCGGCGTAGGACTGGGCGGGCGGGGTGTCGAGCGCCGGCCACCAGGTGACGCGGCGCGGCGGCCGGAACTCGGGGAGGACGGCGGCCCAGCGCACGGGCCGTGGCGGCCGGAAGGCGAGCGCCCTGGGGCGCGGCGCCCCCTCGGGACCGAGCAGCCGCTCCAGGGTGGCGACGGCGGCGGCACCGTCCTGGAAGGCGTGGTGGGCCCGGTAGCAGAGCCCCCAACGTCCGCCGCCGGCCCGGCGGACGAGCCAGATCCCCCACAACGGCCGGTCGCGCGGCAGGGGTTGCCGCAGCAGCTCGGCGGCGACCGTCAACGGGTCGGCGCCTCCGGGTAGCTCGTACAGGTGATGATCGGGATCGAAGCCGGGGTCGGGTTCCCAGCGGGGGCGGCCCGCCTCGTCCGCGAGCCGGTGGGCGAGCTCGGGGAGCAGGCCGACGCGAGGTCCCAGATGATCCAACACCCTTGCGCGGGGCGGCGGTTCCCCCTCGAAGAGGATCAGGGCGCCGAGGTGCAGGGCGGAGTCCGTCGCGTGCAGCGCCGCCACGTCGAGGGAGAGCCGGTCGAGCACCCCGAGCGGCACCGCCGCGGAAGATCGAATTGGATCTGAAGATCGCACGGAGCGCTACGATACGTCATCATGCAATCGCAATGCGTGACGGATGGCGTGCTCCCCGACTTCCTCGACGACGGCGTCGTGGCGGCCTGGGCCGCCTCCGGAGCACCCCTCGTCGACCTCCTCCGCCAGGCGCACACGCCGGGCCGGCTGACCGGCTTCCACCGCGGCGGCCGGGCGGCGGTCCTGGTCACGGAGCCCCGGCACGTGCACCAGGTGCTCGGCGTCGGCGGCGACCGGTACGTGAAGCGGTCGCACCGGGCGAGACCCCTCCTCGGAAACGGCATGATCACCGCCACGGGCGAGGCCTGGCGGTCCCAACGGAAGCTGCTCCAGGCGATGTTCACGGGCCGGGGCGTCCAGCGCTGGGAGCACCACATCGCGGGGGCGGCGGCGTGCGTCGTCGACCGCTGGGCGGATCGGGCGCGCCGGGGCGAGCCGACCGACATCGCCGAGGACGTGCAGTTCTTCACGGTCGACACGATCTGGCGCTCGCTGACGGACCGGCCCCTCGACCAGGAGACGTACGTCGACCTGGCGGCCGTGCAGGACATCGTCGCCGCGCTCCCCGCCGACGTGGGCGGCGCGACCGCGCTGCCGCCGGAGGTCGAGACGGCGATCGCCGCGCTCGACGAGCGGATCCTCCGGGCGCTCGCCGACGCCCGCGTCCGCCACCGGAGGGACGACACCGGGGCCGGATCCCGCGCGGCGGGCGTGGACCGCGAGCCGGGCCCCGGCGTCCTGGGTCGGCTGCTCGACGCGGCCGAGACGGATCCGGCGTACACGGACCGGCTGATCCGCGACGAGCTCGTCACCCTGCTCGTCGCCGGGTACGAGAGCAGTGCCCGCACGCTGACCTGGGCGTTCGTCCTGCTCGACGCGCACCCGGAGGTCATGGAGCGGGCGGCGGTGGACGCCTCGGCCGTCGAGGCGGCGCTCTCCGAGACGCTGCGGCTCTACCCGACGGGCTGGCTGCTGCCCCGGCACAGCCCGGCGGACGAGACGCTGGACGGCTGGGCGATCCCCGCCGGTACGGACCTCCTCGTCTGCCCCTATCTGACCCACCGCGACCCGGAGGTCTGGCCGGAGCCCGACACCTTCGACCCCGGCCGCTTTCCGGCCCGGTCGCCGCTGCCGCCCGGCGCGTACCTCCCCTTCGGCATCGGCCCGCGGGCCTGTCTCGGGACGCGGTTCGCGATGCGGGAGATGGAGGTGCTGCTCGGCGCGCTCCTCGCCCGGTTCACGGTCGAGACGACCGGGCCGGTGGGCGAGCCCGTCTTCGGCATCAACCTGCGCCCGGCCGGCCCGCTGCACGCGCGCGTCCGCGAGCGGACGTGAACGCGCCCGCACCGGACAGGCGCCCGCCCGGGGCGTTCCCGCCCGACGCGTTCCCGCCCGCGGGGTGCGCTTCCCAGGGGTGCGCCTCCCAGGGGTGCGCCTCCCAGGGGTACGGCTCCGAGGGGTGCGGCTCCGAGCGCGTCGACTACGTCGATCCCCGGGACCGGGTGGTCGCCCAGGGCGGACGGACCGCCGGGCCGCCGGCCGGACTGCTCCGCCGGTACGCGGCGACCGTCTGCACCGACCACGCCGGCCGGGTCCTCCTCTACCGGCGGACCGCCTCGGCACCGGCCTACCCGGACCACTACGACGTCCTGATCGGCGGGGCGGTCCGCAGCGGCGAGGAGTACCGGGCGGCCGCGCTCCGGGAGCTCCGGGAGGAGCTGGGCTGGGAGCGGGCGCCCGGCCTGACGGAGGCGTACCGGCTCCGCGTCGACGATCCGCACGGCGCCTGCTTCCTGACGGTCCACCGCTGGGTGGCGGACCGCGCGCCCCGACCGGATCCGGGCGAGATCGCCTGGTGCGGTTTCGTCGCGCCGCTCGCGGTCCTGACCGGCGGCTACACCCCGATGGTCCCGGCCGGCGCGGAGGCGGTACGGCGCCTCTTCCCCGGCTGACCGCCCGGGGCGCGGAGCCCGTGCGGCACCCCTCGCCCCGCCGACCCCCGTTGCGGGCGGTCGTTCCGCCAGGGCAAGGGGTCTCCCCTGCTCGCGCGAAGCCGAGAGCTCGGGGGAGGGCGGGCACGACGGAACAGCGCCCTTGCCGGCGCCCGAGGCTCCCGCGCCTGAACGGCCACCCTCCTGACCACCCACCGGCCGCCCCCGGTCGGCGTCCCCCCTCTCGTACGACAGCACCGAAGGACACCTCCCCATGACGTACTGCGCGCTGCCCTTACCCGGCGCCTCCCTCGCCGTCCCCGGCCCCCGCCCGGAGCCCCTCCCGGGGGCCGGGCCGCTCGACCGCGCGCGGGCGCGGCTGGCGACCCGCCTGGTGGCGGCCGCCGGGCCCGGGGGGCTGCTCCGGGCGCCGTGCGACAGCCGGATCCTGGAATCCGCCCTGGCCCTGCGGCTGCTCACGGTGACGGGTGTGGACCCGGACGCCCAGGAGCGGCTGACGCGCCGCCTGAAGACGGCCGTGGACGAGGGCGCCCCCGACCCCGTGCAGGAGGCCGCCGCCCGCGCGGCCCTCGGCGAGTACGTGGACGGGCGGGGCGCGCTCGCCCGGCTGCTCGGCGCGTTCGACCACTTCACGGCCGGGCGCAAACGGCTGATGTTCCAGACGCTCCTGGCCGAGCTGGGCGCCGAGTCCTTCCCCGAAGTCCCCTCCCCCGAGGCCCTCTTCGAGGCGCGCGGCCAGCAGCGGTGGCTGATCACGGAGATGGCCGCGCTCAAGGTCCTGTACGCCTTCGGGACGGGGGCGCCGCGGCTCGTCGCGGAGGAGGACTGGCGGGCGCTCGAACCCTGCGCGCTGCCCGGCCCGCCCCCGTACGGCAACCATCTCGCCCGGATCCTCGCGCTGCTCGCGCTGCGGCTGCGGCCCCGGTACGCGGTGGCCGTGCGGGCGCGGGCGCGGGAGCTGCGCGGCTGGCTCCGCGAGGACGGCGGGTTGCCGTTCATCACGGGGATGGACGTGTTCGCGACGGCGACCGGCGGGCTCGCGCTGGCGGGGGCGGGAGCCCCGGCGCACACCCTGCGGGCCCTCGCGGCGGCCCTGGTGGAGCACCGGAACGCCGACGGCGGCTGGGGGTTCGACCGGGGCGTCGGGCAGAGCGACGTGGACGACACCTCGTACTGCGTGGAGTTCCTGCGGGCGACGGCCGCGGTGCGGTTCGGCGCGGAGGTGGCGGCCGGCGAGCGGTACCTGCTGGCCCGGCAGGGCGCGGACGGCGGCTTCCCGACCTTCGAGCGCGGTACCGCCTCCGAGGTGGCGATAACGGCGGCGGCCGTGAACGCGCTGGCTCCCGAGCCCGCGCACCGGTCGGCGGTGGAGGCCGCCGTCCGGTTCGTCGCGGCCCGGCAGGAGCTCGCGGGCTCCTTCGAGCGCAGCTGGAGCCTGAACGAGAGCAACGCCCTGTTCCGTACGGTCCTCGCCCACGACTCCTTCCTGGCCGTGGCGCCCGGTCATCCGGCCCGGGCGGAGGTGGCGCGGGCCCGGGAGCGGGCCGTGTCCCGGCTGCTCGACACGCAGAACGCGGACGGCGGCTGGGGGCACGTGCCGTCCGATCCGAGCGACCCGATCAGCACGGCGTACGCGCTGATCGCGGTGGCCCGGACACCGACCGTGCCGCCCGCCCGGGGTGCGACCGGGCGGGCGGTACGCCACCTGCTCGAACGACAGCGGCCGGACGGCGGCTTCGTCTCCCGCCCGGACCAGGCGGGGCCCCGGCCGCTCGCGTACCACGTGCCGCTCCTGACGGACGTGTGCGTGCTGCTCGGCCTGAACCACGCGCGCGCGTGCGCCGCGCTCTGAACCCACCTCTGCCCACAGGGAACGCCATGACCTTCGACGAACTGAAGACCCTGCTCGTCTCGCTCGGCCTCGACCCGGCCGACATCACCCCGGAGTCCACTCGCGAGGAGGCCGGTCTCGACTCCCTCCTGCTCACGGAACTCGCCCTCGTGCTCCGCAAGGAGCAGGGGGTCCCGGTCCCCGAGGAGGAGCTGTACGCGGCCCCCACGGTCGCGGCGATCGAGGGCCTCGTCTCCCGGTACGCGGGGGTGGTCTGATGGTCAGCGGCCACGCGGCCGCCGTCACCGGCGTCGGCCTCTTCACCCCGGCCGGCGCGGACGCCGCGACGACCTGGGAGACCGTCCGCGCGGGGAAGGCCACCGCCGCCTTCGAGGAGCGGGACGGCCTGCGGTACCTCGCCTGCCGGGCGCCCGGGCCGCCCGGGGACCTCGGCAGGGCGGTGACGGCGCGGCGGCCCGACCGGAGCGCGGTGCTCGCGCTGGTCGCCGCGCGGGAGGCGCTCGCCGACGCCGGCCTGGACCCCGCCGGCTGGGACGGGGCGCGGGTCGGCGTGGTCGCCGGGATCGGGGCGGGCGGCGTGCTCACGTTCGAGGCGCAGCGCGAGGTGCTGCGGACGGACGGTCCCGGGGACATGTCGCCGTTCGCGGTGCCGGGCGCGCTGCCGAACTCCGTCGCGGGGCAGCTGGCCGTCGAGTTCGGGGTGCGGGGCCCGTCGACGGCGGTGACCACGGCGTGCGCGGCGGGCGCCACGGCGATCGGCGTCGCGCTCGACCTGCTGGCGCTGGGCCGCTGCGACATCGTCCTGGCGGGCGGGGCCGAGGCGCCGCTGAGCCCGTTCTACGTGGCGGGTTTCGACCGGCTCGGCGCGCTGTCCCGCCGGTTCCACGACCCGGCGGGCGGGCTGCGGCCGTTCGACAGGGACCGGGACGGTTTCGTGATGGCGGAGGGCGCGGGGTTCCTGGTCCTGGAGCGCCCGGCGGACGCCGTCGCGCGCGGGGTCCGGCCCCGGGCGCTGATCACGGGCTACGGGGCGACGTCGGACGCGCACCACGTGGTGGCGCCCCGGCCGGACGGCTCCGGCCTGACGGCGGCCGTCCGGGGCGCGCTCGCGGAGGCGGGCGCGGCGCCGGGCGACGTCGACCTGGTCAACGCGCACGGGACGGGCACGCCGCGCGGTGACGCGGTGGAGGCGGCGGTGCTGGCGGCGCTCCTTCCGCACCGGCCTCCGGTGACGTCGACGAAGGGGGTGACCGGGCACCTGCTGGGCGCGGCGGGTGCGGTGGAGGCGGCGCTCACGGTGCTGTCGCTCGCGGAGGGGACGGTGCCGCCGACCGCGAACTTCGCGGAGCCGGGCGAGGGCGTCGACCTGGACGTCCCGACGACGGCCCGGGGCGCCCGGCTGCGCCTCGCGGTCTCCACGTCGGTGGGCTTCGGCGGGCACAACGCGGCGCTGGTGATCACCGCTCCGTAGGGGCGGCCGCCCCGTGCGAGCGGAGGTCAGCCGCAGGCGGCCGCCACGTCGTCCGGGTCCACGCCGTCGAGCCGGGCGGCCAGGGCGTGGAGCCGTTCCCGCAGCTCTCCGAGTTCCGCCAGGTCGAGCCCGGTGGCGGCGGCGATGCGGCGCGGCACGCCGAGGGCCTTCTCGCGCAGGGCGGTCCCGTCGCCGGTGAGGCGGACGGTGACGGACCGCTCGTCCTCGGGGCTGCGGCGGCGCTCGACGTATCCGGCCGCCTCCAGCCGCTTGAGCAGCGGGGACAGGGTGCCGGAGTCGAGTCGCAGGCGCTCGCCGATCCCCTTCACGGGCAGCTCGCCGTGCTCCCAGAGCACGAGCATGACGAGGTACTGGGGGTAGGTCAGGCCCAGCTCCTTGAGCGCGCCCCGGTAGACGCCGTTGAAGGCGCGGGTGGCGGCGTGCAGGGAGAAGCAGATCTGGTTGTCGAGCCGGAGGAAGTCCTCGTCCATGGTGCCCAGGATACGGGAGACGCGCATCACACGCGATTAAGTTGTGCACAACTCAATCACGCACTAACAATATGAGGGCAGCCCGACACGATCCCTTCGAGGAACGGAAGAACCCATGGACGCGATCTACACCGCCGTCGCCACCGCCAACGGCCGCGAGGGCCGCGCCGTCAGCTCCGACGGCCGGCTCGACCTCCCCCTCGCCCACCCCGAGGCCCTCGGCGGCAACGGCCAGGGCACCAACCCGGAGCAGCTCTTCGCCGCCGGGTACGCGGCCTGCTTCGCCAGCGCCATGGGGGTGATCGCCCGCCAGGAGCGGATCGACATCTCCGAGGTCTCCGTGACCGCCGAGGTCTCCATCGGCAAGGACGCGGCGGACGGCGGCTTCGGCCTCGCGGTCGTGATGCGGGCCGAGTTCCCCGACCACCTCCAGGGCGAGGCGGGTCTCGCCCTGCTGAAGAAGACGCACGCCTTCTGCCCCTACTCGAAGGCCACCCGCGGAAACATCGAGGTCGAGCTCGTCGTCGAGTAGTTTTCCGCGTGGCTTTCTGTTGCTTCCCGCACGCCCCTGGGGGTCATCGACCCACCGGGGGCGTTCGGTTGTGAGTTTTCACGTTCGGGCACGGGGGGTTCGTCCGCCGTACGACGGGCAGTCATGGGACGGCCTCCTGGCGGTGGTCCACGGGCGCTCTCCTTGGGGCGCCCGTCGGCCGGTCCGCCCGGTCGGCCGCACCCGCACCCCCACCGTCGCACTCACACCCGGAGGGCAACTCCCCCATGGCCGACCTCAATCGCCGCCGGTTCCTGCAGCTGACCGGCGGCGCCGCCGCGTTCACGATGCTCTCGGAGAGCATCGCCCGCGCCGCCGCGATCCCCGCGCAGGGCGCCACCGGCACGATCCAGGACATCGAGCACATCGTGGTCCTGATGCAGGAGAACCGTTCCTTCGACCACTATTTCGGGGCGATGAAGGGCGTACGGGGCTTCGGCGACCCGCGCCCGGTGACGCTGCCCAGCGGGAAGTCGGTCTGGAACCAGTCGGACGGCAGCAAGGTCACGCTCCCCTTCCGGCCGACCAGCGACAAGCTGGGCATGGAGTACCTCCAGGGCCTCAACCACGACTGGCAGGGCGGCCAGAGCGCCTTCAACAAGGGCAGGTACGACAACTGGATACCGGCCAAGACCAAGGCCACGATGGCGCACCTCACCCGTGAGGACATCCCGTTCCACTACGCGCTCGCCGACGCGTTCACCATCTGCGACGCGTACCACTGCTCGTTCATCGGAGCCACCGACCCGAACCGCTACTACATGTGGACCGGGTACGTCGGCAACGACGGCACGGGCGGCGGCCCCGTCCTGAACAACGCCGAGGCGGGCTACGGCTGGACCACCTACCCCGAGCGCCTGGAGGCGGCGGGGATCTCCTGGAAGGTCTACCAGGACATCGGCGACGGCCTGAACGCGGCCGGCTCCTGGGGCTGGATCAACGACGCCTTCCGCGGCAACTACGGCGACAACTCCCTCCTGTACTTCAACAACTACCGCAACGCCCAGCCGGGCGACCCGCTCCACGACAAGGCCCGCACGGGCACGAACGCGAAGGCCGGCGAGGGCTACTTCGACATCCTCCGCGCCGACGTGCAGGCCGGCCGGCTGCCCCAGATCTCCTGGATCGCGGCCCCGGAGGCCTTCTCCGAGCACGCCAACTGGCCCGCCAACTACGGCGCCTGGTACATCGCGCAGGTCCTGGACGCGCTGACCTCGAACCCGGACGTGTGGGCGAAGACGGCGCTGTTCATCACGTACGACGAGAACGACGGCTTCTTCGACCACGTCGTCCCGCCGTACGCCCCGGGCTCGGCGGCGCAGGGCCTGTCGACGACCCCCACGACGCTCGACTACTTCCCGGGGAAGACGGGCTACGTCGCCGGCCCCTACGGCCTCGGCCCGCGCGTCCCGATGATCGTCGTCTCCCCCTGGTCCAAGGGCGGGTACACCTGCTCCGAGACCTTCGACCACACCTCGGTCATCCGCTTCATGGAGAGCCGCTTCGGGGTGCGCGAGCCCAACATCTCGCCCTGGCGCCGGGCGGTCTGCGGCGACCTCACCTCGGCCTTCGACTTCACGCGCACGGACGCCCAGCCCGCCCCCCTCCCGTCGACGGCCGGCTACTACCCGCCGGACAGGAACCGCCACCCCGACTTCCTGGCCACCGCCCCGGCCACCGGCACGATGCCCCGCCAGGAGCCGGGCGCCAAGCCGACCCGCCCGCTGAAGTACGCGCCGTACGTGGACGGCGCGGCGGACGTGTCGGCGGGCACCTACCGCCTCACCTTCAGCGGTGGCCCCGCGGCCGGCGCCCAGTTCTACGTGACCTCGGCGAACCGCACGGACGCCCCGTGGACGTACACGGCGGAGGCGGACAAGTCGATCGCGGACACCTGGAACACGAAGTACAGCAAGGGCGTCACCGACCTCACGGTCCACGGCCCCAACGGCTTCCTCCGCCGCTTCCGCTCCCCCGGCAAGACGGCGGTCCCGGAGGTCCGGGCCCGCCACGACGCGACGACGGGCGACCTCGCGCTGACCTTCACCAACGCCGGCACCACGGCCACGGTGACCGTCACCAACGCGTACGGCGGCACCCCGGCGACCCTGACCGTCCCCAAGGGCGCCACCGTCACCCACACCGTCCCGCTCTCCGCCTCCGCCCGCTGGTACGACGTCACCGTCACGTCCCCGGCCTCCGCGGACTACCTCCGCCGCCTGGCGGGCCACGTGGAAACGGGCGCGGCGGGCACGACGGACCCGGGCATCCTGACGTACTGACCCTCCCGCACCGCCCCGGCGCCGGCCACGGCCGCCGGGGCGGTGCGCCGGGTGAGGAGCGATGCCGGGGCGGCCCGAGTGGAACCCCGGGTGTCCGCCGTACGCGACGGTGACGGAGTGGCGGTCACGACCCCGGCCGTGCTCCCCCTGGCGCTCGCCGTACTGACGGGCCTGGCCATGGCCTCCGGCCGAGGTCCTCCGGCCCATGGCTCATGGCTTACGGCTCATGGCTTACGGCTCATGGCTCATGGCTCATGACGCATCGGATGCCCCGCTTCGGGCGTCGAGCGGGTGCCGCCAGTCGTCGCGACGTCTGGTGCGCCGGGGTCCGTGCAGGCCCGTGTCGCGGGCCGCGCGGAACGCGGCGACGGCCGCTCGGGTCGCGGTGTCGTCCACGGTCCCGGGGCGCAGGGCGGCGGCCAGTACCGCCTCGACGTCGTCGTGCTCCCGCATACCGTCTTCCGGACTCATCCCAGCAGTTCCTTCGCGAGCCGCTTCAGCCCGCGGTGCGCGGCGGAGCGCACGGCTCCCACCCGCTTGCCCAGCACCCGGGCCGCCGCGGGCCCGTCGAGCCCGATGACCACCCGCAGCAGCACCGCCTCGGCCTGGTCCGGGGGGAGCGCCGTGACCAGGGCCAGGGCCTCGGCGGTGGACATCCCCTCCAGGGCCTCGCCGGCCGTCTCCCGCGGTGCGGGCAGGTCGAGCACGGCCCGTTCGAACGGGGCGGCCGGCGGCCGGGAGCGCAGGCGCCGCAGGTGGTCCAGCGCGCGGTGGCGGGCGATGGTCGCGGTCCAGCCGCGGAACCCCGCACCGTCTCCGCGGAACCGCGCCAGGTCGCGGGCTATCTCGAGCCACGCGTCGGAGGCCACGTCCTCGGCGGAGTCGCCGACGAGCCCCCGCAGGTAACCCAGAAGTCCGGGCTGCACGATCCGGTACACGTCGACGAACGCCTCGTCGTCACCGTTCTGCGCACGTTGCACCGCGCGCTGCAGAGTGGTGTCGTCCACCCTCAAGAAATCTTCCCTCGGTCTTCCCGCGTCGCGCTGCCCGGCGCATCACCCTACGCGGCGGGAAGTCGCAGGCCGCCGGCCGTTCCCCGGGACAGCGGCAGGCTCTTGGGAAGGCGCGGGACCAGCAGGAAGAGCTCGTGAACGGATTCGCCGGGGCCCAGCTCGAAGCGGTTGACCACCTTGCCGAGCGGGTTCCACGCCCGCCCGTCGGAGGTCCGGACGCCGACCGGCTGCCGGAACAGCTCGGACGTCATGTCGTCGAAGTCGACCCAGCGCGCCCCCGCCTGCCGGACGAACACCTCGCCGACGTAAGCGCCGAGTTCCTGGAGGACCGGTGCGACGCCGGCCGGGTCGCCGGCCCCCTGCCGCAGACCGTTCACCACGCGGTCGACGAGGCGCAGGCTGGCCGCGGAGAAGTCGAGGGGGAGCCGCGTCCTCGCGGCCGTGCGGGAGGCGAACACGGAGGCGCGGCCGCTCATGTCGGCGGCCCGCAGCGTGCGGCTGACTCGGTCCATCGGTCCCACCCCTCGTGTAGGGACCGGTGCGTTCCCCCGGTCCTCTGGGTCCTCGGGAGGGCCACGGGTCTTCCACGTCCTCCCGACAAGCCAGCGGAACCGGGCCCCGGACCATCACGGGTCCGCGCTGTGATCAGCGCCACATCCCGGTGGGGCGGGGCCGGCGGGCGGCGTCCGGAACCTCGACGATTCCGCAGCGGCGACGGAACCGGAACGGCCGCCGAAGAAACCGGCGAACCGCCACAGGGGATCGAGTCCCATGTTCTTTCGGGGTTCTTCCGAGATCACGCGAATCGGCCGCCGGCAGTGCCGGCGGCCGATCACGGGCAATCGAAGCGACGAGGTCGCCGACGCCTCACGCCATTTCGGACCTGAAGCCGACCAGCTTCTGGTGGGTGGGGTTGTCCCGGAAGGCCGGATACCGGTCGACGATGAATCTGAGGCAGTCATCCGTGAACCGGGAGACGGCGGCGAAGAATTCGCCCGTTCCACAGAACCCGGGCACCGGATTCCAGGACCTCAGGATCTTCAGCTGCGTTCCCTGCGGGACGAACTCGATGAGCATGTCGCTCTCGGTGAAGCTGACGCGCCCTTCACCACCTTCCCGAACCGCCTGGGCGGACAGCAGGAGGCAGTACATGAAGTCGAGAACCGGAACCCGGAAGGATTCCGTCTCGAAGCCGTCCGCAGCGAGCGTGACCTGCGCCTCGAAATAGGAGTAGCGCAACTGCCACTCCGCGACGGAACCCAGCTTCCCGATCTGCTGCTCCGAGGGCTCCCGCATGGAGTCTCGGTCGAAATCGACGAGAATCATCGATCCTCACTTCTTTGATCTCTGGCGAACGGCGCCGCCCGCACCGGGAGATGGATCCATTCCCTCAGGAACGGGCGGCGCCACCGTATCACGCGAGCACTATCACGGAATCGGGTGAGCGGTCCTCAGACTTCCATCAGGGTTGAGAATGACCCTGATTCCGTAGGCCTGCTTGTGCCCCAGGCCCGCGCTCTGCTTGTCGCTGAGGATTCCCACGCCGTTGGGACCGGCGTTCACCCTGCCCTCGTAGACGTACCCGTCCCTGCCGTCAGTGTTCTTCTGGGCCTTGTTGTTGGTGACGACTTCCTGAATCCACTGCTTGATCTTCTTTTCCTTGCCGATGAACGCACCCTTTTCCTCGGCGTTGTACTCCTTTCCGCCGATGCGGTGGCGATCCATCGTGTGCTGCCAGCCGTCGTACTCCTCGGTGCTCCAGGTGACCTCGGGGTTCTCCGCGCCCGGGTCCTTCGCCGAGCCGGAACTCGTGCTCTCTTCCGTGCTGCGGAGGTTGCCGAGGTCCTTGCCCAGGTCGCCTGCGCCGCTCACCAGCGCCGTGGCCGACGCGGCCATCAGACCGAACCCGGCCACTGCCGTCGCACCGCCGAGCACACATCCCAGACCGAGGGTCTCGACGCCCAGCGCGATGCACTCGGCACCGCCCAGGATCATCGCGGCCCCGCCGCCCATCATGCCGCCGAAGGCGCCGGCCATGCCCAGGAGGTCACCACCGATGTCGCCGATGGTGTCCGCGTTCTCCGACAGCCAGTCGCCGGTGGTGTCCAGCGCGTCGGAGCACCAGTCGCACCAGCCGTGCCCGTCGAGCTCGATCCGGCTGGTCGGGTTGCCGCCGGCGAAGGCGTACCGGTTGCCGGTGAGCGCGTCACGGCCGAGGTTCATGTCGGCGAGGGCGCCGTTGTACATGTCCCTGGTCGTGAAGCGGTTGAGGCCCGGGGAGTAGTCCCGGAAGCCCATGTCGTACGTGCCGGAGTTGGCGTCCCAGCGCTTCGCGTTGAAGCGGTAGGGGTTGTACGCCTCCTTGGTGGGGTCGGCCGCGTCGGGCTTGTCGACACCGGTGAACTCGGAGTCGTCGTTGCTGCCGTAGGCCGTGTAGCCGTAGGTGGCCTTGGTGTCGCCGTCCTTGGTGGTCAGCGTCTCGACGTCGCTGTGGCTGTCGTACCCGTAGTAGCCCTCCTCCTCGGTTCCGTCGCTCTTGTGCGTGATCTGGGAGAGGCGCTGCCCCCACGGGCTGTACTGGTAAGACTTGGTCAGCTGACCCGCGACCTCCTCGGTCAGCACCTCGTTGCCCAGACCCAGGTAGGTGTAGTCGGTGGTCTTGCCGCCGACGGTCATCGACTGGGTGCGGTCCAGCGGGTCGAAGGTGTACTTCGTGGTGCTGGTGAGCGCGGTGTGCTCCACCACGTGGTCGAAGCCGTCGTAGACGTTGCGCTCGACCACGGAGCCCCCGGAGGTGGCCGTCTCCAGCCGCCCGAAGGGGTCGTAGTTGTAGCTGATGGAGGCGCCCGGCGTGGAGGCGGACTGGAGCCGGTTGCGGTCGTAGGTGAACGTCGTGGACGTGCCCTTGACCGTCTGGCTGACGACGTTGGCGTTGTCGTCGTGGACGTAGGTCTCGGTGCCCGCGCCGTTGCCCGACTTGACCGCCTTGGCGAGCCGGTCGACCGGGTCGTAGGTGTAGTCGGTGGTGGAGTCGAGGTACGCCGCGTGGTTGTCGGCGTTCATCTTCTTCGCGACGTCCTGCGCCTTGTTGCCGTTGGCGTCGTAGGCGTAGGTGTGCGAGGCGACGAGGGTGCCGTTCGCCTTCTTCTCGCTGGTGCTCTTCAGCGAACCGTCGAGGAAGTAGGTGTAGTCGACCGTGTTGCCGTTGCCCTTGGTCTCCCTGAGCTTCTGGCTGCGGTCGGTGTAGGTGAAGCTCGCCACCTTGGGCGAGGTGTCGGTGGCGGACTTGCCCACGGACACGGACCTGGTCAGCTCCCGGACGTCATACGTGTACTTGGAGTACTGATCCGGGTGGGTGACGGTGTCCGGCTGGCTGTTGGCGTCGTAGGTGTAGGAGGTGGTCTCCTTGTCCTGCCCCGCCAGCGCCTCGGTGACCTTGGCGACCTCGTTGAGGCCGGTGTAGGCGACCGTGTACGCGTCGATCTTCGCCCCGGCCGACGTGTCGCCGATCGAGGTCAGATTGCCGTTGGCGTCGTAGGTGTAGGAGAAGGCGTGCTTCTCCGTGTCGCTGTCGCCGGTGTTGTCCCGGACCAGCTTCACGGCGTCGGCGACGACCGCCCCGGCACTGTTCTGGAACAGCTGGAGCTTGGCGGCATTGCCCTGCTTGAGGCTGTACGAGCCGAGCGAGACCCAGTTGCCCGTGTTGGACTTTTGGTCCAGCGTCTTGTCGGTCTTCGCGCCGACGGAGTCGGTGACCGTGTACTTGGCGGCCGTGGCCGCACCCGTCACCTGCGGGAACTTCACATACGCGGTGTACGTGCCGTCCTTGGGGATGTTCAGGGTCCAGGTGAAGGCGTCCGTGCCCGCGCCGGCGGCGTGGACCTGGTGGTCGTAGCCCTGCTGGCCGGTCAGGCTGCCCTTGGTCCAGGTGCCCGTGGCGGAGGTGTTCTGACCGTCGGAGTTGTCGACCAGCGCGACCGCGCTGCCGACCGGAACACCGTCGTCCGACTTGGACCTGAGCTTCCCGTCCGGGAAGTACGTCCAGCTCATCGTGCGGCTGGACGAACCGCCGGCCGACGTGATCGTGCGGGCGGTCTGCTCGCCCAGCGCGTCGTAGTCGTACGTCGTGACGATGTCCCACGGGTCCGTCGACGACTTGGTCCAGCCGTTGTCGAAGTACGAGTAGGTGGTGTCGTTGCGGACCGACTGGCCCTCCGACGGCGGCAGCGACGACTTGGCCACGCGGCCGACCTCGTCGTAGACCGTCTCGCTGTAGACCCTCTTGTTGTAGCGGGCGTCCGCCGGGTCGTACGGCAGGTACTCCTTCGCCGGACGGTTCAGCGCGTCGTACGTCGTCTCCGAGGTGAAGTCGTCGGCCGCGGCCGTGTCCACGCCCCGAGGGGTGATGACCTTGGTCGTGTTGCCGACCTGGTCGTACTCGTACTTCTTCGTCCGGTACGTGATGGTCGAGGTCCCGTCGTGCGGGACCTTCGCCTCGGTCTTCTTGCCGCGCTCGTCATAGGTGATGAGCGTGGTGTTGTTCTCCGGGTCCGTGGTCGAGACGACCAGCGAGTCCTTGTCGTAGGACTTCTTGGTGGTCTTGCCCGCGGCGTCGGTGACGACCGTCGGCCGGTGGTTCAGGTCGTAGTCGGTCTTGGTGGTGAAGTCGGTGGGGTCGGCGGTCGCGTTCTTCTTGGGGTCCACGACCGTGGTGACGTTGCCGACGTTGTCGTAGCCGTACGAGAGCTTGTCACCTGCGGCATCGACGACCGACGTCAGCTGGTAGATCTCGTCGTAGTAGTTGCTGGTCTTGAAGTCGTTGGCGTTCGCCGTGGTCAGCGTGCCCTTCGGCTCCGTGGTGGACGTGACGTTGCCGACCTTGTCGTACGTGTAGAGCGTCTTCCGCTCGTCGGACGACGCGGTGTCCTTCGGGTCGGTCATGGCCGTGACCTGGTCGCCCGCGTCGTACTCGGCCGTGTACACGGCGCCGTTGGCCGCACTGGACCGGGTGACGTTGTCGTTGGCGTCGTAGACCGGGGCCGGGGTGGTGATGAACACACCGGCGTTCTGGTCCTTCGGCACGCTCTTGACCAGCGGGCGTCCGAACGTGTCGTACGTCTGCGTGGTCTTCTTGCCCAGTGCGTCGGTGACCTGGGTGACCTGACCGCGCTCGTCGTAGACGTACCCGGTGGCCTTGCCCAGCGCGTCCGTGATGGTCGCCGGGTAGCCGGTCGGGCCGAAGTCGCTGTTGACCGTCGGGTTTCCGTTGGCGTCCGTCGCCTTGGTCAGCTCGCCGTAGGCGTCGTACTCGTACGACGTGGTGTAGTCACCCGCCGTCGCGGTGGCGACGCCCTTGGGGTCGGTGACCGTCTTCAGGTTGCCGAACGAGTCGTAGCCGAACTGCCAGGTACGGCCCTCGGGGGACGTCTTCCTGAACAGGTCGGCGGAGTAGCCGTCCAGGCGGGTTCGGTACTCGTACTTCGCCGCGTTGGCCGGGTAGGTGCCGGGAGCGCAGTCGGAGGACGGCGGCACGCCGGCCTTGTTGTTCTCGGCGTCCCGCTGCCAGAGCGGGTAGCCCGTCTTCTGGTCGTAGCAGTACGCGGTCTTGGCGCCGTTGGCCTCCTCGAGGTACGTGACGTTGTTGTCCGCGTCCCACGACAGCTTGGTGATCTGCGACTTGGCGTTGGTGACCTGGACCGGGCGGGCGAAGTCGTCCGTCACATAGGTCGACGTGTGGTTCTCCGCGTCGGTGACCCTGGTGTCGGTGAACTTGGGGCTGCCCGTGTCGGCCGCGTAGGTGAAGCCCGTGGTGCCCTGCAGACGGTCGGTGATCGTCTTGGTCCACCAGTGGTACTTCGGGTCGTCACCGTTCTGCGGGGCGTAGTAGTCCAGCTTGGTGGCGTTGCCCCGGGGGTCGGTGGCCGCCACCAGCTTGACGTTCTTGTTGCCCTGCGTGGCGTCGTAGGTGAACTTGAACACCTTGGGCTGCGAGGAGCCCACGCCGTCGGTGAACTGGCCGAGCAGACCCTTGTCGGTGTACCAGAAGTTGATCTTTCGACCGGAGACGTCGGTGACCGACTTGATGTGGTCGTAGATCTTGGAGTTGGTCAGGTTCGAGCCCGTGGCGATGGTGCCGGTGCTCGAGACGTACTCGTAGGAGTTGTCGCCCTTCTTGAAGTAGTCCACCGTCATCGTCTGCCGCGACGCGGGGTCGGTGACGTACTTCAGGAACTTGGTCGGCTTGTTGTTGGACTTCCGCTCCTCGTAGGTGAACAGCATGGTGTTGCCGTTCTTGTCCACGGTGGAGGTCAGGTAGCCGTCGCAGCCGAACAGGAAGCGGGTGCCGTCGGGACGGGTCAGCGTCCAGGCGTCCGGGACCGGGTCCTTCAGCGGGGTGCAGTCCAGGCCCGCCTTGGCGGCCAGCTTGTAGTGGACACCGGCCGGCGCCTTCCAGGAGCCGTCGGGCTGCTCACGGAAGACGTGGGTGGTGCCGTCACCGTCCGGGAGGCGGATCTCGGTCGGGTGCGGCTTGGGGTGGAACTCCAGCGGAGCGCCCAGGCGGATCGGGCCCGACGCCTGCATGGACCAGCCGTAGCCGGAGACCGTGTCGGAGGTGTCCAGGCTGTTGTAGGCCAGCCGGAAGAACGTGTTCAGGCCCCGGCCGGGGTTGTTGAACGCGTTGTACTGCCAGACGCTGTTGCCGGACGCCGTGTTGTTCATGACCGTCGAGCCGGCGCCGGTGTTCTTGCCCGTGTAGGAGTAGAACTTCTCCATGCCGAGCTGGTTGGAGGTCGGGTCCTCCACGGCCACGTTCTGGGCCAGGCCCGGGATGCCGGCGGTGGTGGAGGTCCAGGTGCCGGCCGTCTTGTTGTAGACGTCCCAGGTCAGGACGTAGTCGGTGCGCTTGTTGCCGTTGTCGGAGTTGATCGGCGTCTTGACCTGCGCCTGCAGGCCGACCGAACCACCCGGGGCGACGTTGGACGGCAGGGCGGTCTGGACCTGGTTGCCGCCGGTGGTCACGTCCGTGCCGTCGGGCAGCGTCCACCGGTAGGTCAGGACGTGATCGGCCGTGTTCCAGGTGGAGGCGGTGGTGTTGGTCAGGGTGAAGTCGACCGTGTAGTCGCTGTTCGGGGTCATCCGGGCCGGGGTCTGCGGCGCGTAGTACGTCGACTCGGTGGTCGAGTCGACGTACGTGACCACGATCCGGGGCGCGAGACGCGGCTCGGTGCCCTCGGAGGACAGGAACAGGGTGCGCTCCTGTGCGGCCGTCTCGTCGGCCATCCTGATCGCCACGCCCTTCTGGGACGCGGGAGTGGTCACCCAGGACTGGGCCAGGGAGGTGACGTTCCAGTCGTGGCGGGCCGGGTCGTTGGTCATCGCCCCGGTGTCGGCCGTCACGGCGCCGAGGTCGCCGCCCGGGGTGGTCCAGGCGGTGGCGGCGTCGGCCTTGGCCCAGGTGGCGGACTCGTCGAAGTCACGCGTCAGCGGCCGCAGCTCGTAGACGGCGCCGGGGGTGTCCTGGGCGGTCTGGGTGGACCACAGGCGCACGTTGGCGTCCAGCACACGGGCGGTGGCGGGGATGCCGAGGGCCGGGAACTTCAGCAGGGCGCGGGTGTCGCCGTAGGTGGCGGAGTTGTTGCCCGCGCTCAGCCAGTTCTTCGGGCCGGCGTCGTCGATCGTGTCGTGCGCGGTGGTGGGCTGCGCCGAGGACACGGTGGTGTCCGCCGTGGCGGCGAACACCTTCGTCGTCCGGCCCGCCTTCGGCAGCCGCACCAGCTGGGTCGGCGCCGCGACGACCTGGCCGTCCTTCGTCTTGACCGCGACCATGTAGTAGTAGGCGCGGCCGAACGGGTCGGGGTCGTCGGCCTTGGTCGGGGTCGCGGAGGTGTCGGTGTACGACGTGGTGCCGGGCGCGACCGGGGCGACCAGGGTGGCGGCCGAGGGGGTGAAGGTCTGGCTGACCGAGCGGTGGACCTGGTACTCGACCAGGTCGTCGCCGGTCGAGGTGGACGGGTCGTTGTACGCCGACCAGGACAGCTCCGCGCCGGTGTCGTGGATCGTGGTCGGGGCGGCGAGGTCGACGCCCTGGCGGCCGAAGGTCAGCACGAGACGGGGGTAGTTGGCGGTCTCGCCGCCGTAGCCGAACTCGCTGCCCTCGTAGCGAGGGCCGCCCTTGGGGCCGGTCGCCGACTCGTCCCCGGCCTTGATCACGAACCCGTTGTTGACGTTCGTCCCGTCGATCCAGGACTGCACGGTCTTCGTCACCGGGAAGGAGTGCCAGGTGTTGAGCTCGCCGGGCTGCTTGGTGACCACCCCGCCCTTGGTGAACCGCACCGCGTCCGCGATCACCGACGTGGTCGTCGAGACCGGGCCGTCGCCGAGGACGACCTTGCCCAGCGTGCCGGCCTTGAACGGGTGCGAGCCGAGGGTCTTCCACACCCCGGCGGTGCCGGCCTGCTGGTTGACCGTGTAGGCCTTCGTCCCGCCGTCGTAGCTGACGGTGAACGGCGCGTTCGTCGCCCGGTCGGAGGCCGGGACGTTGTGCGTCTCGACCTGGTAGGTGCCGTCCTCGGGAAGACTCGGCTGCCAGGTGTACGTGTCACCGGCGACCGAGTCCTTGTTGTACATGTACGTCTGGTTGACCGCGTACTGCGTGTACGCGGTGTTCCCCGACGCCGGCCAGGCACCCACCGCGGCGGTGCGCCCGGCCTCGCCGTTGTCGACCACGACCGCGGTGCCGGACAGCTCGCCGGTGAGCGCGTTGGCGTTGTTCCAGGTCGCCGTCGACTCCGACCAGGCCTGGGTGGCCCGGTGGGCCTCCAGCTGCACCTCGGTGTCACCCGTGGTGTGCGTCTGGTCGAAGTACAGCTTCAGGTCGGCCGAGTCCAGCTTCGTCCCCGCCGGGATGCTGCCCACCGGGAACCGGATCAGCGCGCGCGAGGCGCCGGTGGAGGTGTTGCCGACCGACAGACGCCAGTTGTCGTCGTAGTTGGTCGTCGGACCGTCCGAGGAGATCATCACGTCCTGCGCCGTGGTCGGCGTCGGCGCGATGGACAGCGTCGGGTCGATGGTGACCGGGTACTGCCGCTCGGGGGCGGCCAGCCACTTCGCGTCCGGCGTGACGACCAGGTTCCAGCCCTTGCCCGCCCGCGTCAGCTTCTGGGCGACGTTTCCGCTGTAGGCGGAGCCGTACGGCGCCTTCGCGTCCTTCTTCGCGTCCGTCATGAACGCGGCGGGGATGACGAGGACCGGATCGGCGCCCTCGCCGTAGAAGGAGATCGAGCCGTCCTTGTTCGCCTTCGGCGTCAGCCCGCCCGCGTCCAGGGTGAAGGTGAAGGACACCGGCCCGGACGGCTTCGCGTCCAGGACGATGTTCTCCTTCACCCGCCCCGGGCCGACCCGGTAGGACAGGTCCGCACCGGGCACCGCGTCCTTGTAGGTGACCGTGTCCCCGGCCGCGACCGGCGCGAGTTCGCCCGCACCCTTCAGCCCCAGGGTCACCGCGTGCCCGGCCCCGGCCTCGAACCGAACCAGTCTGCCCGCGTCCGCGCCGAACCAGCTGCTCGCCGCGTTCGTCGTGTTGGCGAAGACGAACCCCTCGGCCCCGGTCGGCACGACGGTGGGGTCGATGTCCTTCCAGCCCTTGCCCGCCCGGTAGCCGGTCGGCGTCGCCGACACCTCGGCCTGCACCCGGCCGTCCGACAGCTGCCAGTAGCGGGCGTTCGCCGTCCGCCTGCCGGTCAGCTCCGCGACCCGCTTCGGCTTCGCCGCCGCCCTGCCCTTCGGCAGCTTCTCCCGGCTCGGCAGGACGGGAGTCCCACCGGTCGACGGAGCCTCCGGCCCGTCCGACTCCTCGTCGCCCGAGAACCAGCCCGAGACCGTGTCGAAGACGCCCTTGTCGTCGTTCGTCGCGGGCGACTGGGGAGCCCCATACGCGGCCTGTGGCAAGAACGTGCCTGCTACCGCCGACACGACAAGACAGGAGAGATATCTCCTGTACGGAACTTTCACCTCAATACCTTTCGGCATCGACGCACCCGCGTCACTGCACGTGAAATGGGCACGCCGGATGAGCCGGTGTGGAGGTTTCCACCCGGCTTGGAGCAATCCGGAGTGATCGCGCGGGATATATGAGCCACGAGGTCACGGGTATTGCAGCGGGCTTTCTAGTCACTCCCGCGAGACCCGGTCAACCCCCGCGACATAAAGGACAAACAAGCGGTCAGGAGGAGTGCGCTTCGCCCGATTCCTCCGTTCGCTCGCACTCGGCCTGTGGCGTGGTGTATAACCAGCCGGTTCCTCTACCGACCGACCGAAAGCCGGCTCTCTCATGTCGTCCGATGAACTCGTGGAAAGCGCGGTGCAGGAGGAGAAGGAGCCCGAGAGCACGGCGGGCTCCCCGGACCGGCGGGGGCTGCTGATCGGCGGCGTCGTCCTGCTCACCTGCCTCGGGCTCGTCGGTTACGGCCTCCTCGACACCGAGGAGCAGCCGAAGCCGCGCGCCGTGCCGACCGCCGAGGTGACGTACGAGGTCACGGGGACGGGGACTGCCGATATCTCGTATCTCGCCCGCAGCGAGGCCGGTACGGTCACGGTGGAGAAAGGCGTCACGCTTCCCTGGACCAAGTCCGTTCACATATCCCTCGGGAAAGTCCCGTCCGTCGCCTTCGTCCTCGACGAGAAGGGCGGGCAGGCGTCCTGCGCGCTCGCAATCCACGAGAAGCACGTCCAGCGCGCCACCGCCACGGGCGCATTCGGGCGCGCCACGTGCACGGGAGGGACCCGGGCACAGCAGGGATGATTTTCGTCGGCCGGATTCCGTGTCGGGATTCTCCCTGAATCCTGGTGCGGTCGGGATCCGGTGGCGCGCTTCCGTATAACGGCGCGCATTCCTCCAGGGGCCGGCCTTCTCGGGCGCGTGCCACACGACGCCCGTTCCCTGGTTTTTTCTCGTACGCGGCGGAGATCGCTTCGCGCTTCCCGGGAGCGCTCTGCCCGCCTCTGCGCTTCCGCTGCTCCTGCCCTCCGGCCACGGAGGCGGGGCGGGACGGGGGGCGGACGAGGCGGCGGCGCGGACCCGGATCTTCGACTCGGTGTGCGGCGTGTCACACGCGGGGGCCGGGGGGTCGCCGTGTCATCATCGTCCTGGATCCGCACCTGCGTTCCATCTGGCACCGCAGATGGAGAAGGCCGGGGACCGGTACGGCAGGCCGGGGCGCCGCCTCACCTCGTGGGCGAGGGGTGGACGCCGCCTGCGAAAACACCCCTTCAGGGGCGTTTTCGCAGGTCAGAACGTTTTTCTTCGGTGGGGCGGGTGGGACTCGAACCCACGGCCGACGGATTATGAGTCCGCTGCTCTAACCGGCTGAGCTACCGCCCCGAACGGTGAGGCGCGTACATGTGTGCGCGCCGTCTGCCGCAGCATAGCCGCTCATACGATCTCCTGCTCCGGATGATCGGCTCTGCTCGTCCATGAAGACCGCACCGGGCCCCGGATGGTTCCCGGAGACGCGAAAAAGGACCCCGAAGGGTCCTCTTCCGTCTCGCTCCCCCGGCTGGACTCGAACCAGCAACCCTCCGGTTAACAGCCGAATGCTCTGCCAATTGAGCTACAGGGGATCGCGCTCCCCCGACTGGACTCGAACCAGTAACCTGCCGGTTAACAGCCGGCTGCTCTGCCAATTGAGCTACAGGGGATTGCTGCGTTGCACCGATCGGCTCCACCTCGGACCTTGCCGGGCGGCGCTCGCTCGCTGCGAGACATACATTAGCGCAAGCAGGGGGGTGCTCCGCCAATCGGTATCCCCAGGGCCTCCAGGGAAGGATCGCAGCCGTGCGGTACAAGCTGACGTTCGTCGTGGGACTCGCCCTCGGTTACGTGATCGGCACGCGGGCCGGACGCGAACGCTACGAGCAGATGAAGAAGTCCGCGAAGGAGTTCGCCGAGAACCCGGCCGTGCGGAACGCCGCCGAGACCGCCGCCCAGACCGGCCGCCAGGCCGCGGGCAAGGCGGTGCACCTCGTGGGCGACAAGGTCGGCGACCGGCTGCCGTCCTCCGTGACCGACCGGGTCCACGCCCTGCGCGGGCGCGGCATGGGCAACGGCAAGGTCGACGAGGAGGACTGGGGCACCAGCAACACCTGAGCCCGCGCGTACGGCGCCGGCAACACCTGAGTCCGTGAGCCCGCTCGTGCGGCACCGGCGGCCCCGGGGCCGCGCGTGCGGCAGAATCATGTGTCATGGGGATAGTCGCCGGATTGGACAGCTCTGCGGAGTTCACACGCATCGTCGTCTGTGACACGGACACGGGTGCCGTACTGCGGCAGGGGTACGCCGCGCATCCCGGGGAACCGAAGGCCGTCGACGTCGATCCGCAGAACTGGCTGCTCTCGCTCGGGGAGGCCGCCACCGGCGGGCTCCTGGAGGGCGTGGAGGCCATCGGCGTCTCCGCGCAGCAGCACGGGCTCGTGCCGCTCGACGCGCAGGGCGGCCTGGTGCGGCCCGCGCTGGTCCGCAACGACAAGCGGGCGCAGGTCGCCGCCGCCGACCTCGTCGAGTCGCTGGGCGGCCGGCAGGCCTGGACCGAGGCCGTCGGCAGCGTGCCGGGCGCCGGGCAGCCGGTGGCCAAGCTGCGCTGGCTGGCCCGTACGGAGCCCGAGAACGCCCAGCGGGTCGCCATGGTCCTCCAGCCCCACGACTGGCTCGTCTGGCAGCTCCTCGGCCGTCCCGCCCGCCGCACCACCGACCGCGGCGCCGCCTCCGGCACCGGCTACTGGTCCCCGCGGACCGGGGCCTACCGGCCCGACCTCGTCGAGCTGGCGCTCGGCCACCAGGCGGTGCTGCCCGAGGTCCTCGGGCCCTCCGAGGCCGCCGGCATCACCCCCGAGGGCCTCCTCGTCTCCGCCGGCACCGGCGAGACGATGGCCGCCGCGCTCGGCCTCGGCCTCGGCCCCGGCGACGCGGTGGTCTCGCTCGGCGCCTCCGGCTCCGTGATGGCCGTGCACCACGAGGCCCTCGCCGACCCGAGCGGGACGATCACCTCCTTCGCCGACGCCACCGGCATGCACCTGCCCGTCGTCTCCACCTCCAACGCCGTACGGGCGCTGCGGGGGACCGCCGAGATGCTGGGCGCGGAGTCGCTGGACGAGCTGTCGGCGCTGGCGCTGAAGTCGACGCCCGGGGCCTCCGGGCTGGTCCTGCTGCCCTACCTGGAGGGCGAGCGGACCCCGAACCTGCCGCACACGGCGGGCACGCTCAGCGGGCTGCGGCGCGAGTCGATGAAGCCCGAGCACCTGGCGCGGGCGGCGTTCGAGGGGATGCTCTGCGCGCTCGCCGACGCCATGGACGTGCTGCGCGGGCGGGGCGTCGAGGTGCGGCGGGTCTTCCTGCTCGGCGCGGCGGCCGCCCTGCCGGCCGTGCAGGCCCTCGCGCCGGCGCTCTTCGGCGCCCAGGTCGTCGTCCCCCAGCCGGCCGACTACGCGGCGCTCGGCGCGGCCCGGCAGGCCGCCTGGGCGCTCGGGGTCGCGCGGGGCACGCTGTCCCCGTCCGCTCCCCCGCCGTGGCAGGGCGCGGTCGCGCAGATCCTGGAGCCCGGCGACGAGTTGCCGGCGGGGCAGGCGGTGCGGCAGCAGTACGTGGCGACGCGGGAGCAGATCCACCCGGGCGCGTTCGGCCACTGAGGGGCGCACCCGGGTTCGTGAAGGCTCGCCCCGGGTTCCGCCCGCGCCCCGAAACCGAGTCGTAACGCTCCCGGGGCGCGGGCGATAGTAGGAGCCGTGCTCATAAGACTTCTCCGAACCCATCTGCGGCCCTATCGAAAACCCATCGCACTGCTCGTCCTGCTGCAGTTCCTGCAGACGTGCGCGAGCCTCTACCTGCCGACCCTGAACGCCGACATCATCGACCACGGCGTCGTCAACGGGGACACCGGCTACATCCTGCGCTTCGGCGCCCTGATGGTCGGCGTCTCCGTCGTCCAGGTCGTCTGCAACATCGGGGCCGTGTACTACGGCGCGCGGACCGCCTCGGCGCTCGGCCGCGACGTGCGCGGCGCGGTCTTCGACCGGGTGCAGTCCTTCTCCGCCCGGGAGCTCGGCCACTTCGGCGCCCCGTCGCTGATCACCCGTACGACCAACGACGTCCAGCAGGTCCAGATGCTGGTCCTGATGGGGTTCACCCTGATGGTCTCCGCGCCCATCATGTGCGTCGGCGGCATCGTGATGGCGCTCGGTCAGGACGTCCCGCTGTCGGGCGTGCTGCTCGCGGTGGTGCCGGTCCTCGGCGTCGCCGTCTCGCTGATCGTGCGGAGGATGCGGCCGCTCTTCCGGACGATGCAGGAGCGGCTGGACACGGTGAACCGGGTGCTGCGCGAGCAGATCACCGGCAACCGGGTCATCCGCGCCTTCGTGAGGGACGGGTACGAGGAGGAGCGCTTCCGCGGCTCCAACGGCGAGCTGACCGAGGTGTCGCTGGCGACCGGGCGGCTGATGGCGCTGATGTTCCCGACGGTGATGACCGTCGTGAACGTCTCCAGCGTGGCCGTGGTCTGGTTCGGCGCGCACCGCATCGACAGCGGCGGGATGGAGATCGGCGCGCTGACCGCCTTCCTCGCCTATCTGATGCAGATCGTGATGGCCGTGATGATGGCCACCTTCATGTTCATGATGGTGCCGCGCGCCGAGGTGTGCGCGGAGCGCATCGAGGAGGTCCTCGGCACGGAGACGAGCGTCGTGCCGCCGGCCGAGCCGGTGACGAAGCTGCTGCGGCGCGGCCATCTGGAGGTCAGGGGCGCGGACTTCCGTTACCCGGGCGCGGAGGAGTCGGTCCTGAAGGACGTGGGGCTGGTCGCCCGGCCCGGTGAGACGACCGCGATCATCGGTTCGACGGGCAGCGGGAAGTCGACGCTGCTCGGGCTGGTGCCCCGGCTCTTCGACGCCACCGGCGGCGAGGTCCTCGTCGACGGCGTCGACGTGCGGAAGCTGGACCCCGCCCTGATGGCCAAGACCGTCGGACTCGTCCCCCAGAAGCCCTACCTCTTCTCCGGAACCGTGGCCACCAACCTGCGGTACGGGAAGCCCGACGCCACCGACGAGGAACTCTGGCACGCCCTGGAGGTCGCCCAGGCCAAGGACTTCGTGTCCAAGCTGGAGGGCGGTCTGAACGCGCCGATCGCGCAGGGCGGCACCAACGTCTCCGGTGGCCAGCGCCAGCGCCTCGCCATCGCGCGGACGCTCGTGCAGCGGCCGGAGATCTACCTCTTCGACGACTCCTTCTCCGCGCTCGACTACGAGACGGACGCCCTGCTCCGGGCCGCGCTGGCCCGGGAGACGGCGGACTCGACCGTGGTGATCGTCGCCCAGCGCGTCTCCACCATCCGGGACGCCGACCGGATCGTCGTCCTCGACGAGGGCCGGGTCGTGGGCACCGGACGGCATCGTGAGCTGATGGCGGAGAACGAGACGTACCGGGAGATCGTGCTCTCCCAGCTGACCGAGGCGGAGGCAGCCTGATGGCCGGTCCTGGCGGACGCATGATGATGGGCCAGTCCGGTGAGCGGTCCATGGACTTCAAGGGCTCGGGCAAGCGGCTGCTGAAGCAGCTGGCGCCCGAGCGCGGCACGCTCTGGCTGATGCTGGTCGCGGGCGTGCTGTCGGTGGCGGCCTCCGTGGTGGGGCCGAAGATCCTCGGCAGGGCGACGGACCTGATCTTCGCGGGCGTCGTCGGGCGGAACATGCCCGAGGGCGTCACGAAGGCGCAGGCGCTGGAGAAGCTCCGCGCGGACGGTGACGGCGGCATGGCCGACATGCTGTCCGGGGTCGACTTCACCCCCGGCAAGGGGATCGACTTCGGCGCGGTCGGCGGGGTCCTGCTGTGGGCCCTCGCGATCTACGTGGCGGCGGGCCTGCTGATGCTGGTCTCCACCCGCATGTCGATCAAGGTGATCAACCGGACGGTCTACCGGATGCGGGAGGACGTCCAGACGAAGCTGGCGCGGCTCCCCCTCTCGTACTTCGACAAGGCGAAGCGCGGCGAGGTGCTGTCCCGGGCGACCAACGACATCGACAACATCTCGCAGACGCTCCAGCAGTCGATGGGCCAGCTGATCAACTCGCTGCTCACGATCGTCGGCGTGCTCGGGATGATGTTCTGGATCTCGCCGCTGCTGGCGCTGGTGGCGCTGGTGACGGTGCCGGTCTCGGTGTTCGTCGCGGCGAGGATCGGCAAGCGCTCGCAGCCGCACTTCGTGCAGCAGTGGAAGTCGACGGGCGCGCTCAACGCGCACGTGGAGGAGATGTACACCGGGCACGGCCTGGTGAAGGTCTTCGGCCGGCAGGAGGAGTCCGCGAGGGACTTCCGCGAGCAGAACGAGGCGCTGTACGAGGCCGGGTTCAAGGCGCAGTTCAACAGCGGTGTGATGCAGCCGGTGATGTTCTTCGTCTCGAACATCAACTACGTGCTCGTGGCCGTGGTCGGCGGTCTGCGGGTGGCGACCGGCAGCCTGTCCATCGGCGACGTGCAGGCCTTCATCCAGTACTCGCGCCAGTTCTCGATGCCGCTGACGCAGGTCGCGTCGATGGCGAACCTGGTGCAGTCGGGCGTCGCCTCGGCGGAGCGGATCTTCGAGCTGCTCGACGCGGAGGAGCAGGAGCCCGACGCGCCCACGAGCGAGAAGCCGCTCGACCTCAAGGGCAAGGTGGCCCTGGAGGGCGTCTCCTTCCGTTACGAGGAGGACAAGCCGCTCATCGAGGACCTGTCGCTCACGGTGGACCCGGGGCAGACGGTCGCGATCGTCGGCCCGACCGGTGCCGGCAAGACGACCCTGGTGAACCTGCTGATGCGGTTCTACGAGGTGACGGGCGGCCGGATCACCCTGGACGGGGTGGACATCGCGAAGATGTCCCGCGAGGAGCTGCGCAAGGGCATCGGCATGGTCCTCCAGGACACCTGGCTCTTCGGCGGCACCATCGCGGACAACATCGCGTACGGCGCCACGCGCCCGGTGACCCGGGCCGAGGTCGAGGAGGCGGCGCGCGCCGCGCACGCCGACCGGTTCATCCGGACCCTGCCCGAGGGGTACGACACGGTGATCGAGGACGACGGGGCGGGGGTCAGCGCGGGCGAGAAGCAGCTGATCACCATCGCGCGGGCGTTCCTGTCCGATCCGGTGATCCTCGTCCTGGACGAGGCGACCAGCTCGGTCGACACCCGCACCGAGGTCCTCATCCAGAAGGCGATGGCCCGGCTCGCGGCCGGGCGGACCTCGTTCGTGATCGCGCACCGGCTCTCCACGATCCGGGACGCGGACGTGATCCTGGTGATGGAGAACGGCTCGATCGTCGAACAGGGCACGCACGAGGAGCTGTTGTCGTCCGGCGGGGCCTACGCCCGGCTGTACGCGGCGCAATTCGCGCAGGCGGTCGCCGAGGTCGACTGACCCGGTGGTGACCCGTGCCGCATGATGTGCGGCATGGGTCACACAACTGAGAGTTCCTGGGTGCCGTCGGTCGCCCTCCGGGTGCGCATACCGGGGGCCGAGGCGGCGGCGCTGCTCCTCGACGGGTCCGGCCGGGTCCGCGGGGACGCCGATCTGGTCTTCCACGGACAGCCGACGCATCCGTCGGGGGCGGCGTGGTCCGGCCCGTCGGGTCTCGTCCTCGATCTGAACGGGGTCGAGCCCGAGGTCGAGCGGATCGTGGTCGCCGGCTGGAGCCGGCACGGAGGCTTCGGGGAGCCCCCGGTGCTCGACGCGGTCGGGCCGGACGGCACGCCCGTCCTCTCGTACGTGCCGGAGGGGGTGCCGGACGTGTCGGCCGCCGTCCTCGGTGTCTTCTTCCGGGAGGCGGGCGGCTGGAAGTTCGACGGTCTCGGGGAGGGGTACGGCTCCGGGTTCGCGGGCCTCGTCACTGCGTACGGGGTCGAGGTCGCCGAGGACGAGCGGGTGCCGGTGCTGCCGGGGCCGGTGCCGCTGGCCGGTGTGGTGAAGATGCCCCGCCAGGCGCCGCCGCCCGGGGGGTACCTGCCGGGGGTCTTCCCGCCGCCGGAACGGCCGTACCGGCTGGTCGAGGGCTGGGAGTTCGGCGAGGTCTTCGAGCCCTTCACCGCCGAGGGGCACGGCCACCGGGTGATCGCCGTGGACCCCTCGGTGCCGCCCGGTCCCGTCCTGGTCGAGCTGGCGCACGAGGGGGAGGGGTACGTCTCCCTCTACCCGCTGGACGAGAAGAACAAGGACGAGGACTTCCTCTTCGCCTCTCCGCTGCCCGACTTCCGGGGCAGCCGGGTCTTCGACGCGCCGCGAAAGCATCCGCTGCGCTTCCGGATCACGGCCACGGGCCGCTGGCGGCTGCGGGTGCTGCCGGTCGCGGCGGCCCGCCAGGTGGAGGGCGTGCTGCACGGCTACGGCCCCGAGGCGCTGCTGCACCCCGGCGGGCCCGCGGACCTGCGGATCGACTTCTACGGCGACGCGAAGGTCGAGAACGCCTACATCAGCCTCTACACGCACGAGGTGGCGGGCCGTACGAGCCTGGGGACCGACGACCGGCTGCTGCTCAGCGACAACGGCAGGCTGCGCAGGTCGGTGCCGCTCGCGGACGGCCCGCTGGTGCTGCGCCACTACGCGGCGGGGCCGTGGACGCTGACGGTCGAGGAGCTCGACTAGTCGAGGTAGCCGCGCAGTTGGTCCGCGTAGGCGTGGTCCCGCAGTTTGTTGAGGGTCTTGGACTCGATCTGGCGGATGCGTTCGCGCGTCACGCCGAAGATCTGCCCTATCTCCTCCAGGGTGCGGGGCCTGCCGTCGTCGAGGCCGTAGCGGAGCTGGACGACCTTGCGTTCGCGTTCGCCGAGGGTGGAGAGGACGTCCTCCAGGTGGCGGCGGAGCAGCAGGAAGGCGGCGGACTCGACGGGTGAGGCGGCGTCGCCGTCCTCGATGAGGTCGCCGAGGGCGACGTCCTCCTCCTCGCCGACGGGGGCGTGCAGGGAGACGGGTTCCTGGGCGAGGCGGAGGACCTCGCCGACCCGTTCGGGGGCCAGGTCGAGCTGGGCGGCGACCTCTTCGGCGGTGGGTTCACAGCCGCGTTCCTGGAGCATGCGGCGCTGGACGCGGATGACGCGGTTGATGAGTTCGACGACGTGCACGGGGACGCGGATGGTCCGGGCCTGGTCGGCGAGGGCCCGGGACATGGCCTGGCGGATCCACCAGGTGGCGTACGTGGAGAACTTGTAGCCGCGCGCGTAGTCGAACTTCTCGACGGCCCTGATGAGGCCGAGGTTTCCCTCCTGGACGAGGTCGAGCATGGTGAGGCCGCGGCCCACGTACCGTTTGGCGACGGAGACGACGAGGCGGAGGTTGGCCTCGATGAGCTTGCGCTTGGCGATCCGGCCGAGGACGACGAGCCGGTCCAGGTCGATCGCCAACCGCGTGTCCAGGTCGGGGGTGTTGGCGAGTTTCTCCTCGGCGAAGAGCCCTGCCTCGACGCGGCGGGCGAGTTCGACCTCCTCCTCGGCGCTGAGCAGCGGGATGCGGCCGATCTCGCGGAGGTACTGGCGGAAGAGGTCGGAGGAGGGACCGTTGCCGCCGGGGTCGCCGGTGCGGCGGCGCTGGACGGGTATCTCGGGGAGTTCGGCCTGCTCGTCCGGCGGGGTGGTCTGGATCTCGGTCTGCACGGCGGGCGACCTCCAGGAGGGGCGGAACGACACCGTCACCCAGTGTGGGGTACGACACATCGCCGCCACGAGGGGCGTGCGGTGACTTTTTGAGACCGGGGCGTGACCGACCGTGTGTCAGAGGGCCGCGGCGCCGTTGTTCCGGAGGGACTGTCCGTACTGGGTGAGGACCCACAGCTCGTTCTGCACGGCGGCGAGCCGCTCGGGGTCGCCGTTGACGCCGAGCCGGGCCAGGGTGCCCTGGACGTCGCGGATGCGGCGGTCGACGGCGCGGAGGCGGACGGTGACGAGCTGGTCGCCGGCGTAGGCCTCGTCGACGGTCTTGGCGAAGATCGTCTCGACGGCGAGTTCGGTGACGAGGGCGCGGACCGAGTCGTTGGGGGCGGCCTCGCGGACGGCGTCGAGGTAGTCGGAGGGGGCGCCGGTGGCGCCGCCCGCGTCCTGGATGCACTGCCGGACGGCCGCGTAGGGCGGGGCGGTGAACTCGTCGACCCCGTAGGCGTCGAAGGCCGGGGAGACCAGTTCGGGCCGCTGGAGGGCGAGCTTGAGGAGCTCCCGCTCGGTGCGGTGGGCGGGGCTGCGCAGATTGAGCGCGGGGCCCGGGGAGGCGGCGGCCGGGGCGGGGGTGTCGTACGTCCGCTGGGGCTGCTGCTGCCGGGCGGGGCCGCGCTCGGCGCCCTGCCGCTGCCAGCGGGCGATCTGGGCGACCCGCCGGACCACGAACTGGGTGTCGAGGATGCCGAGCATGCCGGCGAGCTGGACGGCGACCTCGTGCTGGGAGGCGACGTTCTTGATCTTGGCGACGACGGGCGCGGCCTCGTCGAGGGCGGCGGCGCGACCCGCCGGGGTCTCCAGGTCGTACCGGGTCACGATCTGGCGGAGGGCGAACTCGAAGAGCGGGGTGCGGGGCTGCACGAGGTCGACGACGGCCTCGTCGCCCTTGGCGAGGCGGAGGTCGCAGGGGTCCATGCCGTCGGGGGCGATGGCGATGTACGTCTCGGCGGCGAACTTCTGGTCGTCCTCGAAGGCCCGCAGGGCGGCCTTCTGGCCGGCGGCGTCGCCGTCGAAGGTGAAGATGACGCGGGCCGAGCCGTTGTCCATGAGGAGCCGGCGGAGGATCTTGATGTGGTCGCCGCCGAAGGCGGTGCCGCAGGTGGCGATGGCGGTGGTGACGCCGGCGAGGTGGCAGGCCATGACGTCGGTGTAGCCCTCGACGACGACGGCCCGGCTGACCTTGGCGATGTCCTTCTTGGCCAGGTCGATGCCGTAGAGGACCTGGGACTTCTTGTAGATCGGCGTCTCGGGCGTGTTGAGGTACTTGGGCCCGTTGTCGTCGTCGCGGAGCTTGCGCGCGCCGAAGCCGACGATCTCGCCGCCGACGTCCTTGATCGGCCACATGAGGCGGCCGCGGAAGCGGTCGATGGGGCCGCGGCGGCCGTCCTGGGAGAGGCCGGAGAGGATCAGTTCCTTGTCGGAGAAGCCCTTGCCGCGCAGGAAGCGGGTGAGGTGGTCCCAGCCGGCCGGGGAGTAGCCGACGCCGAAGTGCTCGGCGGCGGCCTGGTCGAAGCCGCGCTCGGCGAGGAACTTCCGGCCGATCTCGGCCTCGGGCGAGCCGAGTTGGCCGGCGTAGTACTCGGCGGCGGCCTTGTGGGCCTCGATCAGGCGGATGCGTTCGCCGCGCTGGTGGCCGGGGTTGTAGCCGCCTTCCTCGTACCGCAGGGTGATGCCCGCCTTGGCGGCGAGGCGCTCGACCGTCTCCGAGAAGGAGAGGTGGTCGATCTTCATCACGAAGGCGATGGTGTCGCCGCCTTCCTGGCAACCGAAGCAGTGGAAGAGTCCCTTGCTGGGGCTGACCTGGAAGGAGGGCGACTTCTCGTCGTGGAAGGGGCAGAGGCCCTTGAGGTTTCCGCCGCCCGCGTTGCGCAGCTGGAGGTACTCGGACACGACGGCGTCGATCGGGACCGCGTCCCGTACCGCCTTCACGTCGTCATCGTTGATCCTGCCTGCCACGCATGAAGTGTACGGGGGTCCGGGGGTCGCCCCCCGGAGGACGTCGGGGCCGGGTGGCCCGCACCGGTCAGACCAGGCTCTCCAGGGGCACGGAGGCGTCGGCGAGGGCCTCCGGGTCCACGGCCGTACGGGCGCGGACGAGGGCCTGGATCGGCTCCGTGACGTCCCACACGTTCACGTTCATGCCGGCGAGGACCCGGCCCTCCTTGAGCCAGAAGGCGATGAACTCGCGCTTGCCGGTGTCGCCGCGGACCACGACCTGGTCGTACGTGCCGGGCGGCGCCCAGCCCGAGTACTCCATGCCCAGGTCGTACTGGTCGGAGAAGAAGTAGGGCACCCGGTCGTACGAGACGCGCTGTCCGAGCATGGCGCGGGCGGCGGCCGGGCCGCCGTTGAGGGCGTTGGCCCAGTGCTCGACGCGGAGCCGGGTGCGCAGGAGCGGGTGGTGGGCGGCGGCCACGTCGCCGGCGGCGTAGACGTCGGGGTCGGAGGTGCGCAGGGACTCGTCGACGGCGATGCCGCCGCCGTCGGCCCGGTCGACGAGGGCGAGCCCCGAGTTCTCGGCGAGGGCGGTGCGGGGGGCGGCGCCGATCGCGGCGAGGACGGCGTGCGCCGGGTGCTCCTCGCCGTCGTCGGTGCGGACGGCGAGGACCATGCCGTCCTGGCCGACGATCTCGGTGAGCCGGGCGCCGAAGTGGAAGCGGACGCCGTGGTCGGTGTGCAGGTCGGCGAAGAGCTGGCCGAGCTCGGGGCCGAGGACCCGGTGCAGCGGGGTGGGGTCGGCCTCGACGACGGTGACCTCGGCGCCGTAGCCGCGGGCGGCGGCGGCGACCTCCAGGCCGATCCAGCCGCCGCCGGCGATCACCAGGTGGCCGTTGTCCCGGCCGAGGCCGGCGAGGACCTGGCGGAGCCGGTCGGCGTGGGCGAGGCGGCGCAGGTGGTGGACGCCGGCGAGCTCGGTGCCGGGGATGTCGAGGCGGCGCGGCTCGGCGCCGGTGGCGAGGAGCAGCTTGTCGTAGCGGATGACGGTGCCGTCGCCGAGGCGGACGGTGCGGGCCTCGCGGTCGACGGCGGTGACGGACTGGCCGAGGTGGAGTTCGACGTCGTTCGCCGCGTACCAGGCGGCCTCGTGGACGAAGACCCCGTCGCGCTCCTTGGCGCCGGTGAGGTAGCCCTTGGAGAGCGGTGGCCGCTCGTAGGGGTGGTCGCGTTCGTCGCCGATGAGGATCACCCGGCCGTTGAAGCCCTCGGCGCGCAGGGTCTCCGCCGCTTTGGCCCCTGCCAGGCCCCCGCCGACGATGACAAAGGTCTGATCTGCGTCGACCACGTCGTTTCCTCCTCTTTGCGACCGGTTCCAACCTACGCCCCCGGGCGTTCGTCCCGTCGTACCTCCCCGGGCCGTGCCTGCGAGGGTCCCGTACGGAGGGAGACGGCGGAAGAGGGCCGTCCCGGCCCGGAGGGTCCTAGCGGGGGGTGCGGAGGCGGGCGTGGAGGGCTCGGGCGGAGGCGTCGGTGAGGTTGGCGATCTGGTCGACGAGGACGCGCTTGCGGGCCCGGTCGTCGCGGGCCGTGTCGAACGCGGCCCGGAACTGCGGTTCGAGGCCGTCGGGGGCGCGGGCGACGAGGGCCTCGGCGAGTTCGGCCACGACGATGCGCTGGTCGGCGCGGAGCGCCTCCTGCTGGGGGCGCTGCATCACGTACCGGTCGGCGACGGCCTTGAGGACGGCGCACTCGTTGCGGGTCTCGCGCGGGACGACGAGCTCGGCCCCGTACCGGGTGAGGCGGCCGGAGCCGTAGGCCTGGCGGGTGGCGCCCTCGGCGGCGAGGCAGAAGCGGCCGATGAGCTGGCTGGTGGCGTCCTTGAGCCGGGCCTGGGCGACGGCCGAGCCGTCGTAGCCGTGCGGCCACCACTCCTGGTCGACGAGCCGGTCGAGGGCTTCGGCGAGCTCCTGCGGGTCGGTGTCCTCGGGTACGTAGCGGCCGACGGCCACCGTCCAGATGTCGGCGCGCTCGGGCTCGGCGAGGAGCATGTTCGGGTCGATGTGCCCGGCGTGCAGTCCGTCCTCGAAGTCGTGGACCGAGTAGGCCACGTCGTCGGACCAGTCCATGACCTGGGCCTCGAAGCACTTGCGGTGGGCGGGGGCGCCCTGCCGGATCCACTCGAAGACGGGCAGGTCGTCCTCGTACACGCCGAACTTCGGCGAGCCGGGGTCCTCGGGGTGGCCGCCGCGCGGCCACGGGTACTTGGTGGCGGCGTCGAGGGCGGCGCGGGTGAGGTTCAGCCCCACGCTGACGAGCTCCCCGTCGGCGTCCTTCACGAAGCGCTTCGGCTCGATGCGGGTGAGGAGCCGGAGCGACTGGGCGTTCCCCTCGAAGCCGCCGCAGTCCTTGGCGACGTCGTTGAGCGCCTGCTCGCCGTTGTGCCCGAAGGGCGGGTGGCCCATGTCGTGGGAGAGGCAGGCGGCCTCGACGAGATCGGGATCGCAGCCGAGGGCGGCGCCCAGCTCCCGGCCGACCTGGGCGCACTCCAGGGAGTGCGTGAGGCGGGTGCGGGGGCTGGCGTCCCAGGCGTGGCTCCGGGTGCCGGGGGTGACGACCTGCGTCTTCCCGGCGAGCCTGCGGAGCGCGGCGGAGTGCAGCACGCGGGCGCGGTCACGCTGGAAGGCGGTGCGCCCGGGGCGCTTGTCGGGCTCCGCGGCCCAGCGTTCGGTCGCGGTCTCGTCGTATCCGGGGGTGTCGGTGATGTCTGCGCTGTCCTTGGTGTCCTCGATGCCTGCCATGCGTCGAAGGTAACCGGAGGGGCCGACAGGAAACCTCAGACGGCGGCGAGTTCCCGTACGGGGAGGGTGGTGCGGGCGTGGTCGTAGCGGTGCAGGACCAGGCGGGCGAGGGCCGGGTGGGCGCCCAGCGGGTCCGCCGCGATCCAAGGGGCGTCGGCGGCGGCGCGGGTCGCGAAGCGGCCGGGGGCGGTGAAGCAGGAGGCGACGGCGATCCGGTGCCGGCCCCGGGCGGTGAGCGCGCGGACGGCTTCGGGGACGGTGGGCGCGGCGGCGGAGGCGTACGCGGGGACGACGGGGACGCCGCCGAGGCGCTCGCCGAGGAGTGCGGCGATCCGGCGGATCACGGCGCCGGACCGGGGGTCGCGGGAGCCGGCGGAGGCGAGGACGACGCCGGCTCCTCCCAGGTCGCCGGGCGTCCAGCCGGCCTCGGCGAGGCGGTCGGCGAGGGCCTCGACGAGGAGGGGGTGGGCGCCGAGGGGGTCGGCGATCCGCGCCCGGAGGGTGGGCGCGGCCGCGACGGCGGCGGGGAGGTCGTGGGTGACGTGGTGGCCGGGGGCGAGGAGGAGGGGGACGAGGACGGCGCCCCCGCCCCCGTCGGCGGCGAGCTCGGCGAGGGTGTCGTCGAGGAGGGGGGCGTTCAGCTCGATGTGGGCGAGGCGCGCGTCGAGCCCGGGGCGCAGCTCGCGGACCCGGTCGAGGAGGCGGGCCAGGGCGGCCCGGGCCCGGGGGTCGCGGCTGCCGTGACCCACGGCGACGAGGACGGGGGCGGCCGGCGCGGGGGCGGGCGATGCGGGCGCGGCGGAGGCGGTCGCGGCAGGGGCAGGGGCGGTCGGCGCGGGCGGCGTGGGCGCGGCCGAGGCGGCCACGGCCGGCGCGGGCGGTGCGGGCGACGCGGAGACGGGGGTGGCAGGGGCCGCCGGTGCGGTGTGGTTCTCTTCGGCGAGGGGGGGAACGTTCATCGGTGGGCATACCTCCTCGTCGTGCTTCCGCTGCCGGCGGTCGTACGGACGCACCTGGGCCAGCTGGGCCCCGAGCTGTCCGGCGATCCTCACGAGCAGCCCCGCGGTGCTGGCGAACGCGCTGTCCGGCTCCGTCATGCGCCGATCCTGGCGGGGGCGCGTTGCCCCGTCGTTTCCGGCGCGTGACGTGTCCTCGCCGCCCTCCTCACGCGCCCCGGGCCCCGTCTGCCAGGACGTCCGCGCGACCGCCGGCCCGGCGTCCCGGCGGCGTCGGTGTGGCGGCCCGTGGGGAGGGCGCCGAGAATGGGAGGGCCGGACGCCGGGCGCGAGGCCGCCCGCCGATCCGGCAGGGATCCAGGTGATCACGCATGTGCCGATGGCTCGCGTACCGGGGGACGCCGGTGCTCCTCGACACCCTCCTGTACAAGCCGGCCCACTCCCTGATCGACCAGAGCCTGCACTCCAAGCTCGGCGTGGAGACCACCAACGGCGACGGGTTCGGCGTCGGCTGGTACTCGGAGCACGACGAGACCCCGGCACTGCTGAGGGACGTCGGCCCCGCCTGGAACAACCGGAACCTGCGGGAGCTGGCGGACCACGTCCGGTCCCCGCTGTTCTTCGCCCACATCCGGGCGTCGACCGGGACGGCCGTGCAGCAGTCGAACTGCCACCCGTTCCGGCACGGGCGCTGGATGTTCATGCACAACGGCGCCATCGCCGGGTTCCACCTCATGCGCCGTGACCTCACCATGCTCGTCGATCCCGAGCTCTACGCCGGCATCGAGGGCACGACGGACTCCGAGGTGATGTTCCACCTGGCCCTCACCTTCGGCCTGGACCGGGACCCGCCCTCCGCCGTCGCCACGATGGCGGGCGTGGTGGAACGGGTCGGCCGTGAGCACGGGGTGGAGTTCCCCCTCCAGATGACGCTCGCCCTCACCGACGGCGAGCGCCTCTGGGCCTTCCGCTACTCCAGCGCGCACGCCTCCCGCTCGCTGTTCTACAGCAGCCGGGTGGAGGCCCTGCGCAAGCTCCATCCCGACGTCGCCTTCCTGCGGGACGTGTCGGACGAGACCCGCCTCGTCGTCTCCGAGCCCCTCGGCGACCTGCCCGGCGCCTGGAACGAGGTGCCGGAGAGCAGCTACGGCGTCGTCCAGCCCGGCCAGGACGAACTCCATCGTTTCGCCCCCGTGGCGGCGTGACGACGGTCAGGGCGCCGGGTGCCAGACGTAGCGGACGTCCGGTTCCCGCTCCTCGTTGCGCGTGCCGTCCGTCCGCTCGGCCGCCACGAAGCCGTGCCGTTCGTAGAAGCGTCGCGCCGGGGCGTTGACCTGGAACGTCCACAGTGCGAGGCCGGTCGCGCGGCGCTGCTTCGCCAGCTCCACGAGACGGTCGCCGATGCCGTGGCCGCGCCACGGCGGATCGACGTAGAGCTGGTCCAGCTCCTCGTCGCCCAGCACCATCATGGCGACCACCGCGCCGTCGGCCGTGGCCACCCAGGTCTCCTGACCGGGCACGACCACGTGCCGGATCCAGGACCGGACCTCTTCGTCCGTGTGGGCCCGGCGCACGTCCGGAAGGGCCGCCGCGTAGGAGCGCAGCCACACCTCGGCCACCTCGGCGGCATCGGAGGCGGCGGCGCGGCGGAGGAGGAGCTCGTCGGTCTTCACAGTCCGGATCGTACGAAGGTCCCGCCCCTCCCCTCCCCTCTTTTTTCCTTCCGAATAACGGAATATCTTTTCCGTTATGAGAATGTCCCCGCCCGCGCTGCCCCGGCGCGCCGCAGCCGAGTTCATCGGCACCGCCGCCCTCGTCGCCGTCGTCGTCGGCTCCGGCATCCGCGCCGACTCCCTGAGCCAGGACATCGGCGTCCGGCTGCTCGCCAACGCCGCCGCGTCCGCCCTCGGCCTCGGCCTGCTGATCGCCCTCATCGGCCCGCTCTCCGGCGCCCACTTCAACCCCGTCGTGACGCTCTCCGAGTGGTGGTCCCGGCGCCACGAGGGCAAGGGCCGCGAGGTCCTCGCCTACATCGCCGCCCAGCTCGCCGGGGCCGTCACCGGCGCCCTGCTCGCCGAGGCGATGTTCGGACGGGCGCCCGGTGCCTGGGCCACCGAGCCGCGCACCGAGCTCCACCTCCTCCTCGGCGAGGCCGTCGCCACCGCCGGGCTCGTCCTCGTCGTCCAGGGCCTGCGCCACATCGGCCGCCCCGCCCTCGCGCCCGTCGCGGTCGCCGGCTACATCGGCGCGGCGATCTGGTTCACCTCCTCCGGCTCCTTCGCCAATCCGGCGGCCACGCTGGGCCGGTCGTTCTCCGACTCCTTCACCGGCATCGCCCCCGCCTCCGTGCCCGCCTTCGCCGCCGCGCAGCTGCTCGGGATGCTCCTCGGGATGGGCCTCGCCGGTGTGCTCTACGGAACAGACCGGGCGTCCGGTGAACCGAATCCGGCCGATGCGCGTCGGACGGGGTGACAGACCGACACCGCTTCCCGCCCCACGGAGGTTTCCGCATGCCGGCACGGCTCACCCGGTTGATCCCCCGCACCACCCGGGCCCGCCGCCGCACCGTCCAGGCCGTGATGCTGGGCGCCGTCCTCGCGCTCGCCCCGGCCACCTGGATGCAGACGGCCGCCGCGCCCCGCCTCCGTACCGTCGCCGACGTGCCCGCCCGGGACGTCGCCGTCGTCTTCGGCGCCGGCCTCTGGAAGGGGCGCCCCACTCCGTACCTCGCGCACCGCCTCGACACCGCCGCCGAGCTGTACCGCGCGGGCAAGGTCCGGGTCCTCCTCGTCACCGGCGACAACAGCCGGACCGCGTACGACGAGCCGAGCGCCATGCGCGCCTACCTCACCGCGCGCGGGGTGCCGGACCGGCGGATCGTCAGCGACTACGCGGGCTTCGACACCTGGGACTCCTGCGTCCGCGCCCGGAAGGTCTTCGGCGTCGACCGGGCCGTCCTCGTCACCCAGGACTTCCACATCAAGCGGGCCGTCGCCCTGTGCGGCCGGGCGGGCCTCGACGTGTACGGGGTCGGGGTCGCCGAACCCCACGACCGCACCTGGTACTACGGCACCACCCGCGAGGTCTTCGCCGCCGGGAAGGCCGCCCTCGACGCCGGGCTCCGCCCCGATCCGCGCTTCCTCGGCCCGGAGGAGAAGGGCGTCGCCGAGGCGCTGGCCTCACCGGCCGGCAGGCGCTGAACGGAGCGGAGAGCACCGCGCCCGTAATACGGGACGCCGCCCCGCGTAACACGCCGGACGCACCCTTGCCGCATGTCCGACGCCGCCACCGTTCCCACCCACTGCCCCTACTGCGCCCTGCAGTGCGGCATGTCGCTGCGCCCCACCGGTGTGCCGGAGCTGCCCGCCGAGGTGGTCGAGCGGACCGACTTCCCCGTCAACCGGGGCGCGTTGTGCGGCAAGGGCCGCACCGCCCCCTCCGTACTCTCCTCCCGGGTCCGGCTCACCGAGCCCCTGGTCCGGCGCCCTGACACGGGGGCCCTGGAGCCCGCGTCCTGGGAGGAGGCGCTCTCCGCCGTCGCCGAAGGCCTTCGCCGGACCCGCGCCGACCACGGTCCCGATGCCGTGGGGGTCTTCGGCGGCGGCGGCCTCACCAACGAGAAGGCGTACACGCTGGGCAAGTTCGCCCGGCTCGTCCTCGGCACCTCGCAGATCGACTACAACGGCCGCTTCTGCATGTCCTCGGCCGCCGCCGCGCACCAGCGGGCCTTCGGCCTCGACCGGGGGCTCCCCTTCCCCCTGGAGGACGTCCCGAGGACCGGGTGCGTGATCCTCGTCGGCTCCAACCTCGCCGAGACCATGCCGCCCGCCCTGCGCTACCTCACCGAGCTGAAGGAGAACGGCGGGAAGCTGATCGTCGTCGACCCGCGCCGCACCCGCACCGCCGAGCAGGCCGACCTGCACCTCGCGCCGCGCCCCGGCACCGACCTCGCGCTCGCCCTCGGCATGCTGCACCTGGTGGTGGCCGAGGGGCGGGTCGACGAGGACTTCGTGCGCGAGCGCACCGACGGCTGGGAGGGCGCCCGCGCCGGGGCCATGTCCCACTGGCCCGAGCAGGTCGAGCGGATCACCGGCGTGTCCGTGCCGCAGCTGCGGGAGGCCGTCGCGATGTTCTGCGACGCCGAGAACGCCATGGTGCTGACCGCCCGCGGACCCGAGCAGCAGTCCAAGGGCACCGACACCGTCGGCGCCTGGATCAACCTCTGCCTCGCCACCGGCCGGGCCGGCCGGCCGCTGAACGGCTACGGCTGCCTCACCGGCCAGGGCAACGGCCAGGGCGGCCGCGAGCACGGCCAGAAGGCCGACCAGCTGCCCGGCTACCGCAAGCTCGACGACCCGGCCGCCCGCGCGCACGTCGCCGGGGTGTGGGGCGTCTCCCCGGAGTCGCTGCCGGGGCCCGGGCGGAGCGCGTACGAGCTGCTCGACGCCCTCGGCCGGGACGTCAGGGCGCTGCTGCTCATGGGCTCCAACCCGGTGGTGTCGGCGCCGCGCGCCGCGCACGTCGAGGAGCGGCTGCGGTCGCTCGACTTCCTCGCCGTCGCGGACGTGGTGCTCTCCGAGACCGCCGAACTCGCCGACGTCGTCCTGCCCGTGACCCAGTGGGCGGAGGAGACGGGCACCATGACCAATCTGGAGGGGCGGGTGCTGCTGCGCCGCCGCGCCCTCACCCCTCCCCCGGGCGTCCGCAGCGACCTGGAGGTGCTGCACGGGCTCGCCGGGCTGCTCGGTTGGGAGAAGGGCTTCCCGACCGACCCGGAGGAGGTCTTCGAGGAGCTGCGCCGTGCCTCGGCAGGCGGGCCCGCCGACTACGCGGGCATCAGCTACCGGCGGATCGAGGAGGAGCGGGGCGTCTTCTGGCCGTGCCCGGACGAGGAGCACGCGGGCACCCCGCGCCTCTTCCTGGAGCGGTTCGCGACGGCGGACGGGCGGGCCCGGTTCGTGCCGGTGGTGCACCGGGCGGCGGCCGAGGAGACGGACGCCGACTACCCGGTCGTGCTGACGACCGGCCGGGTCGTGTCCCAGTACCAGTCGGGGGCGCAGACCCGGCGGGTCGAGGAGCTGAACGCGGCGGCGCCCGGGCCCTTCGTGGAGCTCCACCCCCGGCTCGCGGAGCGGCTCGGGGTCGCCGAGGGCGAGGCGCTGGCGGTGGTCTCGCGGCGCGGGCGGGCCGTCGCCCCGGCGCGGATCACGACGGCGATCCGGCCGGACACCGTCTTCATGCCGTTCCACTGGTACGGGGAGGGGCGGGCCAACACGCTGGTGAACCCGGCGCTCGACCCGGTCTCGCGGATGCCCGAGTTCAAGGTGTGCGCGGTGCGCCTCGAAGTGGTCGCTGAGGCCGGCTGAACCAGTCGCCGCTCTCGATGACCGGGCCGAGGGGCGCGTCGGGGGCCGCCAGGAACACCCAGGCGGACACCCGCGCCCCGTCCCGCACCCGTACGACGTCCCTCGCCACCCGCTCGTATCCGACGGGCAGCTCCAGCCGGTCGAGCAGGCCGAACAGTTCGCCGTACGCGCCGGGCGCGGGCGTCAGCAGCGTGCCGACCACCTGGCCCTTCTCCGCCGGGACGACGTACGGATAGCCGGGTCCGTCGTGCAGGACCGCCCCGTGCAGCACGGCGTCCGCCTCGGAGCCGATGCGGCCGGCGAGGAAGCGGTCGTGGTTGTACGCGCCCGGGCGCAGCGTCCCGTACACGAAGAACGGACGCTCCTCGGGCGCCGGGGGCTCGATCGCCTCGGCCGCCCGGGTCTCCTGCTCGACCCAGTGGGCGTAGCCCTCGCTGACCCGGGTCACCCGGGTGGCGAGGATCTCGGGCGTCTCGTAGTCGTGGGCGGCGAGGAGGTGCGCCTCCAGGGCCTGGTAGCGGGCCTCGGTGGTCTTGAACACCACCTCCCACTCCTCGGAGGTCTCGATCGCGCCCCGCCAGTGGAAGACGGAGGTGACGGGGCCCGCGATCTGCGCGCAGGCGGCGAGCCGGGCCTCGACGGCGCCGCGCGCCAGGGCGTCGGCCTTGGCGCGCGCGTCGGTGGTGGTGCGGACGGTGACGATCACGTCTCCACCGTACGGGCGAACTGGGCGGCGTGCAGCCGGGCGTAGGCCCCTCCGGCGGCGAGGAGTTCCTCGTGGGTGCCCTGCTCGGCGATCGAGCCGCCCTCCATGACCAGGATCGTGTCGGCGTCCCGGATCGTGGAGAGCCGGTGGGCGACGACGAAGCTGGTGCGGCCCGCGCGCAGGGAGGTCATGGCCTGCTGGACGAGGAGCTCGGTGCGGGTGTCGACGGAGCTGGTGGCCTCGTCGAGGACGAGGATCACCGGGTCGGCGAGGAAGGCGCGGGCGAGGGTGATCAGCTGCTTCTCGCCGGCGCTGAGGCCGCCGCCGTCCTCGTCGAGGACGGTGTCGTACCCGGCGGGCAGGGTGCGGACGAAGCGGTCGGCGCGGGCGGCCTTCGCGGCGGCGACGATCCGCTCGCGGGAGACCTCTCCGGGTGCTCCGTAGGCGATGTTGTCGGCGATGGTGCCGCCGAAGAGCCAGGTGTCCTGGAGGACCATGCCGGTGGCGGAGCGCAGCTCCTCCCGGGTCATGGCGGCGGTGTCGACGCCGTCGAGGGTGATCCGGCCGGCCGTCACCTCGTGGAAGCGCATCAGCAGGTTGACCAGGGTCGTCTTGCCGGCGCCGGTGGGGCCGACGATGGCGACGGTCCGGCCCGGCTCCACGGTGAGGGACAGGTCCTCGATGAGCGGCTTGCCGTCCTCGTACCGGAAGGCGACCTCCTCGAAGGAGACCCGGCCGCGGAGTTCGGCGGGCCTGCGGGGCGCGGCGGGCTCCGGGGACTCCTCCTCGGCGTCGAGGAGGTCGAAGACCCGCTCGGCGGAGGCCACTCCGGACTGGAGGAGGTTGGCCATGGCGGCGACCTGGGTGATGGGGCCGTTGAAGTCGTACGAGTACTGGACGAAGGCCTGCACGTCGCCGACGGAGAGGGTGCCGCTCGCCACCCTCAGCCCGCCGACGACGGCGATGGCGACGTAGTTGAGGTTGCCGACGAGGGTCAGGGCGGGCTGGATGAAGCCGGAGACGAACTGGGCGCGGAAGCTCGCCCGGTAGAGCTCCTCGCCGAGCTCGTCGAAGCGGCGCACGGCCTCGGCGCGGCGGCCGAAGGCGACGACCTCGGTGTGGCCGGTGATCGTCTCCTCGACGTGGCTGCCGAGCCGGCCGGTGACCGCCCACTGCTTCACGAACTGGGGCTGGGCGCGCTTGCCGACGAAGGCGGCGACGGCGACCGAGACGGGCACGGTGGCGAGGGCGACGAGGGCGAGCAGCGGGGAGATCCAGAACATCATCAGGAGGACGCCGGTCAGGGTGAGCAGGGCGCGCGTCATCTGGCTGAAGGCCTGCTGGAGGGTCTGGGTGATGTTGTCGATGTCGTTCGTGGTGCGGGAGAGGACCTCGCCGCGCGGCTGTCCGTCGAGGTAGGCGAGGGGCAGCCTGGCCAGTTTGTGCTGGGCCCGTTCGCGGAGCCGGTGCCCGGCGCGCTGGACGACGGTGGTGGCGATCCGCAGCTGGACCCAGGTGAGGGCGGAGGAGCCGGTGACGACGGCGACGGAGAGGGCGAGGATCCGGCCGACGGCCGCGAAGTCGACGCCGGCGGGGCCGGTGGCCCCGGTGATCACGAGGTCGGTGGCGCGGCCGAGGAGGAGGGGGCCGAGGACCGAGAGGGAGACGGCGGCGGCTCCGGCGGCGAGGACGGCGAGCAGCCGGGCCCGGTCGGGGGCGAGGGTGCGCAGCAGGCGGAGGCCGGAGGAGCGGAAGGAGAGGGAGCGTTCGAGGGAGGGCGTGGCCAGGCCGGGGCCGCGCTGGGGCGGGGGGCCGGTGCGGACGGGGGCCTTCGCGGGGCTCGGGGCGCGGGTCGCGGTCGCCGTGCTCATGCGGCTTCCTCCTCGGTGAGCTGGGAGAGGACGATCTCCCGGTAGGTGGGGTTGTCCCGCATGAGGGACGTGTGGGTGCCGGTGCCGACGGTCCGGCCCCGGTCGAGGACGACGATCCGGTCGGCGTGCCGGATGGTGGAGACGCGCTGGGCGACGATGACGACGGTGGCGTCGGCGGTCTCCTCGCGCAGGGCGGTGCGGAGCCGGGCGTCGGTGCGGGGGTCGAGGGCGGAGAAGGAGTCGTCGAAGAGGTAGAGGCGGGGGCGGGCGACGAGCAGGCGGGCGATGGCGAGGCGCTGGCGCTGGCCGCCGGAGAAGTTGGCGCCGCCCTGGGAGACGGGGGCGTCGAGGCCGTGCTCCAGTTCGCGTACGAAGTCGGCGGCCTGGGCGACCTCCAGGGCGTGCCAGAGTTCCTCGTCGGTGGCGTCGGGCTTCCCGTACCGCAGGTTGGTGGCCACCGTGCCGGAGAAGAGGTAGGGCTTCTGGGGGACGAGTCCGACGGTCTTGGCCATCAGGGCGGGGTCCAGCTTCCGCACGTCGACGCCGTCGACGAGGACCTCGCCGCCGGTGGCGTCGAAGAGCCGGGGCACCAGCCCGAGCAGCGTCGACTTCCCGCTGCCCGTCGAACCGATGATCGCGGTCGTCTCACCGGGCCGGGCGACCAGCCCCACGTCCTTCAGGACCGACTCCTCCGCGCCCGGGTAGCGGAAGTCCGCGCCCCTGACCTCCAGGTGCCCGCGCCGGTCGAGCGTCCGGACGGGGTGGGCGGGCGGGGTGACGGAGGGGCGGGTGTCGAGGACCTCGCGGACGCGCTCGGCGCCGGCTTCGGCGCGGGGCATGTGCATGAGGAGGAAGAGGACCATCATCACGGACATGGAGGTCTGGAGGAGGTAGCCGAGGAAGGCGACGAGGCCGCCCGGCTGGAGGGCCCCGGAGTCGATGCGGTGGGCGCCGACGTACACCAGGGCGACGGTCGTCAGCTGCCAGACGATCAGGACCGTGGGGAACATGAGGGCCTGGAGCCGCCCGGCCCGCAGGCCGACGGTGAGGAGCTCGTCGTTGGCGGCGGCGAAGCGTTCCCGCTCGTGCCGGTCGCGGACGAAGGCGCGGACGACCCGGACGCCGGTGATCTGCTCGCGCAGGACGCGGTTGGCGCGGTCGACGCGCTCCTGCATGCCGCGGAAGAGGGGCCGCATGCGCAGGACGACGGTGCCGACGGCGCCGGTCATCACGGGCACGAAGAGGAGCAGGACGAGCGCGAGCGGCACGTCCTGGCGCAGGGCCATGACGAGTCCGCCGGCGCAGAGGAGCGGGGCGGCGACCAGCATGGTGAGGACGAGGACGGTGAACGTCTGGATCTGCTGGACGTCGTTGGTGGTCCGGGTGATGAGGGAGGCGGCACCGAAGCGGCCGCGCTCCCGGGCGGAGAAGTCCTGGACCCGGCGGAAGACCTCGGAGCGCAGGTCGCGGGCGACGCCCATGCCGATCCTGGCGCCGGTGTAGGTGGCGGCGGCGGCCGCGGCGGCCTGGAGGAGGGTGGCGGCGATCATGGCGGCGCCGCCGCGCAGGACGCGGCCGGTGTCGCCGCGCAGCACGCCGTGGTCGATGACGCCGGCGTTGAGGGTGGGCAGGGCGAGGGAGGCGAGGGTCTGGACGAGCTGGAGGGCGACGAGGAGGACGAGGAGGGGGCCGTACGGCCGGAGGCGGGAGGCGAGCAGTCGGAACAGCATGCCGAGGATCGTGGTACCTCAAGTTTGGTTGAGGTCAAGCGCCGCGCGTCCTGCGCGCTGTCGAGTGCCGCACCTCCCCCGCCCCGCCAAGTACCGCCCCCGTCAAGCCGGTCGGGGCCCGGCGCCGCCCGCCCCCGTACGGTGAGGGCATGACGACACCTCCCGCGCACATCGAGATCGACGGAGCCCCGGCGGCCGATCCGCAGCTCCTCGCCGCCCTCATGAGCGGTTACGGCCACTACACCGCGATGCAGGTGCGGGACGGGCGCGTTAAGGGCCTCGACCTGCACCTCGACCGCCTCGACCGCTCCACCCGCGAGCTCTTCGGCCGGGATCTGGAAGGCGGGCGGGTGCGCGAGCTCGTCGCCGGAGCCCTCGCGAACGCCGGGCGGCGGGACGCCTCGGTCCGGGTGTACGTGTACCCCGGCGTCCGCACCGTCGTGACCGTCGCCGACCCCGCCCCGGACGGCCCCGGCGCCCCGCAGCGCCTGACCGCCGTCGACTACCGGCGGCCCGCGCCGCACATCAAGCACCTGGGCGGCTTCGGCCAGCGCTTCCACGGCGACGCGGCCCGCCGGGCCGGCTACGACGAGGCCCTGCTGACCTCTCCGCACGGCGAGATCTCCGAGGGTGCGGTCACCAACATCGCCTTCTGGGACGGCACTTCGGTGGTCTGGCCGTCGGCCCCCTGCCTCGTCGGCATCACCATGACCCTCCTGGAGGGCCCCCTGGAGTCGGTCCGGCGCCCGGTCACCCTGGCCGACCTCCCGGGCTACCGCGCCGCGTTCGTGGCCAACTCCCGGGCGATCGCGCCCGTGACGGCGATCGACGGGCTGGCGTTCGCGGTGGACGAGGAGCTGATGGGGCGGGTGTTCGCGGCGTACGACGGCGTGACGCCGGAGGACATCGCGGCTCCGGCTCAGCCGGGGAGCTCGTCCAGGTAGTGGGCGAGCGAGGGGAGGGCGACCCAGAGCTGGTCGAAGTAGGCGGCGAAGTACCCCATGAACCTGGGGTGCTCGACGCTGAAGCCGTTCAGCCGCTGACGTGACCCGCCGGAGAAGGCCAGGAAGGCCACGCTGTCGTCGATCAGCGCCATGTTGAGGCCGTCGGCGGCGGCGGTCCACCGCATCACGGCGGCCTCGTAGTTGAGGATGCCCTCGGTCTCCCCGTGATGCCGCCGCACCCAGGCCAGGACGTCCCTGTCGGGCACCCCGTCCCGCTCGGGCACACCGATGATCCGGCGCACGCTGCGCTCGTCCTCGCTGTCGGCGGCGGCCCACTCCTGGACCGCCCTGAAGTACTCACGGGAGGCGTTCGTACTGGTCTGGTCGGGTGGGTAGCGGCGCGTGTAGGTGACCCGGATCTCCGAACCGGCACCCCGCACCCGCTCCGCCGCGGCCTCGTAGAACTCCCGGTTGTCCTTGTACCAGTGGACCCCGGGCAGCGTCTCCCCGCCCGCGAGCGCGTCGAACGGGAGGGGCGGCAGGGAGGCCGGCGGGGCGTCGCCCGCCCTGCCGGCCTCCTCGATCTCACGCCGGGCGGACAGCCAGCGCTCCCGCCAGTCGGCGGGCTTCCCGCCGAGGGCCTCGACGAGCGCGCACATGTGCTCCCAGGAGGGGAAGCGGTGGCCGTTCAGGATCATCGAAACGTTGCTGCGCGCGCACTCCATGGACCGCGCGAGCGCGTCGAGCGTCGGCTTGGTGAGGTTCTGCCGGCGCAGCTCGCGCAACTCGGCGGCGAAGCGGGCCTGCGGACCGTACGAGGCCGTGTCGGTCATGAGCGGTGCCCTTCGCGTCACAGGACGTTCCCGGCAGGACGTTCCCGGGTGTTCTCCGTTGTTCCGTCATTGTCCTTCAGCTTCACAGGAGTTGACAGACCGATGCGGGCGTTCCGCCGCGTCAGTACCGGTCTACGCGCGTCTTCCAGCCATTGCCCGGGCCTCCCGGCCGCCGCACACTCGGTACATCGAGCCTGATACCGGTCAGGCAGGGAGGAGGGACACCCCATGTGACCTGACGGACCTCTCGGACATCACGGAAAAGGACGGAAACGGCCGAGGCCGCCCCTTCGCATCCGGGCAGGAGCAGGGGCGGCCTTCCGACCACACGCAAGGGAGAACCCCGTGTTCGTCGATCTCAGAGTAGACCTTCCGGTCAGGAGCGCCGCGTTCCTCGCCTCGCTCGTCCTCGGCATCATCCTGGTGCTCTCCCCCGCGACGGGCGCGGGAGCCCCGGAGGAGGCGTGGCTGTTCCTCGGAGCCCTCGCCGCCCTCGGGACGGGCGCCCGGGGCGGCGCCGGGAGGGCGGGGCGATGACGACCGGTGAGGAGCGGACGTTCGACTGCCCCCGGTGCGCCGCGGCGACGCCGCACCGGACGTACACCTCGCCCGCCGTGGGCTGCGCCGGGGAGCGGATCATCCTGGTCCTGCACGAGTGCCGGCGATGTCGGCACGCGTCGGTGGGCTCCGCCGGGCGCCCGGGCGGCTGCCTGCCGTCCGGGTCCGGCTGCGGGGCGGACCGCGGCTGACGGGAAGGCGACGGGCCGGGACGCCTTCGGGTGCCCCGGCCCTTTCGCACGCCCGGCCGTTCGCATGCTCACCCGTTCGGCACGGACCGTCAGCTGACGACTCGTGGACCGCCCTGACCTGCGGAAACACCCGAAATCCAGGCGACACACCGTATCGGACGGAGCAATCCTGATGCCTCATCAGGAGGCGGGGCGCGCGACATGCCTCTTATCTCGGTCTCAGAAGGTCCGGCTCCGGGACGTCCCTCCCGGCAGGACCAGCCGGCATGACCGCTCGCGCGCCCCGGAGGACCCCCATGCGCACCACTGCCCGCCTGCTCACCGGTACCGCGCTGGCGGTCGCCGCGATCGGGGCCTTCGCCGCCCCCGCGGCATACGCGGAGGACGACAGCTGGAGCTCGAACAGCGAGAGCTGGAACTCGACCGGCTCGACCGGCTCGACCGGCGGGAACTGGAACTCGGGCGGCGGCGGTCACGAGTCGCTGGAGCTCTCCCCGTCGTCCGCCTCCCCGGGCGAGACCGTCACCGTGAACACGCTCGCCTGCGGCAAGCACGGGCACGGCGTGGGCGACGCGAACTCGCTCGGCGCGGGCGAGTTCCACCTGAGGCCGAGCACGCACAAGGAGGTCGTGGTCGGGCAGTTCGAGGTGCCGGAGCACGTCAAGGCCGGCTCCTACAAGATCAGCGTGGCCTGCGACAACGGCAAGACCGCCAAGGGCGACCTGTGGGTCAAGCACCGGAGTCCGAGCGGCCACGTCCAGACCGGTGTCGGGGGCAGCGTCGGCCCCGACACCGCCCAGGTCACGGCGGGCGCGGCGGTGCTGGCCGCGGCTGCCGTCGGCGGTGTCTGGCTCCTGCGGCGCCGGGCGAGCGGCGCGCAGGGCCACTGAGACCACCGCCCGTCCTGCCCCCGCCGCGCGCCCGCACACGGCCCGGCGGGGGCAGGGCCACACCCACGAAGCGCGACCGAGGGAACCCAGGTGAGCAACAGGAGCAAGGGCTGGGGCATAGCCGCGGCCGCCTGCGTCGGGATCTGGCTCGTCCACAACGGCTCGGAGGACGTCACCCCGCCCGTTCCGTCGGCCGCGCAGGCCTTCGCCGCCGGGCCGAGCGTGCACACCGACGCCGCCGCCGACCCGCTGCCGCCCTCGGTGCCGGTCCGGCTCCGGATCCCCGAGACCGACGTGGACGCCCCGGTGACGCGGCTCGGCCTCAGGGCGGACGGGGCGCTCGACGTGCCGCCGGCCGCGGACCGGAACCTGGCCGGCTGGTACGAGGACGGCACCACGCCCGGCGCCAAGGGCACCGCGATCATCGCGGGCCACGTCGACAACGCCGAGGGGCCCGCCGTCTTCTACACCCTGGGCGCGCTCAAGAAGGGCCACCGGATCGAGGTGGTCCGGCAGGACGGGCGGACCGCCGTCTTCACGGTCGACGCGATCGAGGTGTACGACAACAAGCACTTCCCGGACCGCAAGGTGTACGACGAGGCCGACCGGGCCGAGATCCGGGTGATCACCTGCGGGGGCGGCTTCTCGAAGAAGAGCGGCGGCTACCAGGGGAACGTGGTCGCCTTCGGCCACCTCATCGGGGTCAAGTAGTCCCGGTCTCGGAGCCGAGTGGTCCCGGCCCCGTCCTGGCCCCGCCCCCGGCTCCGGTCAGCTCCACTGGTCGAAGGCCAGCTTCGCGACCAGCGACAACACCACGACGAGCAGCACCCCGCGGACGAACTCGGCGCCCTTGCTCAGCGCCATCCGGGCGCCGAGCGTCCCGCCGACGAGGTTGAAGACGGCCATGACGGCCGCGAGCTGCCAGTACACGGTGCCCTGGTAGGCGAACATGGCGAGCGCGCCCGCGTTGGTGCAGACGTTGACGATCTTCGCGGTGGCGGAGGCGGTCACCAGGTCCAGGTGGAGCACGGCGGTCAGCGCGAGGACCAGGAAGGTGCCGGTGCCCGGCCCGAACAGGCCGTCGTAGAAGCCGATCCCGCCGCCGACGACCACGATCGCGGTCACGATCCGCGCCCGGGTCAGCGGCGCCCGCTCCTCCCCCTCGGCCTTCGCGCCGAAGGAGGGCCGCAGCATCACGAAGGCCGCGACGCCGAGCAGCACCACCATGATCACCGGGCGCAGCACCTCGCTGCTGATCCCGGCCGCGAAGAAGGCGCCGGCCATGGAGCCGGCGAGGGCCGCGAGCCCGATCCGCACCGCCGTCCACACCCGCACGGGCGCCTTGCGGAGATAGGTGACGGCGGCCCCCGTGGTGCCCACGATCGAGACGGCCTTGTTGGTGCCGAGGACGTACGCGGCCGGGACGTGCGGAAGACCGAGCAGCAGCGCGGGCAGCTGGAGCAGCCCGCCACCGCCCACCACGGCGTCGATCCAGCCCGCCACGAGCGCGGCGAGACAGAGCAGGACAAGGGTGGTCAGCGAGATGTCGGGCATGACCGTGAGCCTAGGGAGGCGATCGTTGCCCCGTCCATCGATCGCCTGATCGTTGAGCTGCTTCAGAGCCTGCGGCGCCCGTGCCGGGCCGGCCGGGCCTCACAGCGGGCCCCGCCCCGGACGGAGATCAGCGTTCCGTACGGGAAACAGTCGGGATCCCGACGGGTAACACCGGCCCCGCACCCTTCCGGTATGAGTACACGGATCGTGGTGGTCGGGGGCGGAACGGCGGGCGCCCGGCTCGCCCAGCGCCTGCCGGTCACCCTCCTCGGCGAAGAGCCGCACGCCCCCTACAACAGGGTGCTGCTCGCCGACGTCCTCGCCGGACGGTACGCCCCCGAGGTGATCGCCCTGCCCGGGACCCGCGAGCCGGTACGGCTCGGGGTGCGGGCGGTGCGGATCGACCGGGCCGCGCGGACCGTCGAGTGCGCGGACGGCTCGCTGGTCGGATACGACCGGCTGGTCCTGGCGACCGGCTCGAACCCGGTCCTCCCGCCGCTGCGCGGACTGCGCGGGGCGGCGCTCCCCTCCGGGGTCCATCCCTTCCGCACCCTCGACGACTGCCTGTCGCTGCGCGCCGTGGTACGGCCCGGGGTGCGGGCCGTGGTCATCGGCGGCGGGCTCCTCGGCGTCTCCGCCGCGCGGGCCCTCGCGGCGCTCGGCGCGGACGTGGTCCTGACCCAGCAGGGCGAACGCCTCATGGAACGCCAACTCGACGCCCAGGCCTCCGCCCTGCTGCGCTCGCACGTCGAGGCCCTCGGCGTCGAGGTCCACACCGAGTGCCGGGTCAGCGGTCTGCGGCAGCGGGACGGGGCGGTCACGGCGGTCGAACTCGCCGACGGCTTCGTCCTCGACGCGCAGGTCGTGGTCCTGGCGTGCGGGGTCCGGCCCCGGGTGGCCCTGGCGAGGGAGGCGGGGCTGTCCGTCGCGACGGGGATCGTCGTCGACGACGCCCTCCGCACGTCGGACCCGTACATCCACGCGATCGGGGACTGTGCGGAGCACGGGGGGCGGGTGTACGGCTTGGCGGGCCCGGCCCTGGAACAGGCGGACGCGCTGGCGGAACTGCTCCTGGCGGAGACGTCCACGCCCACCGGAGCGGCACCCCCCGCCCACCCGCCGTGTGGGCAATCGTCCCGCGGGGCGGGACGGGTGGGCACACGGGACGGCGCCCTTGCCGGCGCATCCGGCCCCTGCGCCGACCCGCACCACGAGGACGACGCGCTTGCGGTGCGGGCCCAGGCACAGGAGGCGGAGGCACCCGCAAAGGTGCCGTCCGTTGTGCCCACCCTCCCCCAAGCTCTCGGCTCCGCTCGAGCAGGGGGGACCCCCCTCGCCCCAGCGGAACGACTGCCCACAACGGGCGCGGGGGCGGGCGCCGCACCGGCGGGCGGGCCCAGCGCGGGGGCGGGCGGGGGCGGAGCCCCCGCCCCCTACACCGGCACCCGCGCCCTCACCCGGCTCACCCTCGGCGGCCCGAAGCCCTTCGACCTCGCCGCCTTCGGCGAAGTCACCGCCCGCCCCGGTGACGACGTCGTCCAGCTCACCGACGCCACGCGCAGCGCGTACCGGAAGGTCGTCGTCCGCGGGGACCGGCTCGTCGGGGGCGTCCTCCTCGGCGACCTGGCCGCGGTCGGCGCGCTCGCGAGGGCCTGGGAGGGCGACGAAGCCCTGCCCGACGAGGCCCCCCTGCTCCACCTGCTCACCCACGACGGAGGCTCCTCATGACCACTCCCACCATCGTCCTGGTCGGCCACGGAATGGTCGGCCAGCGGTTCCTGGAGGCGCTCGCCGACCGTGGCGTCACCGAGCGGGCCAGGATCGTGGTCCTCTGCGAGGAGCCGCGCCCGGCCTACGACCGCGTGCAGCTGACCTCGTACTTCTCCGGCAAGACCCCGGACGACCTGTCGATGGTCGAGGCCGGCTTCATGGAGCGGCACGGCATCGAGCTGTACGTCGGCGACCCGGCCGAGGCGATCGACCGGGAGGCCCGGACGGTCACGGCCCGCTCGGGGCGGGTGGTCGCGTACGACACCCTCGTCCTCGCCACCGGTTCGTACCCCTTCGTGCCTCCCGTCCCCGGCAAGGACGCCCAGGGCTGTTTCGTCTACCGCACGATCGAGGACCTGCTCGCGATCGAGGAGTACGCGAAGACGGCGACGACCGGCGCCGTCGTCGGCGGCGGTCTGCTCGGCCTGGAGGCGGCGGGCGCGCTGAAGGGCCTCGGGCTCGACACGCACGTCGTGGAGTTCGCGCCGCGTCTGATGCCGGTGCAGGTCGACGAGGGCGGCGGCGCGGCCCTGCTCCGCACGATCGAGAAGATGGGCCTGACCGTGCACACGGGGACGGGCACGCAGGAGGTCGTGACGGCGGACGGCGCCGTGACGGGCATGAGGCTGTCGGACGGTTCCGAACTGGCCACGGACATGGTGGTCTTCTCCGCGGGCGTACGGCCCCGGGACCAGCTGGCCCGCGACTGCGGCCTGGAGGTCGGCGAGCGCGGCGGCATCGCCGTGGACGAGCTCTGCCGGACCTCCGACCCGGCGGTCTTCGCGATCGGCGAGTGCGCGCTGGCCTCGGACGGCCGGGTGTACGGCCTGGTGGCGCCGGGTTACGAGATGGCGCAGACGGCGGCGGCGGCGATCGCCGACGAGGAGGCCGGGGACGGCTTCACGGGCGCCGACATGTCGACCAAGCTGAAGCTGCTCGGCGTGGACGTGGCCTCGTTCGGCGACGCGCACGGGACGGCCGAGGGCTGCCTCGACGTCGTGTACTCCGACTCCCGCGCGGGCGTCTACAAGAAGCTGGTGGTCTCCGCCGACGGGGTGCTGCTCGGCGGTGTCCTGGTCGGCGACGCCGAGCAGTACGGTCTGCTGCGCCCGCTGACCGGCACCGTGCCCCCGGTCTCGCCCGAGCAGCTGGTGCTCCCGGCGGGCGCGGGCGCGCCGGTGGCGCTCGGCCCGTCCGCCCTGCCGGACGACGCCGTCATCTGCTCCTGCCACAACGTCACCAAGCACGAGATCGGCCGGTGCACGAGCCTGCCCGAGGTGAAGAGGTGCACCAAGGCCGGCACGGGCTGCGGCAGTTGCGTGAAGGTGATCGAGAAGCTGCTGCCGGCGCCCGCCGACCAGGGGCTCTGCGGCTGCTTCTCGTACACCCGGAGCGAGCTGTACGAGATCGCCCGCACCCTGCGGCTGACCTCCTTCGCGGCGCTGCTCGACTCGCACGGGCGGGAGGAGGCGCGGGGCGGGGAGGGCTGCGAGGTCTGCAAGCCGACCGTCGGCTCGATCCTGGCCTCTCTCAACAACGGGTACATCCTCGACGGCGAGCAGGCCTCCCTCCAGGACACCAACGACCACTTCCTCGCCAACCTGCAGCGCAACGGCTCCTATTCGGTGGTGCCGCGCATCCCCGGCGGCGAGATCACGCCGGACAAGCTGATCGTGATCGGCGAGGTGGCCCGGGACTTCGGGCTCTACACGAAGATCACCGGCGGTCAGCGGATCGACCTCTTCGGCGCGCGGGTGGACCAGCTGCCCTCGATCTGGACGCGGCTCGTCGACGCGGGCTTCGAGTCGGGGCACGCGTACGGCAAGGCGCTGCGCACGGTGAAGTCCTGCGTCGGGCAGACCTGGTGCCGCTACGGCGTCCAGGACTCCGTGCAGATGGCGATCCGGCTGGAGCTGCGCTACCGGGGCCTGCGCGCCCCGCACAAGCTGAAGTCGGCGGTCTCGGGCTGTGCCCGCGAGTGCGCGGAGGCGCAGTCGAAGGACTTCGGGATCATCGCCACGGCCAACGGCTGGAACCTGTACGTGGGCGGGAACGGCGGCGCGACCCCGCGCCACGCGGACCTGCTCGCGCAGGACCTCTCGGACGCCGAACTGGTCCGTCTCATCGACCGGTTCCTGATGTTCTACATCCGGACGGCGGACCGCCTGGAGCGGACGTCGACCTGGCTGGAGCGCCTGGAGGGCGGGCTCGACCACCTCAGGGACGTGGTGGTGCACGACTCGCTGGGGCTCTGCGACGAGCTGGAGGCGCTGATGGCCGCGCACGTCGCCGACTACCGGGACGAGTGGGCCCAGACGCTGGACGACCCGGAGCGGCTGCGGCGCTTCGTGTCCTTCGTGAACGCGCCCGGGGCGCCGGACCCGTCGGTCCGGTTCGTGCCGGAGCGGGACCAGATCAAGCCGGACCTCACGATTCTCACGATCGGAACGCTGGAAGGGGCCACCTCCCGATGACGACGACGATGACGACGACCCTCGAACTCTCCCCCTCCCCCGACTCCTGGGTGACGGTCTGCGAGGAGGCCAGGCTGACCCCGGGCCGGGGCGTGGCGGTGCTGCTGCCGGACGGCCGGCAGGCGGCGGTCTTCCGGGACCGGGCGGGCCGGACGTACGCGATCGACAACCGCGATCCGTTCACGGGGGCGCAGGTGCTGTCCCGGGGGCTGATCGGCTCGGCGGACGGGCGGCCGTTCGTGGCCTCGCCGCTCCTGAAGCAGCGGTTCGACCTGGAGACGGGCCGGTGCCTGGACGACGAGGAGGTCGCGGTGACGGTGTATCCGGTGCGTTCCATTTGACTTGACCGATCGTTCCAGAAAGCCGTACGGTCTCCCCGTGGCCAGGACCAAGGAATTCGATCCGGAGGCCGCGCTCCAGGCGGCGCTCGAACTGTTCTGGGCGCGCGGCTACGAGGCGACGGCGATGTCGGACCTCGTGGCGCACCTCGACATCGGCCGCGCCAGCATCTACGCCACCTTCGGCAACAAGCGCGAGCTGTACCTGAAGGCGATGGACCGCTATGCGGAGACCCACGATCCGGGGATCGTCGAGGAACTGTCCGCACCGGGCCCGGCCCTGCCGGCCGTGCGGGCGCTCGTCCGCCGCTTCGCCGCCGAGGCGGCGGCGGACGGGGAGCGGCTGAACGGCTGTTTCGTCACCAACTCGGCGGCGGAGCTGGGCCCGCACGACGCGGTGGTCGCCCGGCGGGTCGAGCTGAGCTGGGAGCAGGTCGAGACGCTCCTGCACGGCGCGCTCGCCCGGGCCCGCGCCGGGGGCGAACTCCCGGCCGACCGCGACCCGCGGGCCCTCGCCCGGATGCTGCTCGTCCTGCTGCAGGGGATCAGGGTGGTCGGCAAGGTGTCGAGCGACCCGGGCCGGGTCAGGGACGCGGCGGAGCAGGCACTGGCACTCCTGGACTGAGGAACGGGCGCCCCCGTGGGCGCCCTTTCTTCGGCACCCATTCTGGAACGTACGGTCAAGTTCAATACCTCACAAGGAGCTCTCGTGTCCGCACGCTTCACCGACCGCGCCGTCCTCGTCACCGGCGCCGGCTCCGGTCTCGGCCGGGCCATCGCGCTCGCGTTCGCCGCCGAGGGCGCGAAGGTCGTCGCCGCCGGCCGTACGGCGGAGTCCCTCGACGGGACGGTCGCCCTGATCGAGGCCGCCGGGGGCACCGCCGCCGCGGTCACCGCCGACGTGTCGAGCGCCGGGTCCACCCGGGAGCTGGTCCGGCGCACGGTCGAGCTGTTCGGCGGCCTGGACGTCGCCGTGAACAACGCGGGGGTCTTCCGGGGCGGCGGCCACAGCGCCGCCGACCTCCCGCTGGAGGACTGGCGGACGCTGCTCGACGTCAACGTCACGGGCGTGCTGCACGCCCTCCAGGCCGAGGTAGGCCACATGCGGGCGAACGGCGGCGGGGCCATCGTGAACATCGCGTCCAACCTGGGCCCGCACGTCCGGATCCCCGGCGTCTTCGGCTACCAGGTCTCCAAGGCGGCGGTCTCGGCGATCACCCGGGCCGCGGCCCTGGACCACATCGGCGACGGGATCCGGATCAACGCCGTCAGCCCCGGCGCCGCCGAGTCCACGATGTCGCTGCGGCCCGGCGAGACGGAGGCCGAGCGGGAGGTCCGGATGAAGGAGCAGTCGCCCCTGGGCCGCATCTCGTCGGCGGCCGAGGTGGCGGCGGCGGTGCTGTACCTCGCGTCGGACGACGCGGGCTCCGCCGTCGGCACGGACCTGGTGATCGACGGCGGCGTCTCGGCCTGATCCGGGCGCCGGGCCTCAGCCCTGGACGGCCGCCGGGTCCATCCAGAAGACCTCCCAGTGGTGGCCGTCCAGGTCGGTGAAGGAGCGGCCGTACATGAAGTCCGTCTCCAGCGGCTCCTTCGCCGGGCCGCCGCCGGCGGCGAGGGCGGCGTCCGCGAGCCGGTCGCACGCCTCCCGGCTCTCGGCGCTCAGCGTGACCAGGACCTCCGTGCTCCTGGTCGCGTCGGAGAGCTCCTTGCCGGAGGCCATGAACGACTTGAACCTGGGCTCTTCGAGGAGCATCACGAAGATCGTGTCGCTGATGACCACACAGGCGCTGGTCTCGTCGCTGAACCGGGGGTTCGAGGCGTAGCCCAGCTTCTCGAAGAAGGCCTTGCCGGCGTCGACGTCCTTCACGGGCAGGTTCACGAAGATCATCTGCGGGGCCATGGCGCTCTCTCTTCCGTCGTGCGGTGCTGTCGAGAGGTAGGACGGCCCTGCCCCTCGGAACTCATCGCTCCCGGAGGGTCTTCTCGTTCAGGCCACGGAGCGCAGTTCGAGGGCGGCCAGCGGGACGAACCCGCCGCCCGTGCCCTCCGTCGACCCGTCGCCCAGCCGCCTCAGCATGGCCAGGGCGATCCGCTCCCCCTGCGCCTTGGCCCGCTCGGCCCGGGGGCCGCTGTGGAGTCCGTCGACGCTCGCCTGCCAGAGCTGCACCCAGCGGCCGAAGTGGGCGGCGGTGAGCGGCCGGGCGCTGTGCAGGGCGGCGTGCGGGGCGAAGGCGTCGCGGCCGTAGCCGGCGGTGCGGAAGAGGGCGCGCTCCCAGAAGTCGGCGATGCGCGGCAGGTGGACCTCCAGGTCGGTCCCGGCGATCTCGGTGAAGAAGGGCCCGATCAGCGGGTCGGCGAAGGCGGCGCCGTAGAAGCGCCGCAGCAGCACGTCGAGGTCGTGGCGGTCGCTGATGTCCCGGGTGGCACGCATGCCCTCCAGTGTGCCCCGGCACCGCGCCGGACCCCAGTGCCGAAGGTCCCCGTCACCGGACCGTCCAGCGGTTGAGCGTCTCGCTCTTCTCGTCGTACGTGAGCCAGCTGCCGTCGCCGAGGGGGCGGACCAGGCCGGGGACGGGGCCGTGGGAGTACGTGACGGATCCGCGTATCTCCAGGGTGCGGGCGTCGAGGAGCCAGTGGCGGGGGCCCTTGTCGTACACGACCCCGGTGGTCGCGATGACCGTGTCGGCGTCGACGAACCCGGCGGCGTGGTCCCAGGTCGGCTCCGACTGCTCGGCGAGGACCTCGCCGTCGAGGGCGTGCAGGCTCAGGTCGTGCCCGTAGTGCTCGACGGTCAGGAAGCCCTCGTGGGCGGGGTGGACGTCGATGAGGATCCGGTCGAGCGACTCGTTGAGGTCCCAGACGGTCGGCCGCTCGCCGTCCCAGCGGGCCCAGTACAGCAGGATGCCGTCCTGGCCCATGCCGATGCAGAGCCCCATGTGGACGCCGTCGGGGTGCGAGAGGTGGCGGGATCCGGCGGCCGCGCTGTCGTCGAGGGGCAGCCGGGCGAGTTCCCGTCCGTCACGGGCGTCGAGGACCGACCAGCACTCCTCGGGCTGCTCCTCCCCCGGGGCCAGGACGTGCGCCCAGACGAACCGGCCGTCGTCGGAGACCCGGACCGAGCCGTGCTCGGAGCCGTAGCAGACCTGCTGCTCGTCCCCGGTGTGCGCGTGGCCGAGGACGGGGCCCCAGCACGGGTGCCGGTACTCCCACAGGGCCGTGCCGTCCGCGCCGACGGCCCGTACGGCCCGCTGTCCGGAGAAGACCGCGAGGGTGCCGTCGGGGCTCACCGAGGCGCCGCCCCGGTCCCAGCCCGGCCAGGGCATCGGGAAGACGGCCGCGGGTGCCCGCTCCCCGGCGAACAGGTCCTCCAGCTCGTGGACCTCCAGGTCGGTGCCGTGGAACAGCAGGGCACGGCGGGTGCCGGCCCCGCGGCTCTCGTAGACATCGCCGGTGATCAGCTCCCGGCCTCCGGGCAGCCGTACGGAACCGCTCAGGCGTGCGTGGATCGACATGACGCGAACCTAACGCCCCGCACCGACACCGCCGTTCCCGCCCGGCACCCGCCGCCTCCCCGTCACCGCTCATTGACGCGCAGTCAACTCCGTACTCCTAGGTTCCGGAAGCGCGCGACCCCGTCGCCGACCGGTGCGGCGGGGCACCACCCTTCTCGGGAGTGAGACGTGGAGCGACGCACCTTCCTGCGTGGAGCGGTCATCGGCACCTCGGCCGCCGCCTTCGGCGGCAGCCTGTGGCAGAGCGCGGCCGTCGCCGCCCCCGCCCAGCCCGGCGCCGGCCCGTACGGGGCGCTCGGCGCGGCCGACGCGAACGGCATCCAGCTGCCGGCCGGGTTCCGCAGCCGGGTGATCGCCCGGTCCGGCCAGACCGTGAGCGGCACCTCGTACGCCTGGCACAACGCCCCCGACGGCGGCGCCTGCTTCACCGACGGCACCGGCTGGATCTACGTCTCGAACTCGGAGGTCAACCCGGGCGGCGGCGCGAGCGCGGTGCGGTTCGACGCGGCGGGCACGATCACCGGCGCGTACCGGATCCTCTCCGGCACCCGCCAGAACTGCGCCGGCGGCAAGACCCCGTGGAACACCTGGCTGTCCTGCGAGGAGGTGTCCCTCGGCTACGTCTACGAGACGAACCCGTGGGGCGGCACCGCCACCCGCCGGGACGCGATGGGCCGGTTCAAGCACGAGGCCGCGGCCGCCGACCCGGTGCGCCGGGTGGTCTACCTGACCGAGGACGAGACGGACGGCTGCTTCTACCGCTTCGTCCCCACCACCTGGGGCGACCTCTCCTCCGGCACCCTCCAGGTGCTCACGGCCGGCACCGCCGCCTCCGGCACCTTCGCCTGGCAGAACGTTCCGGACCCGGACGGTTCCCCGGCCACCACCCGCACCCAGGTCCCCGCCGCCAAGCACTTCAACGGCGGCGAGGGCTGCCACTACGCGAACGACACCGTCTGGTTCACCACCAAGGGCGACAACCGGGTCTGGCAGGTGAACCTGGCCGCCGGCACGTACGAACTGGCCTACGACGACTCGCTGGTCGTCGGCGGCGGCGCCCCGCTGACCGGCGTCGACAACATCACCGGCTCCTCCTCCGGCGACCTGTACGTCGCCGAGGACGGCGGCAACATGGAGATCTGTCTGATCACGCCGGACGACGTCGTGACGCCGTTCCTGCGGATCAACGGCCAGTCCGGCTCCGAGATCACCGGACCGGCCTTCTCCCCCGACGGCACGCGCCTGTACTTCTCCAGCCAGCGCGGCACCACCGGCAGTTCCTCGGGCGGCATCACCTACGAGGTGACGGGCCCGTTCCGCGCGTAGCCACGAGGCGCCGGGCGCTCTCCGCGCGTAGCTACGACGTGACCTGCCCGTTCTTCGCCCGACCGCCCGGGTAGCAGCGCAGGTCCACCGTCCGCTGGGCGCCGCCGAGGAGGGCGGCGCCCAGCGGCGTCAGCGTGTGCAGGACCGCGTTGCCGTGGCGGAGGGTCGCGATGAGTCCGGCCTCGCGCAGCACGCCCGCGTGCTGACTGGCCGAGGCCAGCGACACCCCGGCCCTGCGGGCCAGTTCGCTGGTCGTCCCGCCGTCCCCGATGGCGTGCAGGACGGCCGAGCGGGTCTGGCCGACCAGCTTGGCCAGCGAGGAGCCGCCCGGCGAGCGGACGGTCGGCGCCTCGCCGTGCGTGACGGGGTAGACGAGGACCGGCGGCAGCGCGGGGTCGCGCAGCACCACCGGGGTCCCCCGGCAGAAGAACGAGGGCTGGAGCAGCAGCCCGCGCCCGTCGAGGTGGACGTCCCGGTCGACGGGGTAGTCCGCCTCCAGGACGGGCGCCCGCCAGCGCAGCATCGGCGGCAGCGAGGCGAGCAGCTCCTCGGCGCCGCCGTCCAGGAGGGCCCGGCCGCGGCGGGCCCGGTCGGCCTCGACGCGGGCCCGGATGTGCGGCCAGTACGGTTCGATCGCGGCCCGGTGGTAGCCGCGCAGGGCCCCCACGAGCCGGTCGAAGGGCTCCGCGCCGCCGTCGGCGAGGGCGCGCAGCGAGTGGGGCACGGTCCGGGCGCCGGAGCGGTCGGCGGCGAGCAGCGAGAGTTCGCCGCGCAGCCGGCCGGGTTCGGTGGCGCGGATCGCCTGGAGGCCCTCGTCGAGGCCGTGGACTCCTTCGGCGGGCGTCAGGAAGTCGGGGAAATAGCCGCGGCTGGGAACGAGTGCGGCGAGGAGCCGGGTCTCGCCGCCGAGCCGCATCCGGGCGTCCGAGCGCCATTCCCCGTAGACGACGGAGCCGCGCCGGTCTCTTAAACGGTGAAAGCTCAGAATCGTTTCCCACAGAACGTCCGGCCGGGCGGCCGTCCGCACCCCCGCCAGGTCTTCTCCGGTGAAATGAATCCGCAGCATGAACGTCCCCACCTGTGCACTCGCAACCACCCCCGACGACGAGTATGCACAGCATCACTGCACGTTACCAGGGTGTTTCAGCCACAGTTGAAAGGCATCGCGGCGATCAGGGGGGAACCGAAAAGCTGTACGGGTCGGGCAGGAAACCTTCAGGACCGAGGTGACGTGGTGAAGACCGTGGGGGGCTTTGCCCGTCCGGCGGCGGTCGGCGAGGTTGTGGCTCACCTGCCCGGCATCGGTAAAGGGCGCGGCCTCCGGGTGGGGATCCGGGGGTCGCGCCCGCTCCGTTCTTTGCGTCGAGGAATCCAGAAGTTCAATGGCCAATAATTCAAACGGCCGCAATTGAACATTGACTCACATCAGCCCGACGAACAAACGAACAACGGGACGGACACCTCCGCACAAAGGTGTCCGTCCCGTCTCTTTTGTGAATCCGGAGCCGCCGCCCGTCGGTGAGGGTGAGGGAGACCGACGGCGGCCCCGGTGGACTCAGCGGCTGTCGCTGCCCTTCGCGCCGGACGCGGCACGGCCGGCCTCCAGGCGCGCCACCGGGATCCGGAAGGGCGAGCAGGAGACGTAGTCGAGGCCGACCTCGTGGAAGAAGTGCACCGACTCCGGGTCGCCGCCGTGCTCGCCGCAGACGCCGAGCTTGATGTCGGGGCGGGTGGCCCGGCCGGCCTGGACGGCGCTGCGCACCAGGGAGCCGACGCCGTCCTTGTCGATGGTCTCGAAGGGGCTGACGCCGAAGATGCCCTTCTCCAGGTACGCGGTGAAGAACGAGGCCTCCACGTCGTCGCGGGAGAAGCCCCAGACCGTCTGCGTGAGGTCGTTCGTGCCGAAGGAGAAGAACTCCGCGGCCTCGGCGATCTGACCGGCGGTCACGGCGGCGCGCGGCAGCTCGATCATGGTGCCGAGCGCGAGCTTCAGCTCGACGCCGGTCTGCGCCTGGACCTCGGCGATGACCTGCTCGGCCTCCTCGCGGACGATCTCCAGCTCCTGGACGGTGCCGACGAGCGGGATCATGATCTCGGCGCGCGGGTCGCCCTTGGCGTCGATGCGGTGGGCCGCGGCCTCCGCGATCGCCCGGACCTGCATGGTGAACAGGCCGGGGATGACCAGGCCGAGGCGGACGCCGCGCAGACCCAGCATCGGGTTCTGCTCGTGCAGCCGGTGCACGGCCTGGAGCAGGCGCAGGTCGTTCTCGTGCGGCTCCTTGCGGGACTCGGCGAGGGCGACGCGCACCGACAGCTCGGTGATGTCGGGCAGGAACTCGTGCAGCGGCGGGTCGAGCAGGCGGACCGTGACGGGCAGCCCGTCCATGGCCTCGAAGAGCTCGATGAAGTCCTGCTTCTGCAGCGGGAGCAGCGCCTTCAGCGACTCGTCGCGCTCGGCGTCCGTGTCGGCGAGGATGAGCCGCTCGACGTACTGGCGGCGCTCGCCGAGGAACATGTGCTCGGTGCGGCACAGGCCGATGCCCTGGGCGCCGAAGCGGCGGGCGCGCGAGGCGTCCTCGGCGTTGTCGGCGTTGGCGCGGACGCGGAGGCGGCGGACGCGGTCGGCGTAGGCCATGATCCGGTGCACGGCCTGGACGAGCTCGTCGGCGTCGTCGGCGCCGGCGTGCATGCGGCCCTCGAAGTACTCGACGACCGGGGACGGCACGACGGGTACCTCACCGAGGTAGACCTTGCCGGTGGAGCCGTCGATGGAGACGACGTCGCCCTCCTCGACGACCTGGCCGTCGGCCGTGGTCATCCGGCGGCGCTTGGTGTCGACCTCCAGCTCCTCGGCGCCGCAGACACAGGTCTTGCCCATGCCGCGGGCGACGACGGCGGCGTGCGAGGTCTTGCCGCCGCGGGAGGTGAGGATGCCCTCGGCGGCGATCATGCCGTCCAGGTCGTCCGGGTTGGTCTCGCGGCGGATCAGGATGACCTTCTCGCCGGAGCGGGACCACTTGACGGCCGTGTACGAGTCGAAGACGGCCTTGCCGACGGCGGCGCCCGGGGAGGCGGCGATGCCGCGGCCGATCTGCTCGACCTTGGCGTTCTCGTCGAACTTGGGGAACATCAGCTGGGCGAGCTGGGCGCCGGTGACGCGCTGGAGCGCCTCGGCCTCGTCGATCAGGCCCTGGTCCACGAGCTGCGTGGCGATGCGGAAGGCGGCACCGGCGGTGCGCTTGCCGACGCGGGTCTGGAGCATCCAGAGCTGGCCGCGCTCGATGGTGAACTCGATGTCGCAGAGATCCTTGTAGTGGGTCTCCAGCGTCTCCATGATCTGCATGAGCTGGTCGTACGACTTCTTGTCGATCTGCTCGAGATCGGCGAGCGGCACGGTGTTGCGGATGCCGGCGACGACGTCCTCGCCCTGCGCGTTCTGCAGGTAGTCGCCGTAGACGCCCTGGTGGCCGGAGGCGGGGTCGCGGGTGAAGGCGACGCCGGTGCCGGAGTCCGGGCCGAGGTTGCCGAAGACCATCGAGCAGACGTTGACGGCGGTGCCGAGGTCGCCCGGGATGCGCTCCTGGCGGCGGTACAGCTTGGCGCGGTCCGTGTTCCAGGAGTTGAAGACGGCCTCGATGGCGAGGTCCATCTGCTCGCGCGGGTCCTGCGGGAAGTCGCGGCCGGTCTGGGCCTTCACGATCTTCTTGAAGTGCTTGACGACCTTCTTGAGGTCGGCGGCGTCCAGGTCGGTGTCGCTGGCGACCTTCTTCGCGGCCTTGGCCTCGTCGAGGGCCTCCTCGAAGAGCTCGCCGTCGACGCCGAGGACGGTCTTGCCGAACATCTGGATGAGCCGGCGGTACGAGTCCCACGCGAAGCGGTCGTTGTCGGCCTGGCGGGCGAGGCCGTTCACGGACTCGTCGGAGAGGCCGATGTTGAGGACGGTGTCCATCATGCCCGGCATGGAGAACTTCGCGCCCGAGCGGACGGAGACGAGCAGCGGGTCGTCGGCCTGGCCGAGCTTCTTGCCCATCTTCTGCTCGAGGGCGTCGAGGTGGGCGGTCACCTCGTCGCGGAGCTCGACCGGCTCGGAGCCGCTCTCGAGGTAGACCTTGCACGCCTCGGTGGTGATCGTGAAGCCCGGAGGCACCGGCAGGCCGAGGTTGGTCATCTCGGCGAGGTTGGCGCCCTTGCCACCGAGCAGGTCCTTCAGGTCCCTGTTGCCCTCGGTGAAGTCGTACACGAACTTCTGATCAATGTTTCCCGACACGGGTCTCGACTCCTCGACGACTCGGTTGGCTGCCCTGACGGCGAGGAACATACCCAGATCGAAGGCTTCTAGGGAGGTACGCCTGCCGGTCACACGGTCTTAACCACCCATCCGCCAGCACTTCGAAAGTTACCGATGCGAAGTATTCGGTTTCACGCCCCGAAGGCCAGTTGACTCAAATCAGGGGAGAGTCGCTCTTATGAGCGCCCAATCGAGCATTTGCGTTCAACTCTTGAACACAAAAGGGGTGGCACTCGGTGCCACCCCTTCAGGCTGTACAGCTGACCCTGATGCGCTCATCTGAGCGCAACCCCCCTCAAGGGTGGCGAGGATCACTCCCCCCAGAGGGGCGGAATCTCACCCTCCGGACGTGTCCAGCTCGGCGTCCTCGCTCACTCCGGCACAGTCGTACGGGTCCTTCAGCCAGCCATCCGGCAGGACAACCCGGTTGTTTCCGGACGTACGACCCCGGGGGCCGTCCGCACCCACCGGCCAGGGCTGGTCCAGGTCCAGCTCGCTCAACTGAGCGCGCAGCTCGTCCAGGGACGAGGTGATCGCGAGCTTCTTGCGCATCTCCGAGCCGACCGCGAAGCCCTTCAGGTACCAGGCCACGTGCTTGCGGAAGTCGATGACACCGCGTGCCTCGTCCCCCAGCCACTCGCCGAGCAGCCGCGCGTGCCGCACCATCGCGTCCGCGACCTCCCGCAGCCCCGGCTGCGCGTACGCGCCGGTGCCCTCGAAGCCCGCCACCAGGTCCCCGAAGAGCCAGGGGCGGCCCAGGCAGCCGCGGCCCACGACGACGCCGTCGCAGCCCGTCTCGCGCATCATCCGCAGCGCGTCGTCCGCCGACCAGATGTCGCCGTTGCCGAGCACCGGGATCTCCGGCACGTGCTCCTTGAGCCGCGCGATCGCGTCCCAGTCGGCCGTGCCGCCGTAGTGCTGGGCGGCGGTCCTGCCGTGCAGGGCGATGGCGGTGACGCCCTCCTCGACGGCGATCCGCCCGGCGTCGAGATAGGTGATGTGGTCGTCGTCGATGCCCTTGCGCATCTTCATCGTGACCGGCAGGTCGCCCGCGTTGGTCACGGCCTCGTTCAGGATCGCCCGCAGCAGCGGCCGCTTGTAGGGCAGGGCGGAGCCGCCGCCCTTCCGCGTCACCTTGGGGACCGGACAGCCGAAGTTCAGGTCGATGTGGTCGGCCAGGTCCTCGTCGACGATCATCCGCACCGCCTTGCCGACCGTCACCGGATCGACACCGTACAGCTGGATCGAGCGCGGCTTCTCCGTCTCGTCGAAGCGGATGAGCTGCATCGTCTTCTCGTTGCGCTCGACCAGGGCGCGCGTCGTGATCATCTCGCTCACGAACAGCCCCTTGCCGCCGCTGAACTCACGGCAGAGGGTACGGAAGGGGGCGTTGGTGATGCCGGCCATGGGGGCGAGGACCACCGGGGGCTGCACGATGTGCGGCCCGATGGCGAGAGGGGTGAACGCGGTCATTCGGCCATTGTCCCGCACTGCGGAGTTTCTTAGACAGCCATACGATCCGCACATGCCCGAGCTCACACGCGGTCGCCGCCTCGTCGTCCTCGCGATCTGCTGCATGAGCCTGCTGATCGTCAGCCTGGACAACACCGCCCTCAACGTCGCCCTGCCCGCCATGCGGCGCGACCTCGGCGCCACCGTCGCCGGCATGCAGTGGGTGATCGACGCCTACACGCTGGTCCTCGCCTCCCTGCTGATGCTCGCCGGCTCCACCGCCGACCGGATCGGCCGCCGCAAGGTCTTCGTCACCGGCCTGGCCGTCTTCGCGCTCGGCTCGCTGCTCTGCTCCCTCGCGCCGAACCTGGAGGCCCTGATCGCCTTCCGGGCGGTCCAGGCCGTGGGCGGCTCGATGCTGAACCCGGTCGCCATGTCGATCATCACCAACACCTTCACGGACCCGGCGGCACGCGCGCGTGCCATCGGCGTCTGGGGCGGGGTCGTCGGCGTCTCCATGGCCGCCGGGCCGCTGGTGGGCGGGGTGCTCGTCCAGTCGGTCGGCTGGCGGGCGATCTTCTGGGTGAACCTGCCGGTCGCCCTCGCCGCCCTGCTCCTCACCCTGCGGTACGTCCCCGAGTCCCGCGCGCCCCGGCCCCGGCGCCCCGACCCCGTCGGGCAGGTCCTGGTGACGGCGCTCCTCGGCTCGCTCACGTACGCGATCATCGAGACCGACCCGCTCTTCGCCGGCGTCGCGGCCGTCGCGCTCGCCGGCCTCCTGTTCTACGAGCCCCGGCGCCGCGAGCCCCTGATCGACCTGCGGTTCTTCCGCAGCGCGCCGTTCAGCGGGGCCACCGTCATCGCGGTCTGCGCCTTCGCCTCGCTCGGCGGCTTCCTCTTCCTGAACACCCTGTACCTCCAGGACGTGCGCGGGCTCTCCCCGCTGTCCGCCGGGCTCTGGATGCTGCCGATGGCCGGCATGACCTTCGTCTTCGCCCCGCTGTCGGGGCGGCTCACGGCGGCCCGCGGACCGCGCCCCTCGCTGCTGCTCGCGGGGACGGCGATGGCGGCCGGGCCGCTGCTCTTCGCGGCCTTCGCCGCCGAGACGAGCGACGCGCTGCTCTTCACCGGGTACGTGGTCTTCGGCATCGGCTTCGGCCTGGTGAACGCCCCGATCACGAACACCGCCGTCTCCGGGATGCCCCGCGCGCAGGCCGGGGTGGCGGCGGCGGTGGCCTCGACGAGCCGCCAGGTCGGCCAGACGCTGGGGGTCGCGGTGATCGGCACGGTCCTGGCGGCGGGGGTCGGCGCCCTGCCGCACGCGGACGCGTTCGTGGCGGCGGCCCGCCCCGGCTACTGGATCATCACGGGCTGCGGGCTCGCCGTCCTGGCGGTCGGGGCGCTGACCAGCGGCCCGTGGGCCCGGCGCACGGCGGAGCGGACGGCGCGGTGCCTGGCGCAGGAGGGGGAGCCCCGGCCCGGCGGACCGCACGCGGAGGACGACCCTCAGACCGCCGTCAGCACGCCCTGAGCCTCCCGCTCCCGCACCACCAGGTCGAGGAGGCGGGCGACGCCCTCCTGGGTGGCGTCGTCCACGGGGACGTACGTGACGAGGTGGGTCCCGGCGTTCGGGCCGAGCCAGAGGTTGGTGTGCTCGAAGCTGAGGAGTCCCACCCGGGCGTTGCGGATGACCTTCACGCGGCCGCCGGGGGCGACCACCTCGTGCCGGGCCCAGAGCTCCCGGAACTCGGGCGAGGCCTCTTCGAGGCGGCGTACGAGCTCCTTCCAGGCGGGCTCGGCCAGGTGCTCGGCCATGGCGGCGCGGAGCTTTCCGGCGAGCGCGCGCATGACCTCGGGCAGGTCGGTGACGGAGGCCCGGAAGTCCTCGTCGGTGAAGGCCAGCCAGAGGGAGTTGCGGTCCTCGCGGGGCAGTGCGTCGAGGTCGCAGAAGAGCTTCCCGAAGGTGCGGTTGTGGGCCAGGAAGTCGTAGCGGCTGTTCTGGATCGCGGCGGGCACGGGCTCCAGCTGGTCGAGCAGCCGGCGCAGGGTCGGCGTGACGGCGGAGCAGGACGCCTCGGGGTGCGGGTCGGCGGCCCCGGCGAGGGCGAAGAGGTGGCTGCGCTCGGTCGGGTCGAGCAGCAGGGCTCCGGCGAGGGCGTCCAGGACCTGCGGGGAGACCTGGATGTCGCGGGCCTGTTCGAGCCAGGTGTACCAGGTGACGCCGACGGCGGAGAGGTGCGCGACCTCCTCGCGGCGCAGTCCGGGGGTGCGGCGGCGCCGGCCCCGGGGCAGGCCGACCTGCTCGGGGGTGATGCGCTCGCGCCTGCTGCGCAGGAAGGCGGCGAGCTCGTGCCGCCGCACGTCCTGTCCGGATCCGCTCATCGACATGACGGTCATGCCTCCAGGGTGCCGAGGGGGTCAGCCGGTTTCCAGGTAGTGCTTGTACCAGGATAAAGACACTCTGGTACCAGGCTGAGCGGCGGCGGAGGCTCGGTTCCGTGACTACGACCACCCCTTCCGCCCGTACCGCGGCCCCGGCCGGCCGCCAGGCGCCGCCCCCGGCGCTCGGCGCCCTCGGCCTGTTCACCGTCCTCCTCGGTGCCGCGCTCCCCCTCATCGACTTCTTCATCGTCAACGTCGCCCTGCCGTCCATCGACCACGACCTGGCCGCCGGGCCGGCGCTCCTGGAACTGGTCGTCGCCGGGTACGGCCTGGCCTACTCGGTGCTGCTCGTCCTCGGCGGGCGGCTCGGCGACCTCTTCGGCCGCCGGCGCCTCTTCCTCGCCGGCATGGCCGCCTTCGGCCTGACCTCGCTCGCCTGCGGGCTCGCCCCCGACGCCTGGACCCTGGTCGCGGCGCGGGTGGCGCAGGGCGCGGCGGCGGCGCTGATGCTGCCGCAGGTGCTCGCGACCATCCACTCCTCGACGGAGGGGCCGCGCCGGGCGCGGGCGTTGAGCCTGTACGGGGCGACGGCCGGTCTCGCGATGGCGGGCGGCCAGATCCTGGGCGGGGTCCTGGTGACCGCCGACGTCGCGGGTTCCGGCTGGCGCGCGGTGTTCCTGGTGAACGTGCCGGTGGCGGTGGCGGGCCTGGCCCTCGCCCTGCGCACCGTGCCGGAGACCCGTTCGGACCGTCCGGCGCCGGTGGACGTGCCGGGCACGCTGCTGCTCGCGCTCGCGCTGCTCGCCCTGCTCGCGCCGCTGACGGAGGGCCGGGCGGCGGGCTGGCCGCTGTGGACCTGGGTGTCGCTCGCGCTGTTCCCGTTCGCGGCGGGGGCCTTCTGGTGGGTGGAGCGGCGGGCGGACCGCCGGGGCGCCGTGCCGCTGGTCCCGCCGAGCCTGCTGGCCCTGGTCCCGCTGCGGCGCGGGCTGCTGGTGGTGCTGCCGCTCTCGCTGGGCTTCAGCGGCTTCATGTTCGTGATCGCGGTGGCGCTCCAGCAGGGTCTGGCGATGGGCGCGGTGGCCTCGGGCCTGGCGCTGGTGCCGATGGCGCTGGCGTTCTTCGGCGCCTCGCTCGCGGGGCCGCGTCTGGTGCGGCGCTGGGGCACCCGGATCGTGCCGGTGGGGGCCCTGCTCCAGGGGCTCGGCATCGCCGCGATCGCCTGGTCGGTGGGGCGCGACTGGCAGGGGCTCTCCGTCGGGGACCTGGTGCCGGGCATGGCGGTGGCGGGTCTCGGCCAGGGGCTCCAGCTGCCGGTGCTGTTCCGGGTGGTGCTGTCCGAGGTCCCGTCGGAGCGGGCGGGCGTGGGCAGCGGGGTCATGGTGACCACGCAGCAGTCGGCGCTGACGCTGGGCGTGGCGACGCTGGGTTCGCTCTTCCTGTCGCTGGCCTCCTCGCCGGCGGAGATGGGGACGGCGCTGCGGACGACGCTCCTGGTCCAGCTGGGGGTGGTGGCGGTGACGTTCCTGCTGAGCCTGCGCCTCCCCCGCGCGGTGAGGTAGACCGAAAACGGGGGATGGAGTGACAGATATTGAAATCTGTCATCGCACATGTCATGGTTGTTTCATGACCACTACACCGAAGACCGTCACATTCGAGAACGCCGTCCCCACCCGCCCCCTCGGCGCCACCGGCCCCACCGTCTCCGCGCTCGGCCTCGGCTGCATGGGCATGTCCGCGCTGTACGGCGAGAGCGACCGCGCGGAGTCGATCGCGACGATCCACGCGGCCCTGGACGCCGGGATCACCCTGCTCGACACGGGCGACTTCTACGGGATGGGCCACAACGAGCTGCTCATCGCCGAGGCCCTGCGGACGGCGCCCACCGCCGCCCGCGAGCATGCCCTGACCAGCGTGAAGTTCGGCGCCCTGCGCACGGTCGAGGGCGGCTTCACCGGCTACGACGGCCGCCCGGCCGCCGTGAAGAACTTCGCGGCGTACTCGCTCCAGCGCCTCGGCACCGACCACATCGACGTCTACCGGATCGCCCGCGTCGACCCGGACGTGCCGATCGAGGAGACCGTCGGCGCCATCGCCGAGCTGGTCGAGGCCGGGCACGTCCGGCACATCGGCCTCTCCGAGGTCGGCGCGGACACCCTGCGCCGGGCGGCGGCCGTCGCCCCGATCGCGGACCTCCAGATCGAGTACTCGCTGATCTCCCGGGGCATCGAGGAGAAGATCCTGCCGACCGCCCGTGAACTGGGCATCGGCGTCACCGCGTACGGAGTCCTCTCCCGCGGTCTGATCAGCGGCCACTTCACCCGGGACCGGGAGCTCGGCGCCGGCGACTTCCGCGGGATGTCCCCGCGCTTCCAGGGCGAGAACCTCGACCGGAACCTGGACCTGGTGGACCGGCTGCGCGCGGTCGCCGAGGCCAAGGGCGTCACGGTCGCGCAGACCGCGATCGCCTGGGTGCTCGCCCAGGGCGAGGACATCGTGCCCCTCGTCGGCGCCCGCCGCCGCGACCGGCTCGCGGAGGCGCTCGGCGCCCTGGACGTCACGCTCGACGCCGCCGACCTGGCCGCGATCGAGGAGGCCGTCCCGGCGGACGCCGCGGCCGGCGCCCGCTACCCGGAGGCCCAGATGGCCCATCTGGACAGCGAGCGCTGACGGGTACTGTCGTCGCATGGCCGCCACCGAGACCCTGACCGCAGAGCGCATCCTCGAAGCCACCGAGGAGGTGCTGCGACGCTACGGCCCCGCGAAGGCGACCGTCGTCGACGTGGCCCGGGTCCTCGGCGTCAGCCACGGCAGCGTCTACCGCCACTTCCGCACCAAGGCGGCGCTGCGCGAGGCGGTCACGGAGCGGTGGCTGGAGCGGACGATCGTCGCGCTCGTGCCGTACGTCGAGGCGGAGGGCCCGGCGGACGGGCGGCTGACCGACTGGCTCACGGCCCTGTTCGCCCTGAAGCGCAAGAAGGCGGGCGGCGACCCGGAGCTGATGGCCACCTTCCAGGTGCTGATCGGCGAGAACAGCGCGGTCGTCGACCGGCACGAGGAGCACCTCGTCGAGCAGATCGCGCGCATCCTGGAGGACGGTCACCGCGAGGGCCTGTTCGCGGCCCCGGAGCGGGACTTCACGAGCACGGCGCGCGCGGTCTTCCACGCCACGGACCGCTTCCACAACCCGGCGCACGCGGCCGACTGGTCGGCTCCGGGCGTCGAGGACGCGTTCACGGCCGTCGTCTCCCTGGTCCAGCGAGCACTACGGGCCTGAGGAACGTCCCGTTTTGAAGATCATTTGGCGTGGAGTTTCCCCTTCCCTGTCCGGTGCGTGACTAGCGTTCCCCCGCACCGCGACCGCGAGACCGTGAAGAACACCCAGGGGGAACCATGTCCACACCCGCCAAGCCGGCACGATCGGGCGGGGCCTCCGCGCTCGGGTGGGTCCTCACCATCGGCCTCAACGTCGTCGCGCCGATCGTCACGTACAACACGCTGACGGAGGACCACGGCTGGTCCGAGTTCTCGGCCCTGCTCCTCAGCAGCGCGTGGCCGGTCCTCGACACCGCGGTCATGGCCGCCTGGCGCCGCAAGATCGACGAGTTCGCCATGGTCACCCTGGTCTTCCTGGTGATCACGGCCGTGGTCTCGCTGGTCGGCGCCCACACCGCCCGCGCGCTCCTGGTCAAGGACTCGTCGGTCACGGGCCTGTTCGGGCTGCTCTGCCTGGGGACGCTGCTCGCCCCGCGCCCGCTGATGTTCTACTTCGGCCGCAAGTTCGCGACCGACGGGACCCCGGCGTCCACGGCCTGGTGGAACGGCATGTGGCAGTACGAGGGCTTCCGCTCCACCATGCGCACGATGACGCTGGTGTGGGGCGTGGCGTACGTGGCGGAGGCGGTGGTCCGCATCGCCCTCGCGTACGCGCTGCCGACCAGGACCATGGTCACGGTCAGCCCGATCCTGCTCTACGGGGTCCTCGGCGCCCTCGGCGTGTGGACGGCCTGGTTCGGGAAGCGCCGCGCGGCGGAGGGGGCCCGGCGCCAGGCCGAGGCGGAGGCGGCCGCCGCTGCCGCCCCCGCGACCGCCTGACGTACGAGACGCGGGAGAGCCCCCGGTTCCGTCCAGGAACCGGGGGCTCTCCCGTGCGCGACCGGCTTCAGCAGCCCAGCAGACGGCTGCCCAGGTAGCCCTGGATCTGGTCGAGGGAGACGCGCTCCTGCTTCATGGTGTCGCGCTCGCGCACGGTCACCGCGTTGTCCTCGAGGGTGTCGAAGTCGACGGTGACGCAGTACGGCGTGCCGATCTCGTCCTGGCGGCGGTAGCGGCGGCCGATGGCGCCGGCGTCGTCGAACTCGATGTTCCAGTTCTGGCGCAGGTCCGCCGCGAGGCCCTTGGCCTTCGGGGAGAGCTCCGCGTTGCGGGAGAGCGGGAGGACCGCGACCTTGACCGGGGCCAGGCGGTGGTCGAGGCGCAGCACGGTGCGCTTCTCCATGACGCCCTTGGCGTTCGGGGCCTCGTCCTCGATGTACGCGTCGAGCAGGAAGGCCAGCATCGTGCGGCCGACACCGGCCGCGGGCTCGATGACGTACGGCGTGTAGCGCTCGCCGGACTCCTGCTCCAGGAAGGACAGGTTGGCGCCGGAGGCCTTGGAGTGGGCGCTCAGGTCGTAGTCGGTGCGGTTGGCGACGCCCTCCAGCTCGCCCCACTCGCTGCCGCCGAACTGGAAGCGGTACTCGATGTCGGCGGTGCGCTTCGAGTAGTGGGAGAGCTTCTCCTGCGGGTGCTCGTACCAGCGCATGTTCTCCTCACGGAGACCCAGGCCGGTGTACCAGTTCCAGCGCTGCTCCATCCAGTACTCCTGCCACTGCTCGTCCTCGCCCGGCTTGACGAAGAACTCCATCTCCATCTGCTCGAACTCGCGCGTGCGGAAGATGAAGTTGCCCGGAGTGATCTCGTTCCGGAAGGACTTGCCCATCTGCGCGATGCCGAACGGGGGCTTCTTGCGCGCGGTGGTCTGCACCTGGGCGAAGTTGGTGAAGATGCCCTGGGCGGTCTCGGGGCGCAGGTACGCGACGGAGCCGGTGTCCTGGGTCGGGCCGAGGTGCGTGGAGAGCAGGCCGGAGAACTGCTTGGGCTCGGTGAAGGTGCCCTTGTTGCCGCAGTTGGGGCAGTTGAGCTCGGTGAGGCCGTTCTCGGGGAGACGGCCGTGCTTCTCCTCGTACGCCTCCTCCAGGTGGTCGGCGCGGAAGCGCTTGTGGCAGGAGGTGCACTCGGTCAGCGGGTCGGTGAAGGTCGCGACGTGACCGGAGGCCTCCCAGACCTCGGTGGCCAGGATGACCGACGAGTCGATGCCGACGACGTCCTCGCGCGAGGTGACCATGTAGCGCCACCACTGGCGCTTGATGTTCTCCTTGAGCTCGACGCCCAGGTGTCCGTAGTCCCAGGCGGCCCGCTGACCGCCGTAGATCTCACTGCAGGGGAAAACAAAGCCACGGCGCTTGCTCAGGCTGACGATGGTGTCGATCTTGTCGGCGGCCACGGTGCTCTCTTCATTACGACGACGAAGTGCGAATGCCACAGGTTACCGGCGCGCACGCCCCCCGTATCAAATCGGTTCCGCACCGGGCCCCGGGTGGCCGGGGGCACACCCAGGGCAATTGACAACCGTTTCCAATTTTGTTGAAAATGACTGTCATGAACGTACGCCGCCTGATACCCGCCACCGCCCTCGCCGGAGCCGTCGCGCTCGGCGTCGTCTCCCTCTCCGCCTGCTCCGGGACCTCCGACGCCGCGGACAAGGGGAGCGACGGCAAGCTGGACGTGGTGGCGTCGTTCTACCCCATGCAGTACCTGGCCGAGCAGATAGGCGGCGGCCACGTCGCCGTGAACACGCTCACCAGGCCCGGCGTCGAACCTCACGACCTGGAGCTCAAGCCCCGGCAGATCGGCGAGCTCGGCGAGGCCGACGTCGTCCTCTACCTCAAGGGCATCCAGCCCGCCGTCGACGACGCCATCGCCCAGGCCGGCGTGAAGAACACCGTCGACGCCGCCGCCCTCACGAAGCTCGAAGCCCACGGCACCGAGGTCGGCCACGACCACGGCCACGGCGAGGCGGACCACGAGGACCACGGCTCCGAGGCCGGCTCCGACCCCCACGTCTGGCTCGACCCCGTGAAGTACGCCGAGGTCGCCAAGGGCGTCGGCGGCGCCCTGGAGAAGGCCGACCCGGCGAACGCCGCCGACTACCGGAAGAACACCGACGCCCTGGTGAAGAAGCTCGGCGACCTGAACACCGAGTTCGAGACGGGCCTGAAGAACACCGCCACGAAGACCTTCATCACCACCCACTCCGCCTTCGGCTACCTCGCCGAGCGGTACGGCCTGGAGCAGGAGGGCATCACCGGCATCGACCCCGAGTCCGAGCCGAGCCCCGCCCGCGTCAGGGAACTCCAGGACATCGCGAAGCGCGACAAGGTCTCCACCGTCTTCTTCGAGACGCTCGCGAGCGACAAGACCGCGAAGACCCTCGCCGGCGACACCGGACTGAGGACCGACGTCCTCGACCCCCTCGAAGGCATCACCGACAAGTCCGAGGGCCGCGACTACATCGAGGTCATGCGGTCCAACCTCGCCGCGCTGAAGACCGCGCTCGGCGCGAAGTAGGAGACAGCCTTGAACGAGAACGACGACCCCGTCATCTCCGTCCGCGGAGCCACGGCGGCCCTCGGCGCCCGCCCCGTCCTCCGGGGCGTCGACCTCACCGTCCGTCCCGGCGAGGTCGTCGCCCTGCTCGGCGCCAACGGCTCCGGCAAGTCCACCGCCGTCCGCTCGATCATCGGCCAGGTCCCGCTGACCGGCGGCACGATCGAGCTGTTCGGCACCGACCGGAAGCGGTTCCGCGACTGGGCCCGCGTCGGCTACGTGCCGCAGCGCACCACCGCCGCCGGCGGCGTCCCCGCCACCATCCGCGAGGTCGTCTCCTCCGGCCGGCTCTCCCGCCGGAAGTTCGGCTGGCTGACGAAGGCCGACCGGGCCGCCGTCGAGCGGGCCGTCGACCTCGTGGGCCTCGCCGACCGCGCCGCCGACTCCGTCTCCGCGCTCTCCGGCGGCCAGCACCAGCGGGTCCTCATCGCCCGCGCCCTGGCCTCCGAGCCCGAACTCCTGATCATGGACGAGCCGATGGCCGGCGTGGACCTCGCGAGCCAGGAGATCCTCGCCGCGACCCTGCGCGAGCAGGTCGCCGGCGGCACCTCCGTCCTCCTCGTCCTGCACGAGCTGGGCCCCCTGGAGCCCCTCATCGACCGCGCGGTCGTCCTGCGCGACGGCTGCGTCGTCCACGACGGCCCGCCGCCCGAGGCCCTCGGCCAGCACGCCCTGCCCGGCCACGACCACGTTCATCCGCACGCGGCCGACGAGCCGCTCCGCACGGGACTGCTGACCTGACCATGGACTTCCTCGAACCGGCCTTCATGCAGCGGGCGCTCCTCGCCGCCCTCCTCGTCGGCATCACCGCGCCCGCCGTCGGCGTCTACCTCGTCCAGCGCCGCCAGGCTCTGATGGGCGACGGCATCGGGCACGTCGCCATGACCGGCGTCGGCCTCGGCTTCCTGCTGAACTCCAGCCCGGTCTGGATGGCGACCCTCGTCGCCGTCGCCGGCTCCGTCGCGATGGAGCTGATCCGGGCGTACGGCAAGACCCGCGGCGACCTCACGCTCGCCCTGCTCTTCTACGGCGGCATGGCGGGCGGCGTCCTGCTGATCAACCTCTCGCCGACCGGCTCCAACGCCAACCTCACCTCGTACCTCTTCGGTTCGCTCTCCACGGTCTCGCCCGAGGACGTCACCGCGATCTCGATCCTGGCGGCCTTCGTGGTCCTCGTCACGGTCGGCCTGCGCCGGCAGCTCTTCGCCGTCAGCCAGGACGAGGAGTTCGCCCGCGTCACCGGCCTGCCGGTGCGCGCCCTGAACCTGCTGATCGCCGTCACCGCCGCCGTGACCGTCACGGTCGCCATGCGGGTCGTCGGCCTGCTCCTGGTCAGCGCGCTGATGGTGGTGCCGGTCGCGGCGGCCCAGCAGCTGTCGAAGTCCTTCCGCGCGACCTTCGTGGGCGCGGTCGTCATCGGCGTCGTCGTGGCCCTGTCCGGCACGGTCACCACGTACTACGTGGAGGCGCCGCCCGGCGCGACGATCGTCCTCTACGCGATCGGGATCTTCATCGTCCTGACCCTGCTCGCCACCCCGCTCGCCAGGCGGCGGGCCCGGGCGGCGGAAGCGGCCACGAGGGCCTGCGACGCGAAGGTTCCGGCCACCCGGCGGCCCACGGACGACGTGAAGGTCTGATCCTCGACTGATCCCGGGGGCACGGGGGGCTGGCAGAATGGCGGGGCAGACAAGCATCCAAGGAGGCCCCCGTGGCGACGGCAGGACCCCCCGTACGCGGCCGCTCGACCAAGCAGCGGGCCGCCGTGTCGGCGGCACTGAACGAGGTGGACGAGTTCCGCAGCGCCCAGGAGCTGCACGACATGCTCAAGCACCGCGGCGACTCCGTCGGCCTCACCACCGTCTACCGCACGCTCCAGTCCCTCGCGGACGCGGGCGAGGTGGACGCGCTGCGCACCAGCGACGGCGAGACGGTCTACCGCCGCTGCTCGACCGGTGACCACCACCACCACCTGGTCTGCCGCGTCTGCGGCAAGGCCGTGGAGGTGGAGGGCCCGATGGTGGAGCAGTGGGCCGAGGCGATCGCGTCGGAGCACGGCTTCGTGAACGTGGCGCACACGGTCGAGATCTTCGGCACGTGCGCGGAGTGCGCCGAGAAGTGACCTGACATACGTGGGGCCCGCACCTGAGCGATCCGGTGCGGGCCCTTTCGCACGGGTTCAGGCCCGGACGATGCTCCGGTCCAGGAGCGCCCGGAGCCGGTCGGCGTCGGCGGGGTCGGCGAGGCCGCGCTTGGGCAGATAGGCGAAGCCCGTGCCCGACTGCCTGGCCGTGAGGAGCACGAACATCCGGGACGTCTCCACGTACCGGGGCAGCATCGCCCACCGGATCACCGTGTCGGTGTCCCGGGTGGTCCAGCGGCCCCCCTCCTCGCCCACGACGGCCCGGGCCTCGCCCTGGGAGCCGATCATCCGGAAGAGGCTGTAGGCCGTCGCCCAGGGCACCAGCTCGGCGGCGCACGCGGCCACCAGTCCGAGGACGATCATCTCGGCGGCGACCGCCGGTTCCGGGTCGCCGGGCAGGAACAGCACGAGCCCCGCCGCCGCGAAGGCCAGCGCTCCGGCCCCCCAGGCCGCCCAGCGCAGCAGCCGCCACCAGACCGTGGCCCGCAGCCGCACCCGCACCGCCTCCTTCACCTCGGCGAACTCGGCCGAGTAGACGAGCTCCACTCCCTCCCCCACGGCCGACTCAGGCCTTGTCGAGGACGGCGAGGTCGGCCGGGTCGACGCCGCCGAAGCGGCGGTCGCGCTGGGCGTACTCGACGCAGGCCCGCCACAGGTCGCGGCGGTCGAAGTCGGGCCACAGCACGTCCTGGAAGACCATCTCGGCGTACGCGCTCTGCCAGATCAGGTAGTTGGAGGTGCGCTGCTCGCCGCTGGGCCGCAGGAACAGGTCCACGTCCGGCATGTCCGGGTAGTACAGGTACTTCTGGATGGTCTTCTCGGTGATCTTCGCCGGGTCGAGCCGACCCGCCTTCACGTCCTCGGCCATCGCCTGCGCCGCGTCCGTGAGCTCCGCGCGGCCGCCGTAGTTCATGCAGAAGTACAGCGTCAGCTTCGTGTTGTCCTTGGTCTGCTCCTGGGCGACCTGGAGCTCCTTGGCGACCGACTTCCACAGCTTGGGCATCCGGCCCACCCAGCGCACGCGGATGCCGAGCTCGTCGAGCTGGTCGCGCGTCTTGCGGATGAAGTCGCGGTTGAAGTTCATCAGGAAGCGCACCTCCTCGGGCGAGCGCTTCCAGTTCTCGGTGGAGAAGGCGTACAGCGAGATCGCCCCCACGCCCATCTCGATCGCGCCCTGGAGCACGTCGAGGACCTGCTCGGCGCCGACCTTGTGCCCCTCGGTGCGCGGCAGGCCGCGCTCCTTGGCCCAGCGGCCGTTGCCGTCCATGACGATCGCGACGTGCTCCGGGACCAGCTCGGTCTGGAGCTTCGGCGGGCGCGCGCCGGACGGGTGCGGCTCGGGGGTCCTGTACTCCCGACGCTGGCGCCCGAGGAGTCGTGCGATGGCCATGAGTGGTCTCTCCTAGCTTTTCTCTACGTACCGCAGGGAACGCAGGCCGCGCTCCAGGTGCCAGTGCAGATAGGCGGACACCAGCCCGCTGCCCTCCCTGACGTGACGCGGCTCGCACGCGTCCGCCGTCGCCCAGTCGCCGGTGAGCAGCGCGCTGAGCAGGCCGATGGCCTCCGCAGAGGGTACGACGCTTCCGGGCACCCGGCAGTCGCCGCATATGACCCCGCCCGCTGCGACCGAAAAGAACCGGTTCGGCCCGGGGAGTCCGCATTTGGCGCAGTCCTCGAAGCTGGGCGCGTAGCCGTTCACGGCGAGGGAGCGGAGCAGGAAGGCGTCCAGGATGAGGTGTGGGGCGTGCTCGCCCCGGGCGAGGGTCCGCAGACCGCCGACGAGCAGCAGGTACTGCTGCACGGCGGGCTCGCCCTCGTGGTCGGTGAACCGTTCCGCCGTCTCCAGCATGGCCGTGCCCGCGGTGTACCGGGCGTAGTCGGTGACGATCCCGCCGCCGTACGCGGCGATGGTCTCGCTCTGCGTGCACAGCGGCAGGCCGCGCCCGACCAGCTCACTCCCCCGGGCGAAGAACTGCACGTCCACGTGCGAGAAGGGTTCGAGGCGCGCCCCGAACTTCGACTTCGTCCGGCGTACGCCGCGCGCGACGGCGCGTACGCGGCCGTGACCGCGCGTGAGGATCGTGATGATGCGGTCCGCTTCACCCAGCTTCTGGGTGCGCAGCACGATGCCGTCGTCGCGGAACAGACTCATGCCCCCATTCTCGCGCACGCCGACGGAGCCCCGGGCGGGTACCCGGGGCTCCGTCGTGGGCGGGGCGGCTCAGTAGCCGCCGGCGTGGACGAGGTGTCCGTAGTAGCGCCCGGCGACGGGCGCGTTCGGGTCGCCCGCGAAGCCGTACGAGGCGGGCTGGGCCGCGGCGTCGGCGCGGAGCTTGGCGATCACCTGGGCGGGGGTCATGCCCGCGCAGGGCCCGGTGAGGCACAGGGCGGCCGTGCCGGCCACGTGCGGGGAGGCCATGGAGGTGCCGGAGAAGACGACCGTGGTGCCGTGGTTGCGGGTGGACCTGATGCACACGCCGGGGCCGGCGATGGTGTGGGCGGCGTCGGCGGCGCCGACCGCGAAGCTGGAGAAGTTCGCCGCGGTGTCGTCCTGGTTGCTCGTCCGGCAGGTCGCGGCGACGCCGCCTCCGGGCTGCCCGTCGAAGTCGGCCGCGGCGGTCACGGTGAGGACCTCGTCGAAGGCGGCGGGGGTGTGGTTCGCCAGGTCGTCGCTGCTGTTGCCGGCCGCGGCGACCAGCGTGACGCCGGCGTCGTTCACCACGCGGCAGATCGCCTGGTGCTCGGGGTCGTTGTTGGTGAATCCGCAGTTGCCGTCGTCGGCGCCGTCGCCGCCGAGGCTCATGTTCGCGGCCTTGATGCCGAGCGGGGCGGCGTTCTGCGCCAGCCAGTCGAGCCCGCAGAGGATGTTGGAGGTGGAGCCGCTGCCGCTGGCGCCGAGCACCTTCACCGAGTACAGCCGGGCGCCGGGCACCACACCCACGACGTCGTCGCCGTTGTCCCGGGCGGCGACCGTGCCGGCCACATGGGTGCCGTGGCCGTTGTTGTCCCGGTAGTCACCGGGCCGCGAGAGGTTCACGCAGTTGATCCCGCCGGCCACGTTGAGATCGCGGTGCCCGGTGTCGATCCCGGTGTCGATGATCGCCACCGCCGTGTCGACGGTCCCCGTCCCGTTTCCGGAGAGCGCGCTGCTCGCGTCGCCCTGGATCCGGTCCACGCCGGTCGGCAGCACCTGCCGGGTGGCGTGCACAGGCAGGTCGGGGGCGACCGCCTTCACGTTCGGGTCCGCCCGGAGCGCGGCCACCTGGGACTCCGGCACGACCGCCGAGTACCCGACCAGCGCGTGCCGGTACCGGAAGCCCACCCGCACGCCGTGGTCCCGGCCGTGGCCCTGCTCGACCGTCTCGGCCCGGCCGCGCGCCGATTCGTCGAGGACGACGATGTACCGCCCCTCCGGCTCGGCCGCCTTCGCCCCCGTGAGTCCCCCCGCCAACAACGCTCCTGCCGCCGCGGACACCGCCGCCAGCCGGTAGGCCGGTCTCGCGACCCGGCCTCGTCCCACCATGCCGAACACCTCGTCTCCCTTCGTGGTCGACGAACCCGTACTGGTTCGCGGCAACCACGTAACCGGGGCGGCGGGGTGCGTGCAGCGCGGGCGCGGCGGATGGACCAACGGGCCGCGTTCACCCGGACGGACTCACGGCACCTCGCCCCGGCTCCGGGCGTTGACGTGCGCCGTGGCCGCGCTCAGCCGCTCCGCCGTGGTGGCCTCCCGCACCCCCTCCGGCTCCACGTCCCACTCCCGGCCGCCCCCCAAGGGGCGGATCTGGACATAAGGGCCCTCGCGCCCCATGAGCCTCCCGACCCGTCCGGTACGGATCTCGACGACGTACGACCCGATGGGCAGCGTCATGAGCGACCCTCCTCCCTCGGCAGTACGGCGGCGGCGAGGAGCCGGGCCGTTTCCACCGTGCAGCATCCCAATTCCACGAGCGGCCGCGGGGGCTCCGCCGCGAGCGTGACGACGTCGAGCCCGAGCGAGGGGAGCGTGATTCCCGCCCTCGCGAGGGCCTCGCGCAATTCCGCCACTGCCTCTTGTGCGGTTCCGACTGCCCCCGTGGTCGCCTTCATGATGTCTTCCTTCACCAACGTATGCCTTTCTGAATCCATTTCCCGCTTCGCCTCTCCAGGGTGGGGGCAGATCCGTAGAATCGGCAGACGCGCGGGCCGTACAACTGCGGCGTAGTGCGGGGGAGTTAATCCATGGCCAGAAGCAAGCAGCAGGACGCGTGGGAGTTCTTCGGCGAGCTCCTGAAGGAACGGCGGGAGGCGGCGGGCCTCTCGCAGGGCGAACTGGGCAGACGGGTGTTCGTATCCGGGGCGTACATCGGCCTGTTCGAGCAGGGAATTCGAAAGCCGCAGTTGGATGTGGCGCGTCGAATCGACGAAGTCCTACAAACCGGCGGTATTTTCGAACGCACGTGGCGCAAGCTCATCAACAAGTCGCCGTACGCGTCTTATTTCAGCACGGTGGCGGAGCTGGAGGCGGTGGCGACGAAGCTGTGCGAGTTCGCGCCGCTGGTGATGCCGGGGTTGCTCCAGACGGAGGCGTACGCGAGGGCGGTCACGCTGGCCGCCAACCCGTTCGCCACGGAGGAGTACGTCGAGGAGAAGGTCACCTCGCGGATCGAGCGGGCGAGGATCCTCGCGGACGCTACAAGGCCCGAGTATTGGGTCACCTTGCACGAGAACGCGATCCGCATCCCGGTCGGCGGCCCGACGGTGATGACCGAACAACTGGGCCACATCGCCACGCTGATCCGGCAGCGGTGGGTACTGGTGACGGTCGTGCCCCGTACGACCGGGGCGCACGCCTCCATGGACGGCTCGCTTCGACTCATGGAGTTCGAGGACCAGCCGCCAACGGCCTATACAGAGACCTCGTTTTCGGGGACGCTCCTGGACGATCCGGCAGTGGTGAAGCGTGCACAGCGCGCCTACGATCTGCTCAGGGTCGCCGCCTTGTCGCCGGAGGCGTCCCAGGCCCTGATCGAATCGGCGGCGGAGGACTTCAGACGATGCACGAGTACGACCTGAGCAACGCCCGCTGGTTCAAGAGCTCCTACAGCAACGGGGAGGGCGGCAACTGCGTCGAGGTCTCGTACGACGTCACCGACCTCGTCCCGGTCCGGGACAGCAAGGTCCCCGACGGCCCCGCCCTGGTCGTGGCCGCCGCCGCCTGGTCCGCCTTCGTCAGCGGCCTGAAGGGGTGACCGCCGCACGGCGCTGACGCCTGCGGCGCCACACCGACGCCGGTGCGAGCACCGCGAGGACGAGCAGCACACTCGCCGTGATCAAGTGCGCCGGCGTGCGCCCCTGCGTCAGCACGTACACCGCGCACCCCGCGCCTCCGACGGCGACACCAACGGCCGGTGGCCAGCGCTTCGAGGTGAGCCCGGTGCCCACGACGAAGAGCGCCGGCATCGCGGACAGGAAGAGCACCCAGCCGTTCGCCTTGTAACCGTCGGCGGCGACGCATCCGCCCCGCGGGCCGGTCTCGCAGCCGCCCTCGACGAGCCCGAGCAGGCCCCAGGTCGCGGCGGCCAGCACCACGACGACCAACGGCGTCCACCACAACTGCCCGTGGTTCTCGTCGTCCAGCGTCCATCTGCTGTCGCTGCGGCCTCTGCCCATAGCCCCTCCCCCGATGGCGCTCCCCCGTGCGCGGTCGCAGCATGGAAGGAGGAGAACCGGTTCCCTTCCATGCCGCACGCACATCGCCGTGGGAGCCACCATGCCCATGCTGCTGATCAAGGGATCCTTCCATCTCTCGGGCCACACGGCCCCCGACGGGGACACGGTCCCCTTCATTCCGGACTACGTGGGCGAGTGGAAGCTCGTCCGGGGCTGCGAGAAGCCGCAGCCGGAGCGCGACGGTCACGTCGACGTCCGGCTCGAGGGCATCGACGCCCTGGAGACCCACTACACGGGGAACTACGGGGACGAGAAGCGCCAGCCGGCCAAGTTCGGCGACGAGGCCGCGGACGCGCTGCTGACTTTCCTCGGCTTCCGTGACATCCAGCGCACCCCCGACCCCCATCACCCGCACGACATGATCTCGGCGACCCCGGAATCGGTCCCGGGCTTCATCCTCACCAACGGCGCCGACGTCTTCGGCCGCTGCGTGGCGTTCGCCTGCGCCGGGGACCCGCCGGGGCCCAGCGGCTACGAGCTGGACGTGTCGGTGAGGCTCCTGAAGGAAAGGACGGCCAACTACCACCTGCTCCGCCTGGGTCTGGCGTATCCGACGTTCTACCAGGGGCTGCTCCCCGTCCTGCGCGACGCGCTGGCCGAGGGCAAGGCGGAGGCGCAGGCGGGGATCGGCGTGGGCATCTGGAACACCACGGGCAACGCCTTCGGCGACGTGACCCTCTCCGGGGCGAAGATCACCGGGATGGGGTCGATCACCGACGACGTGGTGATCCTCCCGAAGCTCTTCCGCCGCCTGAAGGAGTACTTCTCGCTCGGCTACACCACGCTCGACGCCTTCCCCGCCTACCTGGCGGGAGCCGCGGACAAGTTCCTCGACCTGACGCAGGCCAGGCCGAAGGAGCAGATCGGGCTTCAGCGGATCGTCGAGATCACCGACGCCACCACCGTGAGGATGACGCTCCCTTCGGAGAAGATCCTCTTCAAGCCGAAGTGAGCCGTCGCGCGGGCCGTCGGCCGAGGACGACGGACGGTCCGCCCGGCCACCGGGCGGCACCCCTCCCCTGAACCGGGTCCCGCCCCTACCATCCCGTCCATGTCGATCATTCCCTCCACGCCCGTCGTCCAGGGCTCCAGGAAGACCTCCCTCCGGCTCGACGGCGACGCCGTGTTGCTGAGCACCCCGCACGAGGAGGTCCGCATCCCGCTGGCGGCGATCGAGCGGATACGGGCCGAGGGGCGGTCGGTCACGGTCGAGCTGACGGCCCCGGCGGGAGAGACCCGGTACGTGCACCGGGTCGCCGGGGCGAGCGAGGCGGCGGGCGCCCTGTTCGCGGACACCGTGAACGCCGCCCTGCCCGGGGCGGCGGGCCGGGACACCACGGCCGACGGGACCGCACTCGTCGAGACGCGCGCGCTCCCCCTGAGCAGACGGGCGAGAAAGCTGCGACGCGTCATGTGGCTGTCGGTCGGCGCCCTCGGCCTGATCGTCGCCATGTGCGTGCTCGTCGCCGTCGCCGGGCAGCCGGTCGCCATGATCGCCCTCATACCCGGAGGCCTCGTCCTGACGGCGGCCCTCGCCATCGGCGCGAACGCGCTGGCCAACTGGTACCGCGAGTGGCGTCTGATCCGGCACGGCGTCACGGCTTTCGCCGCCGAGGTCCCGGAGCGGCCGGGGATGTACCTCTACACGGACCCCGCGGGACGGATCCGCCACGTGTTCACCTGGGCGGGCGGCATCGCCGTCAAGATCAGCTACGACCTCGCCGACCCGGCGGACGTCGTCCTCCCGAGGGCCGCCCTGTTCCGGCGCGGTGAGCTCGCCCTCGGACTGTTCTTCGCCCTCGTCGCGCTCTTCGGCTTCTTCGGCCTGACCGCGCTGACCGTCGCCGCGTTCGTCGACCCCGAGGCGATCTCCGGCACCGCCTAGCCATGCTTGACCTAGCCGCACTTATGGAAGTCATAAGTTCACCTTATGAGGCCATAGACCGGGGGCGGGTACCTCACCGCGCGAGGGGTTATTTAGGGTGGCCTAAGTGTCGGCGGCCTCGCCGCCACGTCGCTTGCGAAGGGAAACCCCGTCATGCCCCGCCCCCTCCGGGTCGCGATCGTCGGCGCCGGCCCCGCCGGAATCTACGCCGCCGATGCGCTGCTGAAGTCCGAGGCCGCCGCCGAGCCGGGCGTGTCGATCGACCTCTTCGAACGGATGCCCGCGCCCTTCGGCCTGATCCGCTACGGCGTCGCCCCCGACCACCCGCGCATCAAGGGCATCATCACCGCCCTCCACCAGGTCCTCGACAAGCCGCAGGTCCGCCTCTTCGGCAACGTGAACTACGGCACCGACGTCCACCTCGACGACCTGCGCTCCTTCTACGACGCGGTGATCTTCTCGACCGGCGCCATGTTCGACCGCGAGCTCCGCATCCCGGGCGTCGAGCTGGACGGCTCGTACGGCGCCGCCGACTTCGCCTCCTGGTACGACGGTCACCCGGACGTGCCGCGCACCTGGCCCCTGGAGGCCGAGAAGGTCGCCGTCCTCGGCGTCGGCAACGTGGCGCTCGACATCGCCCGCATCCTCGCCAAGACGGCCGACGAGCTCCTCCCGACCGAGATCCCGGCGAACGTCTACGACGGCCTCAAGGCCAACAAGGCCGTCGAGATCCACGTCTTCGGCCGCCGCGGCCCGGCGCAGGCGAAGTTCAGCCCCATGGAGCTGCGCGAGCTCGACCACTCGCCGAACATCGAGGTCATCGTCAACCCCGAGGACATCGACTACGACGAGGGCTCGATCGCCGAGCGCCGCAAGAACAAGCAGACCGACATGGTCGCCAAGACCCTGGAGAACTGGGCGATCCGCGACGTCGGCGACCGCCCGCACAAGCTCTTCCTGCACTTCTTCGAGTCCCCCGTCGAGATCCTCGGCGAGGACGGCCGGGTCGTCGGCCTGCGCACCGAGCGCACCGAGCTCGACGGCACCGGCAACGTCAAGGGCACCGGGCAGACCACCGACTGGGACGTCCAGGCCGTGTACCGCGCCGTCGGCTACCTCTCCGACGAGCTGCCCAAGATCCCCTGGGACGCCGTCTCCGGCACCATCCCGGACGAGGGCGGCCGCGTCGTCGAGGAGACCGGCGCGCACATGGCCTCCACCTACTGCACCGGCTGGATCCGGCGCGGCCCCGTCGGCCTCATCGGCCACACCAAGGGCGACGCCAACGAGACCGTCGCGAACCTCCTGGACGACTTCGCGAACGGACGCCTGCTCACGCCGGAGACCCCGGAGGAGGACGCGGTCGTGTCCTTCCTGGAGGGCAAGGGCGTCACGTACACGACGTGGGAGGGCTGGTACGCCCTGGACGCCGCCGAGAAGGCCCTCGGCGAGGCGCAGGGCCGCGAGCGCGTGAAGATCGTCGAGCGCGAGGACATGCTCCGCGCGTCCGGCGTCGACCTCGGCTGACGGACACGCCCAGGCCCCCCGGGCCCCCACCGGTCACGTACCGGCGGGGGCCCGACCCGTTCCCGGTGGGGGGCCGATCCGTTTCCGGCGGGGGTCGGCCCGTTCCCCGCCCGAGGTCCCGGTCGGCGGGCCCGGGGCCGTACGCGCTCATATCCTGGAAGGACCCGAAGGGAAGTGAGCGGCGATGGCCGTCCCCGTCGAGCAGGCCCCCGCCGTCGAGCGGGCACGGTCCGCGGCGGCCCGGGAGTCCTGGGCCGAGGCCTACGTACTGCTGCGCGAGGCCGACCGGCACCCCACGCACGCCCTGACCGCCGAGGACCTCGACGTCCTCTCCGACGCGGCCTGGTGGTCCGGGCACGTCGACGAGTCCGTCGCCGCCCGGCTGCGGACGCACGCCGCGTACGTCGCGGCCCACGACCGCCGGGGCGCCGGCCTCGCCGCCTGGTGGCTCCACTACGAGTACGCCGGCCTCGGGCGGCCCGCGGCCGCGGCTGGCTGGCTGCACCGCGCCCGGCACCACCTGGAGGGCCTGCCGCCCGGCCCCGAACACTGCTTCCTCGCCTGGACGGACGCCGAGGAGGCCACCGCGCGCGGCGACCACGCGGCGGCCCTCGCGGCGGCCGGCCGCATGACCCGCCTCGCCCTCCGCGCCGAGAGCCCCGACCTGCTGGCCCTCGCCCGCCAGGCCACCGCCGCGGCGCTCCTCGCCCAGGGCCGCCGCACCGAGGCCCTGACCCACCTCGACGAGGCGATGTGCGCGGTGACGGCGGGCGAACTGAGCGGCATGTTCACGGGCTTCCTGTACTGCCTGGCCATCACCCAGTGCATGGAGTCCGCCGACTTCGCCCGCGCCGTGGAATGGACGAACGCGGCGATGGAGTGGTGCGCCCCGCCGTGGACGGGCGCGGGACCCGGCGACGGCGTCGCCGCGCCCATCGGCGTCCCCTCCGGCGAGAACCCCTTCCGGGGCGTGTGCCGGGCGCACCGGGTCGAGGTGCTCGACCTCCTCGGGGCGTGGGCGCTCGCCGAGGCGGAGGCCCGGCAGGCGTGCCGGGAGGTGCCGGTGGACTGCCTGGAGTCGGCGGCCGCCGCGTACTACGCCGCCGGGGACGTCCAGCGGCGCCAGGGCCGCCTGGAGGAGGCCGCCGTCTCGTACGCGCACGCCCACGAGCTGGGCCGGATCCCGCAGCCGGGCCTCGCGCTGCTGCGCCTGGCCCAGGGCCGGGCCGAGGCCGCCGTGGCCGGCGTCGACCTGGCCCTCGCCTGCCAGAGCGACGCCCGGCACGACCTCCTCGGCCGGGCCCGGCTGCTCGCCGCCCGCACCGAGGTGGCCCTCGCCGTCCGTGACGTGCCCGGGGCGGCGGGCGCGGCGGCGGAGCTGGAGGTGCTGGCCGGGGACGTACCGCTGCTCCGGGCGATGGCCGACGCGGCGCGGGGCGCGGTGGCCCTGGCGGAGGCCCGGCCGGAGCCCGCGCTGCGGCTGCTGCGGCGGGCGCTCGCCGGCTGGCTGGAGCTGCGCGTGCCGTACGAGGCGGCGCAGGTACGGATGCTGCTCGCGGCGGCCGACCGGACGGTGGGCGACGAGGAGGCGGCCCGCCTGGAACTGGGCGCGGCGCGGGCGGTCTTCGAACGGCTCGGCGCCGGGCCGGACACCCGGCGGGCGGGCGCCCTGCTGACACGCCGCCGCCTGCCGGGCGGGCTGACGGCCCGGGAGGCGGAGGTGCTGCGCCTGGTCGCGTCGGGCGGGACGAACAAGGAGATCGCGCGGGCGCTGGTGATCAGTGAGCACACGGTGGGGCGGCACCTGAACAACATCTTCGCGAAGCTGGGCGTGAACTCCCGCGCGGCAGCCACGGCCTACGCGTACGCCCACAACTTGCCCTGACCCCCACCGGGCGGTGCCCACCCACCCCCACCGGGGCGGTACCCCCCCGTTGTGGGCCTGCGCCCGCCGGACCGATACCCCCGCCCACCCCGTTGTGGGCTGCGCCCGCCGGGCCGATACCCCTGCCCCCCGTTGCGGGCTGCGCCTGCTGGGGCAGTGCCCCCGCGCCCCCCGTTGTGGGCAATCGTTCCGCTGGGGCGGAACGGGTGGGCACAACGGACCCGCGCCCTGCCGGCGCCAGAGGCTCCCGCGCTTGAACCCGCACCCCGTGCACAGCGCACCGGTGGTGCGGGTCAAGGCGCGGAACGCGGAGGCGCCGCTTAAGCGCGCCGTCCCGTGTGCCCACCCGTCCCGCCCCAGCGGGACGATTGCCCACACGGGGGTGGGCGAGGGCACCGCCCCGGCGGGTGCGGCCCGCACGGACAGGGGGCACCGCCCAGCACGGGCGCGGGCCCCGCGCGGGCGGGTGGGCGCCGCCCCGGCGGGCGTGGGCCCCGCGTGGTGCGGGTCCGTGGGTGGGGTGGGGTGAATCGGGTAGGGCGGCCCGTCGTGGGCATGGGTCATTCGAGTGATGCGGGCCCGGGCGCCGCCCGGGTACACCGGGAGCATGACCACCACCACCCACCCCCTGGACACGCTTCGCGGTGCCGTGCGCGGCACCGTCGTGACCCGCGGCGACCCCTCGTACGACACGTCCCGCCGGGTCTACAACGCCCTGCACGACCGCCACCCCGCCGTCGTCGTGCACGCCGTCGACGCCGGCGACGTGATGGCGGCGGTGCTGTACGCCCGGGAGCACGAGCTCCCGCTGGCCGTGCGCGGCGGTTCCCACTCGGTCGCCGGCTTCGGCACCGTCGACGACGGCCTCGTCGTCGACCTGTCCCGGATGCGCGGCGTCCGGGTCGACCCGGAGGCCCGCACCGCGCGGGCCGAGGGCGGCGCCACCTGGGGCGACTTCAACCACGCGACCCACGCCTTCGGGCTCGCCACCACCGGCGGGGTGGTCTCGACGACCGGCCTCGGCGGCCTGACGCTCGGCGGCGGCATGGGGCACCTGGCCCGGCGCTGCGGCCTGAGCTGCGACAACCTGATCGCGGCGGACGTGGTGACCGCCGAGGGCACGCTCGTCACCTGCGACGGGGACCGGAACGCCGACCTGTTCTGGGCGCTGCGCGGCGGCGGCGGGAACTTCGGCGTGGTCACCTCGCTCGCGTACCGCCTGCACCCCGTCGACGTGATCTTCGGCGGCATCACCTGCTATCCGCTCGACGGGGACGTGGCCCGCGCCTGGCGGGAGCTGAACGCCGCCGCCCCGGTGGAGCTGAACGTGATCCTCGTCCTGGCCCTCGGCCCGGAGGAGCCGTTCCTTCCGGAGCGCTGGCACGGGCGTCCGATCTGCGCCGCGTTCACCTGCTACAGCGGCCCGGCGGAGGAGGACGAGAAGGTCCTCGCCCTGCTGGACGGCCTGGGGCCGGTCGTCGGCCGGTTCATGGACCGGATGCCGTACCCGCTGGTCAACACCCTCTTCGACGAGCAGCTGCCGCCCGGCCTCTACCACTACTGGAAGGGCAATTTCAGCCGCGGGCTGTCGGACGGGGCGATCGCAGCCCACATGGAGTTCGGGGCGACGATGCCGTCGATGGAGTCGGACACGGCGATCTTCCCGATCGACGGGGCGTGCCACGAGGTGGGACCGGAGGAGACCGCGTTCGCCTACCGGGACGCCGCCTTCTCGCACTCCTTCGGCGGCACGTGGACCGACCCGGCGGACTCGGAGCGGAACATCGCCTGGACCCGCGCCTATGACAGGGCGCTGCGCCCGCACACCCAGGAGGGCGGCTACGTGAACTTCATGGACACCGACGACCAGGACCGGGTGCGGGTGAACTACCGCCAGAACTACGACCGGCTGCGTGCGGTCAAGCGCCGGTACGACCCCGACAACGTGTTCCGGCTCAACCAGAACATCGTCCCCTAGGGACCTAGGGACCTAGGGACCTAGGGAACGGTACGGGCCGAGGCCAGCAGGCGGACGGTGTCCTCCGGGGCGAGCGCGAGCGCGTTGCCGACGGTCCCGAGGACCTCGGTCTCGGCCGGGGTGTAGGCCCCGTCCGCGAGGGCGATCCGGGCTGCCTGGAGCAGGATCGACTCCCGTCCGGCGGGGGCCAGGTGCGGGGTGAGCGGCTCCAGGGCCTCGTGGAGCTCGATCGACAGGAGCGTCCCCTCGGGGTTCACCTCGGGCATGAAGCGTCCGGTGTCGGCCTCCAGCGCCTCGACGAGGTCGACGAGCTGGACGGCCGTGCACTCGGCGAAGCCGGCGGACCGGACGGCGGTGACGGCCCGGTCCAGCACCTCGCGGGACTCGGTGCCGCCGGCCGCGAGGACGGCGAGGGCGACGGTGTGCACGGCGTCCCGCAGCATCGCGGAGAAACGGCTCGTCGTCGGGTGGTCGAGCACCTCCGTACCGAAGTGCGTGTGGCAGGCCGCGCACTCGACGACGGGGCCGGTACAGCCCCGGGGCAGGACGGGGACGCCCAGGACGGCGAACCTGCGGCGGCCGGTGCGCCGCCGGTAGTTCCGGTCGCCCCCGCACTCCTCGCAGAAGAACTCGCCGTCTCCGACGGTGTTCCAGGAGGTCCGGATCCCGCAGACGGTCACCTTCCCACCACGTGAATTCCGGGCAGACCGCACACGCACCTCCTCAACGGCCCGGCTGCACTGCCGGCGTTGGCGTGATGTTAGCCACATCCTTGATGTGCCGTCAGCACCCCGTCAGGACTTCGCCGTGGAGATGGCCGAGACACGACACCGCCCCGAGAGGCCTCGGGAGGCACGGCGGCGGCGCTTCGCAAAGGCCAGGAAGCCTCCGCCGGCGGCCACGGCGGCGGCGATCGTTCCGGGCCCGATGGCCGAACCGTTCGTCGCGAGATCACCCTCCGGGGTGGCGGACGGGGCCGGGACGGTGGCGGACGTGCCGCCGCCCCGCACCCTCCGGGAGGAAGGGTGCGGGGCGGCGGACGACGGGGCGCCGGGGGTCAGCGGGCGGAGCGGTTGACCGCCGAGATGACCGCCTTCAGGGAGGCGCGGGTCGTGTTGGCGTCGATGCCGATGCCCCACAGGACCTTGCCGTCGATGGCGCACTCGATGTACGAGGCGGCCTGCGCGGAGGCGCCCTCGCTCATCGTGTGCTCCTGGTAGTCCAGCAGGCGGGCGTCGACGCCGATGGACTGCAGCGCGGCGAAGAACGCGGAGATCGGACCGTTGCCGGAGCCGGTCAGGACGGTGTCGACGCCGTCGACGACCGCCTCGACGGTCAGGGTGTCCGTGCCGTCGGTGTCGGAGGTGGTCTGGCCGGAGCGCAGCTGGATGCGGCCCCAGGCGTTGTCCGGGTTGGGCAGGTACTCGTCCTGGAAGACGGCCCAGATCGCGGCCGGCGTGACCTCGCCGCCCTCGCTGTCGGTCTTCTGCTGGATGATCTTCGAGAACTCGATCTGCATCCGGCGGGGCAGGTCCAGCTTGTGGTCGTTCTTCAGGACGTACGCGATGCCGCCCTTGCCGGACTGCGAGTTGACCCGGATCACGGCCTCGTAGGAGCGGCCGACGTCCTTCGGGTCGATCGGCAGGTACGGGACGGCCCACTCGATCTCGTCGACGGTCTTGCCCTGGGCGGCCGCGTCGGCCTCCATGGCGTCGAAGCCCTTCTTGATGGCGTCCTGGTGGGAGCCGGAGAAGGCGGTGTAGACCAGGTCGCCCGCGTAGGGGTGGCGCGGGTGGACCTCCATCTGGTTGCAGTACTCGGAGGTGCGGCGGATCTCGTCGATCTGGGAGAAGTCGATCTGCGGGTCGACGCCCTGCGAGAACAGGTTCATGCCCAGCGTCACCAGGTCGACGTTGCCGGTCCGCTCGCCCTGGCCGAACAGGCAGCCCTCGACGCGGTCGGCGCCCGCCATGACGGCCAGTTCGGCCGCCGCGACGGCGGTGCCGCGGTCGTTGTGCGGGTGGACGGAGATGCAGATGTGCTCGCGGCGGGTCAGGTTCCGGGCCATCCACTCGAACCGGTCCGCGTGCGTGGACGGCGTCGAACGCTCCACGGTGGCGGGCAGGTTGAGGATGATCTCGCGGCCCGGGCCGGGCTGCCAGACGTCGCAGACCGCCTCGCAGACCTCCAGGGCGAAGTCCAGCTCGGTGTCGGTGAAGATCTCGGGGCTGTACTGGTAGCCGAAGGTCGTCTCCGGGCCCAGCAGCTTCTCCGCGTACTCCATCACCAGCCGCGTGCCGTCCACGGCGATCTGCTTGATCTGCTCCTTCGAGCCGCGGAAGACGACCCGGCGGAAGGTGGGCGCGGTCGCGTTGTACAGGTGGACGGTGGCGCGCTTGGCGCCCTTCAGGGACTCCACGGTCCGCTCGATCAGGTCCTCGCGGGCCTGGGTCAGGACGGAGATGGTGACGTCGTCCGGGATGGCGCCCTCTTCGATGATGGAGCGCACGAACGCGAAGTCGGTCTCGCCGGAGGACGGGAAGCCGACCTCGATCTCCTTGTAGCCCATGCGTACGAGCAGGTCGAACATCTCGCGCTTGCGGGCCGGGGACATCGGGTCGATCAGGGCCTGGTTGCCGTCGCGCAGATCGGTGGACAGCCAGCGGGGCGCCTTGGTGATGCGCTTCTCGGGCCAGGTCCGGTCGGGGAGGACGACGGCCTCGTACGGGCCGTACTTGTGGATCGGCATCCCGGACGGCTGCTGCGTGTGGGTCGCGTTGGTGATCGGCGTGGGGCGGCTGACGAAAGGCGACTGGGACATTGCGTAGGGCTCCTCGGGTCCAGCAAGTAGGACGGCCGACTGTCGAACGCAGCACCGAAACCCGCGGGGAGGGGGTCGGCCTACGACTACAGGCCCTCGCCGCGGCAGCTAAGGAGAAGCAGCCCGAAACGCATGATGTGCGTCACCATAGCCCAGGTCCGTGGAAGGCGGACGTCCTGTTTCAGTATGCGGGACGGCCGGTGCGTCAAGGGCGAAAGGTGACCTATCACTCCATTTCGCCAATCCTTGTCTCATCCCGTGACAGTGAGATCACACAGTGCCACATTCGAGAGATGACTCAGCACCCGCCCGCCTTCTGCACGATCGTCCCGCCGCACATCCTGGAGCGGCTCGCGGAATCCGACGACCCGGCGATCTCCGAGGCCGCCCGGCGCACGCTCCTGGTGGACACGGCGCAGCGCACGGCGCGCGCGCAGGGCCCGGCCGCCCCCGCGGACGCCGGGCCCGCCGACCGGCCGAAGCGCACCGTCTACGACGCCGGTCACCGCACGGAGCTGCCCGGCGCCCAGGTGCGCGGCGAGGGGGACGCCGCGGTGCGGGACGCCACCGTGAACCGCGCCTACGCCGGTCTCGGCGCGACCTTCGACCTCTTCGCGAAGGCCTACGGCCACCGCTCGATCGACGGCGCGGGCATGCCGCTCCTCGCGAGCGTCCACTTCGACGAGAAGTACGACAACGCCTTCTGGAACGGCGAGCAGATGGTGTTCGGCGACGGCGACGGCGAGCTGTTCCTCGACTTCACGCTCCCCGTCGACGTCATCGGCCACGAGCTGGCGCACGGCTTCACCCAGCACACCGCCGACCTCGCCTACTACGGCCAGTCCGGGGCGCTCAACGAGTCGGTCTCCGACGTCTTCGGCTCGCTCGTGAAGCAGTACGCGCTGGGTCAGACCGCCGCCCAGGCCGACTGGCTGATCGGCGCCGGGCTCCTCGGCCCCGCCGTCGACAACGGCGTCGCGCTGCGCTCCATGAAGGAGCCCGGCACGGCCTACGACGACGACGTCCTCGGCAAGGACCCGCAGCCGGCCACCATGGCCGACTACGTGCGCACCAGCTCCGACAACGGCGGCGTGCACATCAACTCCGGCATCCCCAACCACGCCTTCTACCTGCTGGCCACCGAGCTCGGCGGGAACGCCTGGGAGCGGGCCGGACAGATCTGGTACGACGTGATGACCGGCGGCACGCTGACCGGGGAGGCCCGCTTCTCGGAGTTCGCGCGGGCCACCGTGGCGGCGGCGCGGGCGCGGTACGGCGACGGGGAGGAGATCCAGGCCGTCCTGAAGGCCTGGACGGCGGTGGGGGTGCCCGCCGAGTGACCGGCTGGTAGACAGGGCCCATGCGGATTCGAGTGCGACGCACGGGCGGTTTCGCGGGCATCGAGCGGTCGGCGGAGGTGGAGGTCTCGGGACCCGAGTGGGAGTCCCTCGTCGCCGCCGCCGTCGCGGACGGCGACGACGGTCGCGGCCGGGGCGTGCCGGACGGCTTCTCGTACGAGATCACCGTCGACGGCCGCACGGTCCACTGCCGCGACCCGCACCTCACGGACGCCCAGAGGACCCTCGTCACGAGGGTCCTCAAGGAAGGGGCGTGAGCCCTGGGGGGCCTGGGGGGTGTCCTCCGGCCGGAGGGTGGCGGGACCCCTAGAAGCCCAGCTTCCGCAGCTGCTTGGGGTCCCGCTGCCAGTCCTTCGCGACCTTCACGTGGAGGTCGAGGAAGACCGGGGTGCCGAGGAGCGCCTCGATGTGCTTGCGGGACTTCATGCCGACCTCCTTGAGGCGGCTGCCCTTGGGGCCGATGATGATGCCCTTCTGGCTGGGGCGCTCGATGTACACGTTCGCGTGGATGTCGAGCAGCGGCCGGTCCGCCGGGCGGTTCTCGCGCGGGATCATCTCCTCGACGACCACCGCGATCGAGTGCGGCAGCTCGTCCCGTACGCCTTCGAGCGCGGCCTCGCGGATCAGCTCCGCGACCATGACCTGCTCCGGCTCGTCCGTGAGGTCGCCCTCCGGGTAGAGCGGCGGGGACTCCGGCAGGAGCGGGATGAGCAGGTCCGCGACGAGCTGGACCTGCTTGTCGCCGACGGCCGAGACGGGGACGATCTGCGCCCACTCGATGCCCAGCTCGCGCCCGAGCTGGTCGATGGCGATGAGCTGCTCGGCGAGGGTCTTGGAGTCCACCAGGTCGGTCTTGGTGACGATCGCGACCTTGGGGGTCTTCTTGATCTCGGCGAGCTCCTTGGCGATGAAGCGGTCGCCGGGGCCGAGCTTCTGGTCGGCGGGCAGGCAGAAGCCGATGACGTCGACCTCGGCCCAGGTGGTGCGCACGACGTCGTTGAGCCGCTCGCCGAGGAGGGTGCGCGGCTTGTGGAGGCCGGGGGTGTCGACCAGGATCAGCTGTGCGTCCGGGCGGTGCACGATGCCGCGCACGGTGTGCCGGGTGGTCTGCGGCCGGTTCGAGGTGATGGCCACCTTCTGGCCGACCAGAGCGTTCGTGAGGGTGGACTTGCCCGCGTTGGGGCGGCCGACGAAGCAGGCGAAGCCGGCCCGGTGGACGGCTTCGGTTTCTTGGTTGCGAGCGCTCATGGGGGCCATTGTCCCCGATGAGCGCCCGCGTCACGCACTCAGTGCCCGGCGGCGCCGTATCCGCAGCCCGTACAGCCCGGCCGCGCCGCCCACGACGAGGACCGCGGCGGCGAACCAGGGCAGGGCCAGGAAGGACACGGTGCCGGTCTCCTTCACGTCCTTCGCGGTGGCGGTGAGGGTCACGTCGCCCCAGTCGAGCTGCGGGGAGCCGGTCCAGCGCGCGGTGAGCCGGATCTTCTGCCGGGGCAGCAGCTCGGCGGGGACCCCGGTCAGGTCGCGGTCGAGGAGGGTGCGGCCGAAGAGGCCCCGGGCCTTCAGGACGACCTTGGGGTCGAGGGTGACGTTGCCCCGGTTGTGCAGGGTGTACGAGACGAGGGCGCTGCTCGTACGGGTGCCGGGGACCAGCGGCCGGTCCTGGTCGAGGGTGACGTCCTCGACGGCGAGGGCGGGGACGGTCGGCCCGTTGACCCGGAGGTAGACGCGGGCGCCGACCGCGCGCTGGACGCCGACGGCGACGGAGCCCTCGCCGCCCCGGGCGATCCGCTCGTCGAGGGCGACGAGGGCCCCGGGGTGGTCGCCGGGGTCGGCGTCGGCGGGCACGGTCAGGGTGTAGGGGACGGTGACGGCGGAGCGGGCCGGGACGGTGATCCGGGTCCGCTCGGGCTTGATCCAGGCTCCGGCGCCGGTCTGCTTCTCCCGCTGGGTGCGGACGGCGAAGCCGCCGTCCCGGTCGGTGTTGTAGGCGTCGGCGCCGTACAGCCGGAAGGTGAGCGGGGCGGACGTCTTGTTGGCCACGGTGACGCGGTCGGTGAGCGTGGTGCCGGGATCGGCGGAGTGGTAGAAGTACGGGCGGCCGCCGAGCCGGGAGGCGGCCGGGTAGACGGCCCACTCGCCGTTCTCGGCGGCCCGGGCGCCCGGCGCGGGGCCGAGCAGCACGGCGAGGGCGCTCAGGGTGCTCAGGAGGAGTGCGGAGAGCTTGCGCACGGGTGCGGACCCCCGGGGTGCGGATCGGGGCGGGCCGGCCGGGTGCGCGCCCGGCCCGCGGGACGGTCAGGACAGGGTCAGCGTGAGCACGCCCGCGTACGAGCCGGGCGCGGTGAACGCCGGGACGTCGAGGGAGAGCTGCGCGTCGACGGTGAACTCGCCGCCCGTGAGGGTGCCGTTCGGGGTGGAGGCGAGGGTCGCGCCGCCGCTGCCGACCGGGCCCGCCGAGCCGGCCGCGCAGGCGCTGGGGCTGCCGGCCTTGGCGGTGCAGGCGGGGGTCCAGCTGAGCTTGTCGCCGCCGATGGCGCCGCCGGGGCCGGTGAAGTCGGTGACCTTGCCCGTCAGGGACCAGCCGGCGGGGCCGCCGCGGAAGTCCTTGACGGTCACCGTCTGCAGGGCTCCGGTGGCCGCGCCGCCCGCGCCGAAGTCGACGGAGGACAGCTGGACGGCGTCCCCGGCCTGCGTCATGGACAGCTCGCCCGCGTTGACGGCCGCCGTGATCGTCTGGCTGTTCGGCGGGGCCGGGACGATCACCTTGTACGCGACGGGTCCGGCGCCCTTCTCGGGGTCCCAGGCCGAGCCCTCGTACGCCACGATCCCGGTGGTCGCCGGGTCGTTGACCTTCAGGCGCGCGGCGAAGCCGCCCTCGCCGTCGGTCGTGACGGTCATCCTGTCGGCGGTCTCCGCCGCTCCGGCGCGGCCGGCGACGGTGACCTCGGTGAGCGGGGTGAACTTGGAGCCGGTGACGGTGACCCGGACGCCGGGGTCGCCGGAGGCGTTGTCGAGCTGGAGCGCGCGGAGGTTGGGGCTGGTCACGGGGCTCGCGACGACCGTCTCGGAGACCGGGGCGGGCGGGTTGAGCACCGTACAGGGGGTGTCCAGCTCCATGAGGTAGCTGGTGTGGATGTTGTAGTCGCCGGGCGAGAGGGTGATCGACCCGGCCTCGGTGGCGGTGAAGGTGCCCGTCATCGAGAAGGCCGGGAAGGAGCCCTTGCCGGGGACCGGCGGGTTCTTCTTGGGGCCGGTGACGGTGACCGTGCCGGTCTGGGCGCCGCCGAGGACCACCTTGCCGCTGGGCGTCATGATGTCGGCCGGGAGCGCGAGGTCGACGGGGTTGGACGCGGCGGGCTTGGTGACGGTGTAGGTCACGGTCACGGTCTCGCCGACCTTGGGGCTGGGCTTGTCGACCGTGATCCGGGCGGTGGTGGTGCCCTCGATGGGCGGGATGCCGGCGATCGGCGGCGGGACGCAGCGGGTCTGGAAGTCCACCGTCTGCGAGGTGGTCGTCGCGCCGGCCGGGGCGGCGAGCGCGCCCGTGCCGGCGACCGCGAGGGCGGTGACGCCGAGGACGGCGGTCCAGCGCCGTCTTCGGGTCACCGCCCGGGATCGGGTGAATGCCATGGTGTGCCCCCTCCTGAGGGATGAGTGGGCGCCATTGACGGCTGCGGGCGGAGAGAAGTCAATGGAATCGAAACACATCGACTGATGACCCATCAGATACTGTCAAGATCGGCGGATTTCCGCCGTTTTCGCAGGTCACGACGGAGGTCGCGACAGAGGTCACACCGCAGGTCACGACAGAGACCGGTGCCGCGAAAGGCGACACCGGTCCGGGTGGGGACGGGGCTCAGCTGAAGACGAACGGGCCCGGCGACTGCGAGGTCACCGCGTCACAGTTCACCGTGACCCCGAAGATCACCATCTTGAGGGCGACCCCCGCGAAGTACGAGTTGAGGCTGTCACCCGAGGCCACGGTCCCGCTCAGCGGGCCCATGACGACGGACTGTCCGGCGGCGCGTGCCGGGTTCTTCTTCCCGGTGAAGACCCGGGTGCCGCCGCCGGCCTTGGCCATCGTCAGGGTCGAGCTGATCGTGTCGGCGCCGACCGCGATCGGCGTCGTGACGGAGGAACTGATGGTGATGGTCGCGGCGGTGCCGCTCTGCGTGGCCGTGAGGGTGGCGGCGCCACCGCCCCAGCTGCCGCAGTCGTACGTCGCCGTCGCCGAGCCCGGGGAGACGGCGCCGGCCGTCGGGGCGAAGGCGAGTCCGGCGGCGGCGAGCGCCCCGGTGAGGACCGCGACGGTCCCTAAGGTGCTTCTGCTTCTCATGGTGGGTTCGAACCCCTTCCGATGCCGAACGCAGGGGTGCGGACACTGCGTGAACGATGGAGATCTGACGGTCCGTCGGACGAACCGCTGTCATTGACGCGCAGACGGCACGGGAAGGCAAGAGAAGACGCGGTGATCCTTCACAAACACACAAAGACGCGGGGGCCCGGCGTTCCGCCCGGCCCCCGCTGCCCTGACCGGCTTCCTCAGCCCGCCGTGACCGCCGCGCGCAGCTTGCCGTCGGGGCCCGCGAGCAGCACCGGGGTCTCCGGGCCGCCCAGGTCCCGTACGGCCGCGCGGTCCTCCTCCGAGGCGGCCTCGGCGTTCGACACCACGGCCGCCGCCTCCAGGGACTCGGCGCCGCTGGCCACGGCCATCGCGACCGCGGTCCGCAGGGCGCTCAGCTTGAGCGACTCCAGCTCCACGGTGCCGGCCACATAGGTGCGGCCCGTCTCGTCGCGCACGGCCGCGCCCTCGGGGACGCCGTTACGGGCGCGGGCGCTCCGCGCAAGGGTGATGATCTTGAGGTCCTCGGCGCCGAGGTCGCCGTGCTCGCTGCTGAGTGTCATGGACCGAGCATAGGTCGGGGCCCGGGGCGCGCCCGGTCCGGTCTCAGCCCGTGATCGCCCCGGGTCTCAGCCCGCGACCCGCCCGGCCGGCGGACCAGGGCCGGCGACCGGTCCGGGTCCGCCCGCGACCGGGGCCGGGTGTCAGCCCGCGACCGGGTACATCGCCCCGCGGCGCCCCTCCGGCGACACCAGCCACTCCAGCTTCTCGGCCGTGTCGGCCTCCGGGAGCGGGGTGTGCATCACGATCACCAGGTCCGGGCGGGCCGGGACCCTGAGCTGGGTGGCCTCGACGACCAGCGTGCCGACCAGCGGGTGCTCCATCTCCTTGCGGTTCTGGCCGCCCGGCAGGATGTCCCGCCGCTCCCACAGCTCCGCGAACTCCGGGCTGAGCTCCTTGGCCTCCTCGACCACCGCCCGGAAGCCCTCGTCGTCCGGGCACTCGGAGCACGCCGAGCGGAACTGCGCGACGATCTTCGGTGCCAGCTCCTCCCAGCGCTTCGACCGCGAGCGGTACAGCGGGTCCGTGAAGAACGCGATCAGGCAGTTCTGCACGATCTCCTTGCGCATCCCGAGCACGATCGCCGCCGCGTCGTTCCACATCACGGTGTTCCAGTACTGGTCCATGATGTGCGCCGGGAACGGCATCCACGCGTCGATGAGCCGCCGCAGGCCGTGGCACATGTCCAGGTCCTCCGGGGCCGCCTCCAGCGGCGGCGGGTTCAGCGCCGCCAGGACGTACAGATGGCGCCGCTCGGCCGGGCTCAGCCGCAGCACCCGCGCCACCGAGTCGAGGACCTGCGGGGAGACCGTGATGTCCCGGCCCTGCTCCAGCCACTGGTACCAGGAGACCCCGACGCCCGCGAGGACCGCGACCTCCTCGCGGCGCAGGCCCGGGGTGCGGCGGCGCGCGCCGCCGTCCGGGAGGCCCGCCTCGGCCGGGCTGACCCGGGCCCGACGGCTCATCAGGAACTCGCGCAGTTCGCCGAGTCGGTGCTGCTTCGCGCCGGCACTCTCGAGAGCGGTGGCCACGTGTGCTTCCTCCCCCTGGACGCATGGTGGATGCCTGGTGGTACGACCAACAGGATAAGTACCCGCTCCCCGGCGTTGTTCCCGCCCGCCGAAGGTGGGGGCATGGCAACGACGACCACCCCGCCCGATTCCCCCGCCTCCGCCTCCCCGGCCTCGCCCTCCACCGCCCCGGCCGCTCCCCCGGCCCTCACCGGCCGCGACCGGCTCGTCCTCTTCGTGCTGTGCGCCGCCCAGTTCATGGTGGCGCTCGACTTCTCCGTCCTGAACGTCGCGCTGCCCGTCCTCGGCGCCGACCTGCGCTTCGACCCGTCCGCCCTCCAGTGGGCGGTCACCGCCTTCGCCCTGCCCTCCGGCGGCTTCCTGCTGCTCTTCGGCCGGATCGGCGACCTCTTCGGCCGCAAGAAGCTCTTCCTCTCCGGCCTCGTGCTCTTCGGCGCGGCCTCCCTGCTCGCCACCCTCGCCTGGAGCCCCGGCGCCTTCCTCGCCGGCCGGGCCCTCCAGGGCCTGGGCGCGGCGGCGATCGTGCCGACCGGCATGGCGCTGCTCACCACCGTCTTCCCCGAGGGCCCGCTGCGGGCCAGGGCCCTCGGCATCTCCGGCACCCTGATGTCCCTCGGCTTCACCATCGGCATGGTGCTCGGCGGCGTCATGACCGACACCCTCGGCTGGCGCTCCACGATGGCCCTGCTCGCCGTCTTCACGCTGATCGTGCTGCCGCTCGCCCCGGGCCTGCTGCCCGAGTCCCGCACCCCCGAGCGGCCCCGCCTCGACGTGCCCGGCGCGATGACCGTCACCGGCGGTCTGCTCTCCCTGATCTACGCCCTGACGACGGCGGCCGAGCGCGGCTTCGGCGGCGTGGACGTCCCCGTCGCCCTCGCCCTGGGCGTGCTGCTGCTCGTGGCCTTCGGCGTGATCGAGTCCCGGCACCCGGCCCCGCTGGTCTCGCTGCCGGTGCTGCGCCGCCGTACCGTCGCCTTCGGCAACCTGGGCGGTCTGGTCACCTTCTCGATGATGTCGACGATCGTCTTCGTCCTGACCCTGTACCTGCAGGGGACCCTGGGCCTCTCGGCCTTCGCCTCCGGCATCGTCTTCGGCGTCCAGGGCGCGGTCTCGGTCGTCGCCGGCATGTTCACCCCGAGGGTGATCGGCCGGTTCGGCGCCCAGCGCACCCTGGTGGTCTCGCTGCTCGGCCAGGGCCTGCTCACCGCCGCGATCCTCGGCGTCGGCCGGGAGTCCGGCGCGGTCCTGGCGACCGTGGCCGTCTCCCTGGCGTCGATGCTGCACCTCGGCGCGATCATCTCGTACGGCGTGACCGTCACCTCCGGCGTCCGCGACGAGGAGCAGGGGCTGGCGACCGGTCTGGTCACCACCACCCAGCAGGTCGGTCTCACCGTCGGCATCCCGCTGCTCGGGGTGCTCGCCACCACCGGCTCGGACCTCTTCGCCGGTGTCCGCACGGTCATCGCCCTGGACGCGGCGATCGTGCTGGGCGCGGCGGCCGTGGTCGCCCTCGGCCTGCGGCGCCGGTCCTGAGGCCTCCGGCACCGCCTGTGGGTCAGGGCCTGTCGAGGCGGAGTCGTACGGCCTTCGGCAGACCCGCGACCACCAGGTCGTACGAGTCCTCGACGAGCTCCCGGACCATCCGGTCCGGGAGCTCTCCGACGGTCACGGTGTTCCAGTGCCGCTTGTTCATGTGGTACCCGGGAGCGATCGCCGGGTGCTCCCGGCGGAGCCGTACCGCCTCGTCCGGGTCGCACTTGAGGTTGACCCGCAGCGGCTCGGCGTCGAGCCACGAGAGCGCGAACATCTTCCCGGCGACCTTGAAGACGGAGACCTCCGGGCTGAAGGGGAACTCCTCCGTCGCGTCGTTGAAGTCCAGGCAGAAGGTTCGCAGCTCGTCGGGGGTCACTCCGGCTTCTCCTCCGGTTCCAGCGGTTCCACGAGCACGGTGACGATCTTGTTCCGGCGGCCGGCGGAAGCCTCGGCCGTCAGCCGCAGCGAGCGTCCGTCCGGCAGCTCCACGGCCGCCCTGGCGCCCGAGATCGGGACCCGGCCGAGGGCCTTGGCGAGCAGACCGCCGACGGTCTCCACGTCCTCGTCGTCGTACTCGTCGGGGCCGAAGCCGTACAGCTCGCCGAGGTCGCCGACGTCGAGGCGGGCGGTGACCCGGTAGCGGTCCTCACCGAGCTCCTCGACGGGCGGCAGCTCCCGGTCGTACTCGTCGGTGATCTCGCCGACGATCTCCTCCAGGATGTCCTCGATGGTGACGATGCCCGCCGTGCCGCCGTACTCGTCGATGACGACGGCGACGTGGTTGCGCTCCTGCTGCATCTCGCGCAGCAGGTCGCCGGCGTTCTTGGTGTCGGGCACGAAGGCGGCGGGCCGCATCGCGGTGGACACCAGGTCGGCCTCGGAGTCCCGGTTGATGTGGGTCCGGCGGACCAGGTCCTTCAGGTAGACGATGCCGACGATGTCGTCCTCGTTCTCGCCGGTGACCGGTATCCGGGAGAAACCGGAGCGCAGCGCGAGGGTGAGGGCCTGACGGATCGTCTTGTACCGCTCGATGCAGATGAGATCGGTCCGGGGCACCATCACCTCGCGGACGAGGGTGTCGCCCAGCTCGAAGACCGAGTGCACCATCCGGCGCTCCTCGTCCTCGATCAGCGACTCCTGCTCGGCGAGGTCGACCATGGCCCGCAGCTCGGCCTCGGAGGCGAAGGGGCCCTTGCGGAAGCCCTTGCCCGGGGTCAGCGCGTTGCCGATGAGGATGAGCAGCTGCGGGATCGGACCCATGATCCGGGCCAGCGGCAGCAGCACGTACGCGGCGGCGGTCGCCGTGTTCAGCGGGTGCTGGCGGCCGATGGTGCGCGGCGAGACGCCGACGGCCACGTACGAGACGAGGACCATCACGACGATGGCGACGAGGAGCGCCTCCCAGGTCTCCGGGAAGGCCTCCAGGCAGGCGTACGTGACGAGGACGCCGGCCGCCATCTCGCAGGCGACGCGGACGAGCAGCGCCACGTTGAGATAGCGGGTCGGGTCGGCGGCGACCTGGGCGAGCTTCTCCGAGCCGCGCCGCCCGGACCGGACGGCCTCGGCGGCGCGGAAGCTGGAGACGCGGGCGAGACCGGCCTCGGCGCAGGCGGCGAGCCAGGCGACGACGACCAGCGCGACCGCGCCGAGGATCAGCGAAGCGTCCATCGGGGTCAGGAGACGGTCGGCGCCGGGGACGGGCCGGTGAGCCCCTTCTCCGCGCGCCAGCCGTCGACGATCGCCGCCTGGAGGCCGAACATCTCGGCCTTCTCGTCCGGCTCCTCGTGGTCGTACCCGAGCAGGTGCAGCACGCCGTGGACGGTGAGGAGCTGGAGCTCCTCGTCCATGGAGTGCTGCGTCGGCGCGTCCTTGCCCTGCTGGGTGGCGACCTCGGGGCAGAGCACGATGTCGCCGAGGAGGCCCTGCGGGGGCTCCTCGTCGTCCTTCGACGGCGGGCGCAGCTCGTCCATCGGGAAGGACATGACGTCCGTCGGTCCGGGCAGGTCCATCCACTGGATGTGGAGCTGCTCCATCGCCTCCGCGTCCACGACGATCACCGAGAGTTCGGAGAGCGGGTGGATGCGCATGCGCGCGAGCGCGTAGCGGGCGATGTCGAGGATCGCCTGCTCGTCGACCTCGGTGCCGGACTCGTTGTTGACGTCGATCGACATGTGCTGTTTCTGCTACTTCCCGTTGCGGCTGTCGTACTGCTCGTACGCGTCGACGATACGGCCGACGAGCTTGTGCCGGACGACATCCTGCGACGTGAGCGTCGAGAAGTGCACGTCCTGGACCCCGTCGAGGATGTCCCGGACCTGCCGCAGACCGCTCTTCGTGCCGTTCGGCAGGTCGACCTGGGTGACGTCACCGGTGATGACGATCTTCGAGTCGAAGCCGAGGCGGGTGAGGAACATCTTCATCTGCTCGGGGTTCGTGTTCTGCGCCTCGTCGAGGATGATGAACGCGTCGTTCAGCGTCCGTCCGCGCATGTACGCCAGCGGCGCGACCTCGATCGTCCCGTTCGCCATCAGCTTGGGGATGGAGTCCGGGTCGAGCATGTCGTGCAGGGCGTCGTAGAGCGGCCGCAGGTACGGGTCGATCTTCTCGTAGAGCGTGCCGGGCAGGAAGCCGAGGCGCTCGCCCGCCTCGACGGCGGGGCGGGTCAGGATGATCCGGGTGACCTGCTTGGACTGCAGGGCCTGGACCGCCTTCGCCATGGCGAGGTAGGTCTTGCCGGTGCCGGCGGGGCCGATGCCGAAGACGATCGTGTGCTTGTCGATCGCGTCGACGTACCGCTTCTGGTTGAGCGTCTTGGGGCGGATCGTGCGTCCCCGGCTGGAGAGGATGTTCTGCGTGAGGACCTCGGCGGGGGTCTCCTCGCCGGCCTCCGCCGATCCGTTCCCGCTCGCCCTGAGCATGGCGATCGAGCGTTCCACTGCGTCCTCCGTCATCGGCTGACCGGTGCGGAGCACCAGCATCATCTCGTCGAACAGGCGCTGGATCAGGGCGACTTCCGTCGCGTCTCCGACCGCGCTGACCTGGTTGCCCCGCACGTGGATGTCGGTCGCCGGGAACGACCGCTCGATCACGCGGAGCAGCGAGTCACCGGATCCGAGGACGGTCACCATGGGGTGCTTCGCGGGGACGGTGAAGTGGGCGCGGGCCTGTCCGGGCGCCTCCTCGCGGGGCGCTCCGTCGTGGGCTGTGGGTGTGTGAGTCATGGGCCGGCACTGTGGCCTGCGCATACCTCCCGTTGCGGGGTCCTCGCCGCTCGACGACCTCTCGGCTACCAAGCCTACGACCAGGTACCGACAAGCCCGTAGCGGTTTACGGGTGGGCCGCCCTGAACCCGATCGTGGGCACGGCCCTGCGCAGCGGCCACGCGCGGGCGGGGGCGGGCAGGAGCCGCTCCAGGAAGGCGTAGCGGCTGCGCAGCGCCTCGGGGTCCTGCCGGGCGTGGCCCTGGACGTGCTGCCACCAGGCGGCGATCTCGCCCCAGGTCGGGGCGGACAGCGAGCCGCCGAACTCCTGCACCGACAGGGCCGCGGTCAGGCCGGCGAAGGCGAGCCGGTCGGCGAGCGGCCAGTCGGCGAGGGTGCCGGTGACGAAACCGGCGACGAAGACGTCCCCCGCGCCGGTCGGGTCGAGGGCGGAGACCTGGATGGCGGGGACCTCGGCGGTCTCGCCGGTGGCGCCGTCCACGGCGTAGGCGCCCTCGGCGCCGAGGGTGACCACGGCGTAGCGGACCTTGTCGGCGAGGGCGCGGGCGGCGGCCCGGGGGCATTCGGTGCGGGTGTAGCGCATCGCCTCGGCGGCGTTGGGCAGGAAGGCCTCGCAGTGCTGGAGGTCGGTGAGGCCGGCCAGGTCCCATCGGCCGGTGTCGTCCCAGCCGACGTCGGCGAAGACCTTGGCGCCGCCGCGGGCGGCCTGGGCGACCCAGTCCTCGGAGCGGCCGGGCACGAGGGAGGCGACGGCGGCGCGCGCGTGCGGCGGGTAGGCGGGCAGGGCGCCGTCGAGCGGCGGGGCCTCGTGGCCGTGGGAGACCATCGTCCGCTCGCCCTCGTAGGCCATGGAGACGGTGACGGGCGAGTGCCAGCCGGGCACGGTCCGGGAGAGCGACAGGTCGATCCCCTCGCCCTGCTCCAGGGCGTCCCAGCAGTACTCGCCGTAGTGGTCGTCGCCGAAGGCGGCGGCGAGCGAGGTGCGGAGTCCGAGCCGGGCGAGGGCAGTGGCCATGTTGGCGACGCCGCCCGGGCTCGACCCCATCCCCCGGGCCCAGGACTCGGTGCCGCGGACGGGGGCGCTGTCCAGGCCGGTGAAGATGATGTCCAGGAAGACGGTGCCGGTCAGGAAGACGTCGCAGGCCGGGTCGGTGGGCTCGCGCAGGCACACCAACGGGTCGACCCCTGCGTCGTGTTGCGGCTGCTCTCCCCTTGCTGTGGTCACGGCAGACTCCCCGGTCGCGGTGCGGATCAGATCAGTGTGCCTGATGGGGATGGGGGGACGGGCGGGGCGCACAGAAATACGCCCTCTTACCCCCGTCGCCGCCCGCCAAACCGTTGGTGACCCGGATCACACGCCGAACCGGCGGAAACCACCTTCTCCGGCCGCCCGCCCGCTTGATACACATGGTCCGCGACCCCCGTGCCCCGCGCACGCCCCGGGCGCTCCACCCCTCCCCTCCCTTTCCGTTCCTGGGAACGCCCATGTCCTCGCGGACCCGCGGCGGGGCCCTCGCCGCCCTCGTCGCCCTCTTCACCGCCGGCTACCTCGCCCCGTACCTGCTGCCGACCGTCGTCGGCCGCCTCTCCGCCGGGCTCGGCCTCACGCCCGCCCAGGCGGGCCTGGTCGGCTCCGTCCTCCTCCTCGGCTCCTCGACCGCCGGCTTCGCGCTCGCCGCGCGCGGGGAGCGGATCGCGCCGCGCCGCGCCGCCCGCGCCGGACTGCTCGCGATGGCCGTCGGATACGGCTCCGCCGCCGCGACCGGCCTCGTGCCGCTGGTGGTCGCGGGCGCGGTCCTCGGCGGCCTCGGCTCGGGCACGGCGACGGCGGTGGCCGTGGCGGGGATCGCCGGGCAGCGCGACCCGCACCGCGCCTCGACCCTCGGCCTGCTCTCCGTCTCGGCGACGGCGGGCGCCCTCTACCTGACCCTTCCGCACCTGGGCGGCGGCCACGCCGCCCCGCTCCTCGCGATCGCCTGCGCGTCGACCCTGGCGTGGCCGGCCACGGGCCGACTGCCGGACGCCGGGCGCGCGGTGCGGAAGCGGTCGACGGCCGTGCGCGCGGTGCGGGAGCCGTCGGCGGCCGCGCACGCGGTGCGGGAGTCCTCGGCGGCCGCGCGCACAGCGCAGGAAGCGTCGGCGGCCACGCGCGCGGTACGGGAGTCCTCGGCGGCCGCCGCGGTCTCCGGCAGGGGGCCCGGGGACACGGCGGTCCCGGGGCCCCTCCCCTGCCGGCGGGCCGGTGCCGTGCTCGCCGGAGGCATCCTGTGCTGGTCCCTCGCGCAGAACGCCCTGTGGGGCGTGAGCGGGCGCATCGGACTCACCCAGGCCGGCCTCTCCGAGGTCACCGTCGGCGCGGTCTTCGCGGCGGCGCTCGGCGCGGGCCTCGTCGGCGTCACGGCGGCGGGCGCGCTCGGCTCGCGCCTGGGCCGGGCGGTCCCGATCGGCGCGGGCACGGTGGTCATCGCGGGCTGTGTGTGGCTGAGTTCGTCCGCCGAGGACCTCGCCGGCTTCGCGACCGGCGAGATCCTGTGGAACACCGTCTACCCGGTCGTCCTGTCCTACCTCCTGGGCCTCGCCGCCTCCCTCGACCCGCGCGGCCGCTGGGCCGTCATGGTCGGCTCGGCCTCCTCCCTCGGCGTGGCCTGCGGCCCGGTGACCGGCTCCCTGCTCTCCGACCGCGCGGGCTATCCGGGCATGGGCCTGGTCCTCTGCGCCCTGCTCCTGCTGGTCGCCGCCCCCATGACGGCGGTCGCCCGGCACGCCTCCGGCCGCCCCCTGGTCCCGGGCTCGATCCGCCGCCGCGGCGGGGCGCCCGCGGCGGTGCTCGCGGGGCGGGGGCCGGGGACGGCGACCCTGGTCCCGCAGGTGGGCGCGCCGGAGCAGGAGGTCGCCCCGGTCGCGGTCCCGGCGGGGCGCCGCCGCATGGCGAAGTCGACGTTCCGCCTGGCCCGCCCGTCGGACCGGGGCTGAGGGCTCACTCCTGGCCGAACCGCCAGAGGCGGTCGGCACGCGGACCGCAGGGGGCCTGGTCGACGGGCGCGGTCTCGTAGGCGGCCGCGCCGGGAACGGCGAGGCAGAGCCCGCTGTTGGCGTTGACGATCCGGTAGAGCGGACGCCCGCCGCCGTCCCGCTTCTGGTACTCGACCCGCCAGAAGTGGTCGGGGTGGTCGCCGCAGGGGAACTGGTTGACGCGCACCGCCGCGTCCTTGCTCGCGGCCGGCACGGCCGCGCAGTAGCCGCTGTTGCCGTTCACGATCCGGTAGCGGGTCCGGCCCGCGCCGTCCGCGCCCGCGGCCCTCAGGCGCCAGAAGTGGTCGGCGTACGGGCCGCAGCCGAACTGGTTCAGGTCGACGACCTCGGTCGACGCGCCGGGCACCGCGAGGCACAGGCCGCTGTTGCCGTTCACGATCCGCACGAGCGAACCCACGGGAGGCGCCACGGCGCCGTCGGCGTCCTGCCGGGCGGTCGGGGCCGGCGGGGCGGGCGCCTCGGACCGCCGGGCGGGCGGGGTCGTCGCCGGGGCCCTGGTGGGAGCCCGGCCCGGCGACGGCACGGAGGCGGGCGGCGAGGAGACCGACGGCGAGGAGCTCGGCGACGCCGGAGCCGAGGGCGTCGCGGAGGCCGACGGGGCGGCCGGGGCGGTGCTCGTGGCGGACGGGGCCGCGGGAGGCGCGCCCTGGGCGGGTGGCGCGCCCGCGCCGCCCGCGCGCTGCGTCTGCGCCAGGACCGTCGCGAGGACGCCGATCAGCGGCACCACGACCCCGACCACCCACCAGGCCCACCGGGGCGGCTGGTAGGGGGGCCGGCCGACGGCCGGGCCCGGTTCCGTGCTCGTGGAGTCCCCCGTGGGACCGGACGCGTCCGACACCTGCTGCTCCCCCCGCGACGACCGCCGGCGGCCAGTATCGCCGCGCGGGGTGCCCACGGGGCCGGTACGGCGGAAACCGGGGGACGGGTACGGCGGAAAACCGCCGCTACGCGCCGAACTCGTACGCCTCCACCTCGGCGAGGTACCGCGCCCGCCGCGCCTCGTCGTCCTCCAGGAACGACGCCCGGAAGGAGTTCCGCGCCAGCTCGCGGAGCTGCTCCGGCGCCAGGCCCAGCGCGTCGCGGATCCCGTCGAAGTTGTCGCCCGCGTACCCCCCGAAGTAGGCGGGGTCGTCGGAGTTGACGGTGACGAGCAGCCCCGCCGCCATCATCGCGGGGAGCGGATGGTCGGCGAGGGTGTCGACGACGCGGAGCCGGACGTTCGAGAAGGGGCACACCGTCAGCGGGATCCGCTCGCGGGCCAGCCGGTCGACGAGCTCCGGGTCCTCCATGCAGCGCAGCCCGTGGTCGATCCGCTCCACGCCGAGCACGTCGAGCGCCTCGCGGACGTAGGCCGCCGGGCCCTCCTCGCCCGCGTGGGCGACGCGGCGCAGGCCGAGCCGGGCGGCCTCCTCGTACACCTCGCGGAACTTGGCCGGCGGGTGGCCGACCTCCGCCGAGTCCAGGCCCACCCCGGTGATCCGGTGCAGGTACGGCTTCGCGGCGTCCAGGGTCGCGAGCGCCGACTCGGCCGACTCGTCGCGCAGGAAGCAGAGGATGAGCCGGGTGGAGATCCCGTACCGCTCCTCGGCACGGTCGAGGGAGGCGCCGAGGCCCTCGATCACGGTGCCGATCGGGACGCCGCGGGCGGTGTGCGCCTGCGGGTCGAAGAAGATCTCGGCGTGCCGGACGCCCTGGGCGGCGGCCCGCTCCAGGTAGGCGTCGGCGAGCTCGGTGAAGTCCTCGGCGGTGCGCAGGACCGCCATCAGGTTGTAGTAGAGGTCCAGGAAGGACTGGAGGTCGCCGAAGCTGTACGCCGCGCGGAGGGCGTCGGTGTCCGCGTACGGCAGGGTGACGCCGTTGCGGGCCGCGAGCGCGAAGGCGAGCTCGGGTTCGAGGGTGCCCTCGATGTGGAGGTGCAGTTCTGCCTTGGGTACGGGCATGGTCACGTTCGTTTCGGTACGGGGACCCTCATGAGGTCCTGGGCAATGCTCAGCTCGCCGTCGAACCCGGCCGCCCGCGCCTGCCGTTCGAAGGCGGCGGGGTCGGAGTAGCGCTGCGAGAAGTGGGTCAGGACGAGGTGCCGGACGCCCGCGTCGCGTGCGACGGCGGCGGCCTGTCCGGCCGTCAGATGGCCGTGGTCGGTGGCGAGCCGGACGTCCTCGTCGAGGAAGGTCGACTCGATGACGAGCATGTCGGCGCCCTCGGCGAGGGCGTGCACCCCGTCGCAGAGCCGGGTGTCCATGACGAAGGCGAAGCGCTGCCCGCGCCGGACCTCGCTGACCTCGTCGAGGGAGACGCCGTTCAGTCCGCCCTCGCGCTGGATCCGGCCGACGTCGGGGCCCTTGATGCCGTGCGCGGCGAGCTTCTCGGGCAGGAGGCGGCGCCCGTCGGGCTCGGTGATCCGGTAGCCGTAGGACTCGACGGGGTGGGAGAGCCGGCGGGCGTCCAGGGTGAAGGACTCGGTGACGGCGAGCGGCCCGTCGGCGGCGACGGGCGACTCGGTCAGCTTCACGGTCTCGCGGTAGGCCGTGGCGTACCGCAGCCGCTCGAAGAAGTGCTGCCCGCTCGCCGGGTAGTGGGCGGTGACCGGGTGGGGGACCTGGTCGAGGTTGATCCGCTGGATCACCCCGGCCAGGCCGAGCGAGTGGTCGCCGTGGAAGTGCGTGACGCAGATCCGGTCGAGGTCGTGCGCGGCGACCCCGGCCCGCAGCATCTGGCGCTGGGTGCCCTCGCCCGGGTCGAAGAGGATGCCCCTGCCGTCCCAGCGCAGCACGTAGCCGTTGTGGTTGCGGTGCCGGGTCGGGACCTGGCTCGCGGTCCCGAGGACGACCAGTTCGCGTACGGACACGGGTTATCCGGGGGGCCAATTGAGGCCGCGGCCGCCGAGGACGTGCGCGTGGGCGTGGAAGACGGTCTGGCCGGCGCCGGCACCGGTGTTGAAGACGATCCGGAAGCCGCTGCCGTCGATCTTCTCCTGCGCGGCGACCTCGCCCGCCTCGCGCAGTATGTCGGCGGCGACGGCCGGCTCGGCGGCGGCCAGCGAGGCGGCGTCGGGGTGGTGCAGGCGCGGGATCACGAGGACGTGCGTGGGCGCCTGCGGGTTGATGTCGCGGAACGCGACGGTGGTCTCCGTCTCGCGCACGATCGTCGCCGGCACCTCCCCTGACACGATCTTGCAGAACAGGCAGTCGCTCTGCGGCTCTCCGGCCATGTCCCGGACCTCCTCGGTCTGATGCCGACCACTGACCATGTGCCGGCCGTGCCTTGACGATCAACTACCCGGTCATGCTATCCGTCGCCTCCGACAGTCGGGGGGAAGGCCCCGGCCGGGGGCGTCAGTCCTTCGGCGCGCGGCGGTTGAGCGCCGAGCGGCTCACCCAGTACGTGACGATCACGCCCCAGAACAGGAGCGTGCCGGCCCCGCCCATCACGCCCGAGTCGAAGGACCACAGGGCGAGCGAGACGAGCGAGTAGAGGCCGAGGAGCCCGACGGCCCCCGCCATGAACAGCACGGGCCGGCAGCCGCGGGCCACGAGGAGCAGGGGCCGGCGCAGCCGGGGCGGCACCCGGCGGGCCATCCACACCCCCCACCCCGCCCAGGCGCCGAGGATCACGGCCGCGCCGACCAGGAGCGGCACGGCCGCGACGACCCAGGTCGCGCCGTCGGGGATCGCGGCGTCGGCGACGGCGGAGGCCAGGAAGCCGACGAGGGCGACCCAGCGGGCCCCGGCGGCGGTGTTCCAGGCCATGGCCTCCAGGTTGTAGCGGGCCTTGCGGTCCTGGAGGTCGAGCGCGGCGGAGGCGACGAAGCCCTCGGCGGCCTGCGTCCAGGCCCCGCGCCGGAACCAGCGGCGCCGCAGCCGCAGCAGCGAGAGGTTGTTGTGGGCCTCGCTGCTCTGCGGGTTGAGCCGCAGGGTCGTCTCGTACGCCCGCTGCGCGGTGGCGTGGTCGCCGCGCCGCTGGGCGGTGAGGCCGACCAGGAAGTGGGCCGCGTCCTCCTCGGGCGCGAGGCCCACGGCGGTCCGCGCCGCCTCGTACGCCTCGACGGTACGCGCGGGCGTGCGCGCGTGTTCGGCGTGCTCGGCGAGGGCGGTGCCGAGCGCGTAGTGGGTTCCCCAGTACTGCGGGGCGAGTTCGACGGCGTGCCGGGCGGTGGCCTCCGCCTCCTGGAACCGCCGGTCGGCGAGGAGGACGTGGACCCGCATCAGCCAGCCCCCGAGCAGCTCGGGCTCGATCCGCAGCGCCTGGTCGACGGCGGTGAGGGCGGCGGACCGGTCGCCGGCCCGGTGGTGGCAGCGGGCGAGCAGGACGAGCGCCTCGGCGTCCTCCGGTTCGCTCGCCAGGTGCCGGGCGACGAGCTCGCCGGCCTGCGCGTACCGTCCGGTCTCGTAGAGCGCCTCGGCGCGGGCGAGCGCGGTGGAGGGGGCGGTCACAGCTTGCGCTTCCGCTTGAGGTGGGCGAGGAGGTCGTCGTACAGGCCGCCCTCGTTGGCGAACATGGCGACGTTCCGGGCGGCGGCGAACCACGGCTCCGTGGACGGCTTGATCTGCCTGGCCGCGCCGAGCAGGTCCTTGGTGGTGATCAGGCGCACGGAGCCGGTGCGGGCGGAGTCGAGGAGCGCGGCCTCGGCGGCCGTCTCGCAGACGTGGGCGAGGTCCGCGCCGGAGAAGTCCTCGGTGGCCTTGACGAGCTTGCCGAGGTCGACGGCCTCGATGGGACGCTCCCGCAGGTGGTAGCGGAGGATCGCCTCCCGGGCGGCGGCGTCCGGCGGCAGCACGAGCAGCGTGCGGTCGAGGCGGCCCGGGCGGCGCAGCGCGATGTCCACGTCCCAGGGCACGTTGGTGGCGGCGAGGACGAAGACGCCCTCGTTGCCGGCGCCGCTCGCGATGCCGTCGAGCTCGGTGAGGAGCTGGTTGACGACGTTGCGCAGGCCGCTGTGGTGGGTGCGCGAACGCTTGGCGCCGAGGGCGTCCAGCTCGTCGAGGAAGACGACGCAGGGCGCCTGGCGGCGGGCGGTCTCGAAGATGTCGTGGACGTTCTTCTCGGAGGCCCCGATCCACATGTCGAGGACGTCGGAGAGCGAGACGGTGAGGAAGTTGGCGCCGAGCTCGCCCGCGACGGCCCGCGCGATGAACGTCTTGCCGCAGCCGGGCGGGCCGTAGAGGAGGAGGCCGCCGCGCAGCGACTTGCCGTACAGCCTGCGCAGTTCGGGGTTGCGCATGGGCGCGAGGAAGGCGGCCTCCAGACGCTCCTTGACCTCGTCCATGCCGCCGACGTCGGCGAGGCGTACGGTGCCGGGGGCGTCGACGTCCCAGGCGGCGGCGTCCCCGGCGGTCCCGGCGGCGCCGTCGGCCTGCGGGGCGTCCAGGAACCGGGGCCCGACGAGGTCCTGGACCTGCTGCTCGGCGGCGTCCCAGTCGAAGGAGGGGGCGGCCGGGGGCTGCGCGGGCTCTTCGCGTACGGGCGCGACCGGCACCTCGGGCGCCGACACGGCCGGTGCCTCGGGCGCGGGCGCCGCCGGCATCCCCATCGCCCGGACCATCAGCGCACGGGCGTCCGCGTCACCGGGCGCGTGCTGGAGCGCGACGGCCGCCTCCGCGACGGCCTCGTCGTTGCGACCCGCCGCGAGGAGGAGCTCGGCGAAGTGGAGGCGCAGGGGGACGTCACCGGGGGCGGCGGCCACGGCGGCGCGCAGACTGCGGATGAGGGGGGACTCGTCGGCCATGGGGTCAGCCTAGAAAGGTCACCCCGCCCCCCGTCCAGCGGGTGGCCCGCCCTCGTAGGCTGCGGTCCATGAGACGTGCTCGCGCACCGCGCCGGCTGACGGTGGACGGCCGGGTCTGGCTGTGGAACGTCGGCCACACCCATCCCGGTTGCCGCACCTACGTCACGCTGCGCCGGGCCGAAGCCCGCAACGCCCTGCTCCGGCTGGTGTTCGAGAGCGGTCCGGGCCGCGTCACGGCGGGTTTCCCGTACGGCGCGGGCGAGGTGGCCGCCGCCGGCGGGCACCTCAACCTGAACGAGCCGGGCGTGGTCCGCCGACTCCTCGACCTGGCGACGGCCCGAGGCCTCCTCCCGTACGAGAACGGCGTACGAGAAGTGGACGCCTGGCCGCTCTTCGACGCCTTGACGGGGACGGACTAGCTCCAGCGGCCGGTGCGCCCCAGGACCAGGGCGGTCGCCGCCGTGCCGGCCGTGGAGGTGCGCAGGACGCTGCGGCCGAGGCGGTACGGCTTCGCCCCGGCGGCCTCGAAGGCGGCGAGCTCGTCCGGGGAGACCCCGCCCTCGGGGCCGACGACGAGCACGATCGAGCCCTTCGCAGGGAGTTCGGCGGTGGCGAGTGTCCCGCTGGGGTGGTCGCGGTCCTCGTGCAGGACGGCCGCGAAGTCGGCCTCCGCGAGGAGGGCGGCGACCTGCTTGGTCGTCATGAGGTCGGCGACCTCGGGGAAACGGGTCCGACGCGACTGCTTGCCGGCCTCGCGCGCGGTGGACCGCCACTTGGCGAGCGCCTTGAGGCCCCGGTCGCCCTTCCACTGGGTGATGCAGCGGGAGGCGGCCCACGGCACGATCCCGTCCACGCCGGTCTCCGTCATGGTCTCGACGGCGAGTTCGCCCCGGTCGCCCTTGGGAAGGGCCTGGACGACCGTGACGCGCGGCTCCTCCTCGGGGTCCTCGTGGACCTCGTCGACCCGCACGGTGAGCTCGTCCTTGCCCTCGGCGGAGACCACCACGCACTCGGCCCAGCGGCCCCGCCCGTCGGCGAGGACCAGCTCCTCCCCGGCGCGCAGCCGCTTCACGGAGACGGCGTGCCGCCCCTCGGGTCCGTCCAGGAGGAAACTCCCGGCACCGGGGACGGTGTCGACGACGAAGACGGGTGCGGTCATGAGGCGCTCCTGGGGACGAGCCCGGAAAGGTCGGAGAGGGCGGTGTCGAGTTCGGCGGCCAGCACCTCGACCAGCTGCCCGGCGGGGAGTTCCCGGGCGAGGCGGTGGCCCTGACCGGCCCACAGGGCCATGCCCTGGGCGTCGCCGGCGGCGGCCGCGGCCTTGCGGAGCGGGGCGGTGAGGTGGTGGATCTCGGGGTAGGCGGCGGGGGCGTACGGGCCGTGCTCGCGCATGAAGCGGTTGACGAGGCCGCGCGCCGGGCGCCCGGAGAAGGCCCTGGTGAGGGCGGTCCGGGTGAACAGCGGGTCCGTCAGGGCCTGCTTGTGCAGCGGGTGGGCGCCCGACTCGGGGCAGGGGAGGAAGGCGGTGCCGAGCTGGGCCGCGTCGGCCCCGGCGGCGAGGACGGCGGCGATCTGCGCGCCGCGCATGATGCCGCCGGTGGCGACGATCGGCAGCGCGACGGCCTCCCGGACCTGGGTGACGAGGGTGAGGAGCCCGGTGCCGGGGGCGTCCTCGTCGGCCGGGTCGTCGCGGTGCGTGCCCTGGTGACCGCCGGCCTCGACGCCCTGGACGCAGACGGCGTCGGCGCCGGCCTGCTGCGCGGCGAGGGCCTCGTCGGCGGAGGTGACGGTGACGATCGTGTACGTGCCGACGCGGTCGAAGGCGTGGAAGGTCTCCTGCGCGGGGCAGCCGAAGGTGAAGGAGACGACGGGGACCGGGTCCTCCAGGAGGATGGCCAGCTTGGCGTCGTAGGCGTCGTCGCGGGAGTCGTCGGTCTCACCGAGCGGGGTGTCGTACCAGGTGGCCTCGCCCGCGAGCTGGTGCCGGTAGACCTCGACGGCGGCGGGGTCGGCGGGCCGCCCGTCCTGCGGCATGAAGAGGTTGACCCCGAAGGGGCGCGCGGTGAGCCCGCGCACCCGTTTGACCTCCTGGTACAGGCCTCCGGCCGTCTTGTACCCGGCGGCGAGGAAACCGAGCGCCCCGGCCTCGCAGACGGCTCCGACGAGCTCGGGACAGGAGGCGCCACCCGCCATGGGGGCCTGCACGATCGGAAACCGAGAGAGATCGTTCAGTGCGGTGGTGGACATATGGGCATCGTGTCATGCCACCGGGGCGGGTACGGAAAGGGGCGGTACCCATGAATGGGTACCGCCCCTTTCCACCTACACAGGCCTAGCGCCCGTTGAACGCGTCCTTGAGGCGCGAGAACAGCCCCTGCTGCCCCGGCTGACTGTGCTGACCCGGGGGAACGACCCCCGGACCCCCGGCCGAGCGCCTAGCGCCCGTTGAACGCGTCCTTGAGGCGCGAGAACAGCCCCTGCTGCCCCGGCTGGAACTGCCCGGTGGGCCGTTCCTCGCCACGGAGCTTGGCCAGTTCGCGCAGGAGGCGCTCCTGCTCCGCGTCGAGCTTGCTCGGGGTCGTCACCTCGACGTGCACGATCAGGTCGCCCCTGCCGTTGCCCCGCAGGTGCGTGACGCCGCGCCCGTGCAGCGGGATCGACTGGCCGGACTGCGTGCCCGGACGGATGTCGATCTCCTCGACGCCGTCGAGGGTCTGCAGCGGCACCTTGGTGCCGAGCGCGCCCGCCGTCATCGGGATGGTGACCGTGCAGTGCAGGTCGTCGCCGCGCCGCTGGAAGACCTCGTGCGGGGTCTCGTGGATCTCGACGTACAGGTCGCCGGCGGGGCCGCCGCCGGGGCCGACCTCGCCCTCGCCCGCGAGCTGGATGCGGGTGCCGTTGTCGACACCGGCCGGGATCTTGACCGTGAGGGTGCGACGGGACCGCACGCGGCCGTCGCCGGCGCACTCGGGGCACGGGGTCGGGACGACCGTGCCGAAGCCCTGGCACTGCGGGCAGGGGCGGGAGGTCATGACCTGGCCGAGGAAGGACCGGGTGACCTGGGAGACCTCGCCGCGGCCGCGGCACATGTCACAGGTCTGCGCGGAGGTGCCGGGCGCGGCGCCCTCACCCGAACAGGTGGTGCAGACGACGGCCGTGTCGACCTGGATGTCCTTGGTGGTGCCGAAGGCCGCCTCGTTGAGGTCGATCTCCAGGCGGATCATGGCGTCCTGGCCGCGGCGGGTGCGCGAGCGCGGGCCGCGCTGCGAGGCCGTGCCGAAGAAGGCGTCCATGATGTCGGAGAAGTTGCCGAAGCCGCCCGCTCCGAAGCCGCCGCCCGCGCCACCGCCGCCGGAGGCCGAGAGCGGGTCGCCGCCGAGGTCGTAGACCTGCTTCTTCTGCGGGTCCGAGAGGACCTCGTAGGCGGCGTTGATCTCCTTGAAGCGTTCCTGCGTCTTCGGATCGGGATTGACGTCCGGGTGCAGCTCGCGCGCGAGCCTCCGGAAGGCCTTCTTGATCTCGTCCTGGGACGCGTCGCGGCGCACGCCGAGTACGGCGTAGTAGTCCGTGGCCACTTACGACTCCGCCAGGATCTGTCCGACGTAACGTGCCACTGCGCGTACCGCTCCCATCGTTCCGGGGTAGTCCATGCGGGTCGGTCCGACCACGCCGAGTTTGGCGACTGCCTCGCCGCCCGAACCGTAGCCGACCGAGACGACGGACGTGGAGCTCAGCCCCTCGTGGGCGTTCTCGTGCCCGATGCGTACGGTCATGCCCGATTCCTTGGCCTCGCCGAGCAGCTTGAGGAGCACGACCTGCTCCTCCAGAGCCTCCAGGACGGGCCTGATCATCAGGGGGAAGTCGTGTCCGAAGCGGGCGAGATTGGCGGTGCCGCCGATCATCAGCCGCTCCTCGTGCTCCTCGACGAGCGTTTCGAGGAGGGTCGCGAGCACGGTCGAGACCGTGGCGCGGTCCTCGGCCTCCTCGAAGGACTCGGGGAGGTCCTGCACCAGCTGCGGCACGTCGGCGAACCGACGGCCGACGACCCGGCTGTTGAGCCGGGCCCTCAGGTCGGCGAGCGAGGTCTCACCGAAGGGCGCGGGGCAGTCGACGACGCGCTGCTCGACCCGGCCGGTGTCCGTGATGAGGACGAGCATCAGGCGGGCGGGGGCCAGCGAGAGCAGCTCCACGTGCCGGACGGTCGAGCGGGTCAGCGAGGGGTACTGGACGACGGCGACCTGGCGGGTCAGCTGGGCGAGCAGTCGTACCGTGCGGCCCACGACGTCGTCGAGGTCGACCGCGCCGTCGAGGAAGTTGTGGATGGCCCGCCGCTCGGGCGTCGACAGCGGCTTGACGCCGGCGAGCCGGTCGACGAAGAGCCGGTAGCCCTTGTCGGTGGGGATGCGCCCCGCACTCGTATGAGGCTGGGCGATGTACCCCTCCTCCTCCAGCACGGCCATGTCGTTGCGGACGGTGGCGGGCGACACGCCGAGCTTGTGGCGTTCGGTGAGCGCCTTGGAGCCGACGGGCTCCTCCGTCCCGACGTAGTCCTGGACGATGGCGCGCAGGACCTCGAGTCTGCGTTCGCTGAGCATCGTGCGCACCTCCAGCTGGCGTCGTCGTTCCGGTTGCTCCGCTTTTGGCACTCGCCCTGTCCGAGTGCCAGCGATCCCCGGCCAGTGTACGGCGGCGGGCATCGCTCCTGGCAAGGAGGCGGCGCTCGCACCGGTTAGCGTCGCCTCATGGAGACGGATTGGGAAGCGTACGGGTGGGAGCGGCTCGCGGACGGGGTGGGCCGGCGACGGCTGCCCGGCTGGGACGCCACGGTGGGGCTTGTCCTGGGCACACGGGCGGTTCTGCTGTACGACACGGGGTCCACGCTCGCGGAGGGCGCCGAGCTGCGGGAGCAGGTGGCGGCGCTCACGGGCGGCCGGAAGGTGACGCACATCGCACTCAGCCACCCCCACTTCGACCACGTCCTCGGCACGGCGGCCTTCGCCGGGGCGGAGGTCTTCGGCGCGGTGGGCTCGGACGACCTCATGAACGGGGCCAGGGCCCGCGAGGAGCTGTACGGGGACGCGGTACGGCAGGGGGTCGACCCCCGGGCGGCGAGGGAGGCGACGGACCTCCTGGTGGCCCCCCGGCACCTGGTCACGGGCGAGTGGACGCTCGACCTGGGCGGCCGCCAGGTCCTCCTGGCGAACGTGGGGCCCGGCCACACGGGCCACGACCTTGCGCTCTGCGTGCCGGGCTCGCGCGAGGTCGTCTTCTGCGGGGACCTGGTGGAGGAGTCGGGCGAGCCGCAGGCGGGCCCGGACGCGATCCCGTCCCGCTGGCCGGACGCCCTGGACCGGCTGCTCGCCCTGGGCGGCGAGGAGGCGGCGTACGTGCCGGGGCACGGGGCGGTGGTGGACGCCGCGTTCGTCCGGGCACAGCGCGGCGAACTGGCACGCCGCTTCGGCGTGGCATAACGTCGCCCGAATGCGCGGCCGCGTCCCGGACCTGACGCCGCCCTGACCGTGCCTGCCCGGGGGACGACCCCGGGCCCCCCGGCAGAACCCCCATCCACCGCACCCCGGACGGAACGGAGCCCATGCGCAGCTACAACCCCGACCTGACCCCGCCCTGGAAGAAGTCGGCGCCCGTCCCGGAGGTCCCGGCGGAGCACGACCTGGTCGTGGAGGAGGTCGCCACGGGCTTCTGCGGGGCGGTGATCCGCTGCGAGGCGGGCACGGTGACCCTGGAGGACCGCTTCGGCAAGCACCGGGTCTTCCCGCTGGAGCCGCGCGGCTTCCTCCTGGACGGCAAGGTCGTGACCCTGGTCCGCCCGGCGTCCGGCGGCCCGGTCCGCCCCACCCGCACGGCCTCCGGCTCGATCGCGGTCCCGGGCGCACGCGCGCGCGTGGCACGGGCGGGCCGGATCTACGTCGAGGGCCGCCACGACGCGGAGCTCGTGGAGCGCGTCTGGGGCGACGACCTGCGGATCGAGGGCGTGGTCGTGGAGTACCTGGAGGGCGTCGACGACCTGCCGGCGATCGTCGCGGAGTTCGCGCCGGGGCCGGACGCCCGGCTCGGCGTCCTGGTGGACCACCTGGTCCCGGGCTCGAAGGAGTCGAGGATCGCCGCGCAGGTGACGTCCCCGGACGTCCTGGTCGTCGGCCACCCGTACATCGACGTCTGGGAGGCGGTGAAGCCGTCCTCCCTGGGCATCCCGGCCTGGCCGGCGGTCCCCCGCGGCCAGGACTGGAAGACGGGCGTCTGCCGCGCCCTGGGCTGGCCCTCGGACAACACGGGCGCGGTCTGGCGGGCGATCCTCGAACGCGTCCACTCCTACAAGGACCTGGAGCCGGCGCTGCTGGGCCGAGTGGAAGAACTGATCGACTTCGTGACGGCCCCGTAGCGCCCACACCCACCGGGGCGGTGCACCTGCCCGTGTGGGCCGCGCCCGGCCGGGCGGTGCCCCCGCCCACCCCCGTGTGGGGCCCGCGCCCTGCGGGGCGGTGCCCCTCGCCCACCCCCGTGTGGGCAATCGTCCCGCTGGGGCGGGACGGGTGGGCACACGGGACGGCGCCCTGAGCGGCGCCTCCGCGTCCCGAGCCTGAACCCGCACCCCGAGCTGGGTGCGCAACCGGTGCGGGTCCAGGCACCACAGCCTCTGCCGCCGGCAGGGCGCGGGTCCGTTGTGCCCACCCTCCCCCAAGCTCTCGGCTTCGCTCGAGCAAGGGGGACCCCCTTGCCCCAGCGGAACGACTGCCCACAACGGGGGCGGGCGGGTGCGCCACCCCGCGGGTGCAGCCCACAACGAGGGGCGCGGGGGGCGCCGCCCCGCGGAACGGCCGCCTGCGGCAGGGGCGTCGGCAAGGGCACCGCCCCGCACACGCCTCAGTCCACCAGGTCCCGCACCACCGCGTCCGCCAGCAACCGCCCCCGCAGCGTCAGAACCGCCCGCCCGCCCGCGTAGGGCTCGGGCGCGAGGAGCCCGTCCTCCAGGGCCTTCCGGGCCGCGGCCAGCCCCGCCGGCCTGAGGACCGACAGTTCGATCCCCTCCCGCAGCCGCAGCTCCAGGAGGATCCGCTCCACCCGCCGGTCCTCGTCCGACAGCAGCTCCCGTCCGGCCCCCGGCGACCGCCCGTCCGCGAGCGCCGCCGCGTACGCGCCGGGATGCTTCACGTTCCACCAGCGGACGCCGCCCACGTGCGAGTGGGCGCCGGGCCCCGCACCCCACCAGTCGGCGCCGCGCCAGTACAGCTCGTTGTGGAGGCAGCGCCCGGCCTCGGAGGTGGCCCAGTTGGAGACCTCGTACCACTCGAAACCGGCCCGGGTCAGCACGTCCTCCGCGATCAGGTAGCGGTCGGCGTGGACGTCGTCGTCGGTCATGGGCACCTCGCCGCGCCGGATGCGCCGGGCGAGCTGCGTGCCCTCCTCGACGATCAGCGCGTAGGCGCTGACGTGGTCCGGCCCGGCGCCGATCGCCGCCTCCAGCGAGGCCCGCCAGTCGTCGTCGGACTCGCCGGGCGTGCCGTAGATCAGATCGAGGTTGACGTGCTCGAACCCGGCCGCCCGCGCCTCCCCGACGCACGCCTCGGGCCGCCCGGGGGTGTGGGTCCGGTCGAGGACCTTCAGGACGTGCTGCCGGGCGCTCTGCATGCCGAAGGAGATCCGGTTGAAGCCGCCGGCACGCAGCTCGGCGAGGTAGGCGGGGTCGACGGAGTCCGGGTTGGCCTCCGTCGTCACCTCGGCGTCGTCCGCGAGCCCGAACTCGTCCCGGACGGCGCCGAGCATCCGTACGAGGTCCCCGGCGGCGAGGAGCGTCGGGGTGCCGCCGCCGACGAAGACGGTCCGCACGGGCCGGGGGTCGTCGCCGAGGACCTTGCGGGCGAGGCGGATCTCCTCGACGACCTGTTCGGCGTAGTTGTCGCGGGAGGCGAGCACACCGCCCGTACCGCGCAGCTCGCTCGCCGTGTACGTGTTGAAGTCGCAGTAGCCGCAGCGCGTCGCGCAGTACGGCACGTGCAGGTAGAACCCGAGCGGCCGCTCCCCGGCCCCTTCGAGGGCGTGCGGGGGCAGCGCCCCGTCGTCGGGAACGGACTCACCATCGGGCAGTACGGAAGGCATGAGCCCCATTGTCCCGTACTGCCCGGGGTGACGGCCCGGCTCCGCGGGTCACGCCTCGCGGGAGCCCGCGTACATCTCCTCGATGAGGTCCTTGTACTCCCGCTCGACGACCGGCCGCTTCAGCTTCAGGGACGGGGTGAGCTCGCCGTGCTCGATGTCGAGGTCGCGCGGCAGCAGACGGAACTTCTTGATCGTCTGCCAGCGCTGGAGACCCTCGTTGAGGCGGTCGACGTAGCCCTGGATCAGCTTCTCGGTCCGCGGATCGGCGACGAGCTCCGCGTACGACTTGCCGCCGAGGTCGTGCTCGGCGGCCCAGCCGAGGAGGGCGGGCTCGTCGAGGGCGATGAGCGCGGTGCAGAAGTTCCGGTCGGCGCCGTGGACGAGGACGTTCGACACGAACGGGCAGACGGCCTTGAACTGGCCCTCGACCTCGGCCGGCGCGATGTACTTGCCGCCGGAGGTCTTGATCAGGTCCTTCTTCCGGTCGGTGATCCGGAGGTAGCCGTCGGCGGACAGCTCGCCGATGTCGCCGGTGTGGAACCAGCCGTCGGGCTCCAGGACCTCGGAGGTCTTCTCCGGCAGGCCGTGGTAGCCCTCCATGATGCCGGGGCCGCGCAGCAGGATCTCTCCGTCGTCGGCGATGCGGACCTCGGTGCCGGGGAGCGGCTTGCCGACGGTGCCGGTGCGGTAGGCCTCGCCCGGGTTGACGAAGGAGGCCGCGGAGGACTCGGTGAGGCCGTACCCCTCCAGGATGTGGATGCCCGCGCCGGCGAAGAAGTAGCCGATCTCGGGGGCGAGGGCGGCGGAGCCGGAGACGCAGGCGCGCAGGTTGCCGCCGAAGGCCTCGCGGATCTTGGCGTAGACGAGCGCGTCGGCGACCTTGTGCTTCGCGGAGAGGCCGAAGGGCACGGAGGCGGTGCCGGTGCGGCGGAAGTTGTCCTGGGTGGTCTTGGCGTACTCGCGGGCGACGCCGGCCGCCCACTGGAAGATCTTGTACTTGGCGCCGCCGCCCGCGCGGGCCTTGGCGGCGACCCCGTTGTAGACCTTCTCGAAGATGCGGGGCACGGCCGCCATGTAGGTCGGCTGGACGACCGGCAGGTTCTCGATGATCTTGTCGACGCGGCCGTCGACGGCGGAGACGTGGCCGACCTCGATCTGGCCGGAGGTGAGCACCTTGCCGAAGACGTGGGCGAGAGGCAGCCACAGGTAGGACACGTCGTCCGGGGTGAGCAGGCCGGTGGCGGCGATGGCCTTGGCCATGTACGACCAGTTGTCGTGCGGGAGGCGGACGCCCTTGGGGCGGCCGGTGGTGCCGGAGGTGTAGATGAGGGTGGCGAGCTGCGTGGGGGTGATCGCCGCGACCCGCTCCTTGACCGCCTCGGGGTGCTCCACCAGATGGGCCTTGCCGCGCTCCTCCAGCTCCGCGAGGGAGAGGACGAACTCGCCGTCGCTCTCCACGCCGGTGGCGTCGATGACGACCACGTGGTGGAGGTTCGGCAGCTCGGCGCGGCGCTCGACGGCCTTGGCCAGTTGGGCCGCGTCCTCGGCGATGAGGACCCTCGACTCGGAGTCGGAGAGGATGAACGCCGACTCGTCGGCGTTGGTCTGCGGATAGACCGTGGTGGTCGCGGCGCCCGCGCACATCACGCCGAGGTCGGAGAGGATCCACTCCACCCGGGTGGAGGAGGCCAGGGCGACGCGCTCCTCGGCCTGGACGCCGAGGTCGACGAGGCCGGCGGCGATCGCGTAGACCCGCTCGGCGGCCTGTCCCCAGCTGAGCGACTTCCAGTCGTCCGGGCCGGCGCCGGAGGCGGCGGGAACCGGGTAGCGGTAGGCCTCCGCATCCGGGGTCCGCTCGACGCGCTCAAGGAAGAGGGTCGCCACGGAGGGCGGCCGGTTCTCGATCTGGGTCTGTGTGTCGCTCACGACGTCCTCCGGGCGGCGGCGGTGCCTGCTGGTGGTTCGTAACTAACTGGCGAGTAACCTTCGAGCCGGGATCAGAGTAAAGGCCCGAGGACCGGCGCGTAAGGCCTTACAGGGCGTCGCTTCATAACGAACGGACCCACGCGGGGGACGCGAACCGGCCCACGCGGGGGACGCGAACCGGTCCACGCGACGAACGCGAACGGGTCCACGCGGCGAACGCGAACGGGCCCACGCGCGCACGGCGCGTGGACCCGTTGGGTGCACAGGGCAGCTACTTTCCCGCCCCCTGGCTACTTCTTCTTGCCGGAGGACTCGTCGCTCGACAGGACGGCGATGAAGGCCTCCTGCGGCACCTCCACCGAGCCGACCATCTTCATGCGCTTCTTGCCTTCCTTCTGCTTCTCCAGCAGCTTCCGCTTACGGGAGATGTCACCGCCGTAGCACTTGGCGAGGACGTCCTTCCGGATGGCGCGGATGGTCTCGCGGGCGATGACCCGGGAGCCGATGGCGGCCTGGATGGGCACCTCGAAGGCCTGCCGCGGGATGAGCTCGCGCAGCTTGGCGACGAGCCGGACGCCGTAGGCGTACGCGGCGTCCTTGTGGGTGACGGCCGAGAAGGCGTCCACCTTGTCGCCGTGCAGCAGGATGTCGACCTTGACCAGGCTGGAGGCCTGCTCGCCGGTGGGCTCGTAGTCGAGGGAGGCGTAACCGCGCGTCTTGGACTTCAGCTGGTCGAAGAAGTCGAAGACGATCTCGGCGAGGGGCAGGGTGTAGCGGATCTCGACCCGGTCCTCGGAGAGGTAGTCCATGCCGATGAGCGTGCCGCGACGGGTCTGGCAGAGCTCCATGATCGCGCCGATGAACTCGCTCGGGGCGAGGATCGTGGCGCGCACGACGGGCTCGAAGACGTCGCTGATCTTGCCTTCGGGGAACTCGCTCGGGTTGGTGACGGTGTGCTCGCTGCCGTCCTCCATGACCACGCGGTAGACCACGTTCGGCGCGGTGGCGATCAGGTCGAGCCCGAACTCGCGCTCCAGACGCTCGCGGATCACGTCGAGGTGGAGGAGACCGAGGAAGCCGACGCGGAAGCCGAAGCCGAGCGCGGCGGAGGTCTCCGGCTCGTAGACCAGCGCGGCGTCGTTGAGCTGCAGCTTGTCGAGGGCCTCGCGGAGGTCCGGGTACTCCGAGCCGTCCAGCGGGTAGAGGCCCGAGAAGACCATCGGCTTCGGGTCCTTGTAGCCGCCGAGCGGCTCGGTGGCGCCCTGGTTCAGGGAGGTGATCGTGTCACCGACCTTGGACTGCCGGACGTCCTTCACACCGGTGATGATGTAGCCCACCTCGCCGACGCCGAGACCGTCGGAGGAGGTCATCTCGGGCGACGAGACACCGATCTCGAGCAGCTCGTGGGTGGCTCCGGTCGACATCATCCGGATGCGCTCGCGCTTGTTGAGCTGACCGTCGACGACTCGCACGTACGTCACGACGCCCCGGTAGGAGTCGTAGACGGAGTCGAAGATCATCGCGCGGGCGGGGGCGTCGGCGACACCGACCGGCGCCGGGATGTCCTGCACGACGCGGTCGAGCAGCGCCTCGACGCCCATGCCCGTCTTCGCGGAGACCTTGAGGACGTCCTCCGGCTGGCAGCCGATGAGGTTGGCCAGCTCGTCGGCGAACTTCTCCGGCTGGGCGGCCGGCAGGTCGATCTTGTTGAGGACGGGAACGATCGTGAGGTCGTTCTCCATCGCGAGGTACAGGTTCGCGAGGGTCTGCGCCTCGATGCCCTGCGCGGCGTCCACGAGCAGGATCGTGCCCTCGCAGGCGGCGAGCGAGCGCGAGACCTCGTAGGTGAAGTCGACGTGCCCGGGGGTGTCGATCATGTTCAGGATGTGCGTGTTGCCCTGGGCCGGCCCCTCGGTCGGCGCCCACGGCAGCCGGACCGCCTGGGACTTGATCGTGATGCCGCGCTCCCGCTCGATGTCCATGCGGTCGAGGTACTGGGCGCGCATCTGCCGCTGGTCGACCACACCGGTCAGCTGGAGCATCCGGTCGGCAAGCGTGGACTTGCCGTGGTCGATGTGCGCGATGATGCAGAAGTTGCGGATCAGAGCCGGGTCGGTACGGCTCGGCTCGGGCACGTTGGTAGGAGTCGCGGGCACGCAGGGATCTCGTCTCGGGCGATGTTCAGAACGGATACGTAGACACCATGGTCCCATGCCCGGCGCCCGGTGCCCGGTTTGGGCGGCCCAGAGGGTGGCTGATATCGTTGACAGCTGTGTCTCGCATGCCCTCTCAGCTGTGAGGCGCGTCCAGAAGGAACATCGAACCTGTAAAGGCTCTTTTCGTGGCGAACATCAAGTCCCAGATCAAGCGGAACAAGACGAACGAGAAGGCGCGCCTGCGCAACAAGGCCGTCAAGTCCTCGCTCAAGACCGCGATCCGCAAGGCCCGTGAGGCTGTCGCCGCCGGCGACCTCGAGAAGGCCACCGTTGCCGCTCGCGCCGCCTCGCGTCAGCTCGACAAGGCTGTCTCGAAGGGTGTCATCCACAAGAACGCCGCCGCCAACAAGAAGTCGGCGCTGGCGCTCAAGGTTGCCTCCCTCCAGGGCTGAGCTCTGATGTGATCGGCCGTACGGGAACCAGCGGGCCCTCTACCCCGCTCCCGCCCGGCCACCCGGGACTCGCACGCGGACGCGTTCGCCACGCGTGTGCGAGCCCACCAGCACCACCGCCGAAGGCCCCGCCGCTCCTTCCCCAGGCCCGCCGGGGCCTTCGCCGTACCCACACGGGCCCCATGCCCGACGCGAACCCCGGGACGGGCGACGCGAAGCCGCCGCAGGACTGTTAGCCGGCACGAGAACCCGGCCCCCGAAATCGAAGGCCCGAAACGCCCGCAGGCCTGCCGAGCAGCGCAAGACCGACGGAACCCCGACCCCGAGCCGACGGCACGAAACAGCCGCGGCGCTCCCGGGCGGCGTAAGGCCGACGGGGCCCAGAACCGACGGCACACGACACCCGCAGCGCCACCGGGCGGCGCGAGGCCGACGGCCTCGGAACCGACGGCGAAGCTGCCGCCCAGCTGCCAGACAGTGCAACACCGACGGGCCCGGGGCCGGCAGCAAGAAACCAGCCACAGCGCTACCGACAGCGCGAGGCCGGCGGGCCCCTGAACGGGCGGTGCGGAGCCGCCGCCGGGCCATTGGGCGGCGCAGGACCGACGGAAGCCGAACCCAGCTGTACTGAACCAGCCGCAGCCTCCCGGGCGGCGCGAGCCGCCAGGATCCGCATCCGCAGCCGGCGGCGCAGGGCGCAGTTGCGGGACCGCCGGGCCGCATCGGTCCCCGGACCCGAGCCGACGGCACGGAAAGCCGCAGCACTCCTGGGCCGTGCGAGCTGCCAGGCGGTGCGAGCCGTCGGGGCCCGGGGGCGGCGGCGCGAAGCTGCCGTCCGGTCGTGGGGACCGGCGGGATCGGGGCGCAGCCCTGGAAGAGAGGGCCTCACCCCCCCACCAGCCCCCGGCAGGGTTTCGGGAAGGGGTGGGGTGGGGGATCCGCTCGGATACCAGCCACGAACCACCCCGCACCACCGACTACCAGGCCCACCCCACCGGCTCCCGAGCCACCGACTTCCGAGCCACCGGCTTCCAAGCCACCGGCTTCCGGATCACCGGTTTCCGGGCTCGCCCCGCCGGCCCCCGCACCACCCCGCTCAGCCCCGCCGCATCCTCGCCGCCCGCGCCACCGCGACCACCGCCTTCTCCAGGGCGTACTCCGGGTCGTCGCCCCCGCCCTTCACCCCCGCGTCCGCCTCCGCGATCGCCCGCAGCGCCAGCGACACCCCGTCCGGGGTCCAGCCGCGCATCTGCTGCCGCACGCGGTCGATCTTCCAGGGCGGCATGCCCAGCTCCCGCGCCAGGTCGGCCGGCCGCCCGCCCCGCGCCGAGGAGAGCTTGCCGATCGCCCGTACCCCCTGGGCCAGCGCGCTGGTGATGAGCACGGGCGCGACCCCGGTCGAGAGCGACCAGCGCAGGGCCTCCAGCGCCTCCGCCGCCCGCCCCTCGACGGCACGGTCCGCGACGTTGAAGGAGGAGGCCTCGGCACGCCCCGTGTAGTACCGCCCGACGACCGCCTCGTCGATCGTCCCGTCCACGTCGGACGTGAGCTGCGAGACGGCGGACGCCAGCTCCCGCAGATCGCTGCCGATCGAGTCCACGAGCGCCTGGCAGGCCTCGGGCGTGGCCGAACGCCCCAGCGCCCGGAACTCCTGCCGCACGAACGTCAGCCGCTCCGCCGGCTTCGTCGTCTTCGGGCAGGCGACCTCCCGGGCCCCCGCCTTGCGCGCCGCGTCGAGCAGCCCCTTGCCCTTGGCGCCGCCGGCGTGGAGCAGGACGAGCGAGATGTCCTCTACGGGGTCGCCCAGGTACGCCTTGACGTCCTTGATCGTGTCGGCGGAGAGGTCCTGCGCGTTCCGCACGACCAGCACCTTGCGCTCGGCGAAGAGCGAGGGGCTGGTGAGCTCGGCCAGCGCCCCGGGCTGGAGCTGGTCGGGGGTGAGGTCGCGCACGTCCGTGTCGGCGTCGGCGGCCCGCGCGGCCGCCACCACCTCCTGGACGGCGCGGTCGAGGAGCAGGTCCTCCTGTCCCACGGCGAGCGTCACGGGGCCGAGGAGGTCGTCGGGGGAAGTCTTTCTGGTGGCCATCGCGATCCAGCATCCCACGGGCCACCGACACCGATGCCCGGGAAGGACGGGAAGGGGACGAGAATGGCGGGGTGAGCGAACGACACGTACTGGTACTGCCCGACCGCGACGCCGCCGAGGAGGTCGCCGGGGAGCTCCCCGACCGTTTCGGCGTGGCCGAGGAACCGCATCTCGTACGGGACGCCCTGGCCGGGGAGGACGACGCCGAGGACGCGCAGTGGCTGGTGGTCGTCGAGGACCCGGACGCCCGCCTCGACCCGGCGGCGCTGGACGCGCTGGCCGCCGAGTACGAGGGCTGGCTGGAGGCCCCGTAGGCCCGCCGGGTCCGATCAGGCCCGGGTCCGGTCAGCCCGGGTCCGGTCAGGCCCGTCGGCTCCGCCAGGTCCAGCCGAGCACCGGGCCCGGTCAGGCGGAGCCGACGGGATCCGCCCGTCAGCCCTTCTTGCGAACGATCTGGACGTCGAGCTCGATGCTGATGCTGGACCCGACCGCCGCGATGCCCCGCGCGAGCAGCGTCTGCCAGGTGAGGGTGAAGTCCTCCAGGTGCAGTTCGGTGGTGGCCCGGCAGGCGCCCCGGGTCTCGCCCTCCAGGCCGCTTCCGAGGCCCAGGTACTGGGTGTCCAGGGTCACCGTGCGGCTCACCCCGTGGAGGGTGAGCGCCCCGGTGACGGCCCACCGGCTGCCGCCCCGGTGGACGAAGCGCTCGCTGAAGAACTCCAGCGTCGGGTAGGCGCCGACGTCGAGGAAGTCGCCGGAGCGCAGGTGGTCGTCGCGCATCTGCACCCCGGTGTCGATGGAGGCCGCGTCGATGACGACGTGCATCGCGGAGCGCTCCATGCGTTCGGCGATCCGGACCGCGCCCGCGAAGCTGTTGAACCGCCCGTGGATCCGGGCGAGGCCGATGTGGCGTGCCGTGAAGCCGATCTGCGAGTGCGCGGGGTCGATCTCCCAGTCACCGGGCTCCGGGAGCTGGGGCTGGGGCGCGACCTGGAGCAGGACGTCGCCGAGGCCCTGGTGTTCGCCCTCGGCGACGACGGTGCTGCCGTGGTAGGGGGTGTAGCCCTCGGAGGTGACGGCGACCCGGTACTCGCCCGCCGGTACGGTCGCGAGGACCGTACCGTACGGGTCGGTCTCACCGGCCAGGACCTTGCGGCCCGCCGCGTCGCTGACGACGAACTCCGCCTGCCGGACGGGTTCGTGCACGGGGTCGAGCACCCGGCAGCTGAGCACGCCCGCCGAGGAGGGGACGGAGAGGCCGGCGAGCGGGCCGCCCCGCGAGGCCCCCGCCGCCCGCTTCCCGAAGAGACGATCGAACATTCTTCACGCACCCCCGTGCGACTCATTCACTATGCAACGAAGTCGCATTCGATCACCATTGAGGCGTTCGAGGCAAACGGGGCGAGTGGAGGCAAGTGTTACTCAGGGTCCGAATTCAGGATTCCGCTTCGTACGGCCGGCAGCACGTCGAGCTCGATGCCGAACAGCTCCTTGTACGCGTTCCTCACCTCGTCCTCACCGTCGAGGATCCGCTCCTCACGCTCGCCGTGAGCCCGGGTGATCAGCTTCGGCGCACTGAGCGTGACCCGGCCGTCCTCGGTGAGCCGGGAGCAGATCAGGGACTTCGTGAAGTGCGAGTCGGGCGAGGTCTGGTGGTACCAGGCGCCCGCCGCGAAGTCGACGAGCTCCCGCGGCCGCGACTCCAGCCGGTACTGCGGCTTGCCGTCCCGCAACACGTCGAGATCGCCGTCCGCGGTCTCCACGATCCGGAAGGCCCCGCCCGGATCCTGCTGGTCGTCACGCGCGTCGAAGGCCAGCGGGAAGTGGCTGTGCTCGCCGAACCCGACGTCCGCCAGCCACCGCTCCCCCTCCGCCGTCTCCACGAGCAGCGCCATGTGGTCGTACGGGATGCCCGGCTTCCCGTGCGGCCCGAACACCCGTCCCTGGAGCAGCGCGACCTCGTACCCGAGTCCCCGCAGCAGGACGGCGAACGCCGTGTTGACCTCGTAGCAGAACCCTCCCCTGCGCGCGCCGACCACCTTGTCGAGCAGCGCCTTCTCCTCCAGGACGACGGGCTCGCCGAGATGGATCGAGAGGTTCTCGAAGGGCACGGTCCGCAGGTGGAGCAGATGCAGTTCGCGCAGCGCGGCGGCGTCCGCGCGCCCCGGATGCCGCGCGCCGATACGGCGCAGATAGGCCTCGACGGTGGTCGAGTCGATGGCGAAGGGCTCGATCCTGCCGGGTTCGCTTGTGGCAAGCCCGGTCGCGGAAGGTTCGGTCGTGACAGGTCCGGATGTCGTCATACCACCAGTCTGCCTGCCCCATGATCGCTCCGTCCGGTGATCCACTCCTCTGCCCGACGGCCGCCGATTCCCTTTCCCCCGCGGGCAGTTCCCTCATCCACGGCAGCGGCGAGAGCAGCAGCCGGAGCACGGCGAGGAAGCCCCCGTCCCAGACCGCCCCGAGGAGGCCGCCCACGGCTCCGACCAACAGCACGAGACCGGGTGGTGGTGTCCCCCGGGGCTTCTCCCGCCCCCGCCCGCCGGACGGCTCCTCCACCAGCCCGTACAAGCCTCTCCGGCCACCTCCTCCACCAGCCCCTACAAGCCTCTCCGGCCACCTCAGCCCCCTCCCGGCACGGCCACCAGACCGCGCCCCGCCCCCACCACCGCGACGGCCCCGTCCCGATCGGTCCGCAGCACCCGCGCACCGCCCGCCCCCAGCGCCTCCAGCGTCCGGGGCGAAGGATGGCCGTACAGGTTGTCACGCCCCGCCGACACGAGCGCGAGCCTCGGCCGCACCGCCCGCATCAGACCGGGATCCTGGTGCGCGGAACCGTGATGGGCGACCTTGAGCACGTCCACCGGCCCCAGCCCCGGATGCACCCCCAGCAACGCCCGCTGGGCCGGCGGTTCGAGATCCCCGAGCAGCAGCAGGCTCAGCCCTCCGCCGGTACGGACGAGCAGCGTGACACTGGCGTCGTTGGGCCCCTCGACGGCCGATCCGAAGGCATCACCCCCTCCGGCGCCGCCCCACGGCCAGAGCACCCGCCACTCCAGGGTCCCGATCCTCCGCCGCTCGCCCGGCCCCGCACGGATCAGCGGCACCCCTGCCGCCGCCGCGGTCCGCCGCACGAACGCCGCCTGACCGGGCGGCTCTTCCAGCCCCGTGGTCTGGATCGCGCCCACCGCCCTCCCCCGCAGCACGCCGGGAAGCCCGGCCACATGGTCGGCGTGGAAGTGGGTGAGCACCACCAACGGCACCCTCCGCACCCCGAGTTCGCGCAGGCAGCGGTCCACCGGCACGGGGTCGGGCCCCGCGTCCACCACGACGGCGGAGTCCCCGCCCGCCGCGAGCACCGTCGCGTCCCCCTGCCCCACCTGGCACATGGCGAACACCCAGCCCGGGGGCGGCCACCCCGTGACCCACCGGGCCAACGGTGCCGGCCGCACCACCACGAGCAGGAGCACCCCGGCGACGAGCGCGCCGGCCACACCCCGGTACGGCAGTCTCCGCGCCCCGAGCACCACCAGCGCCGTGAGCAGCGCCAGCGCGAGGCCGCCCCACCACCCGCCGGGCCAGGCCAGCTCGGCCCCCGGCAGCGCGGCGCCCGTACGGGCCACCCGCGCCAGCCACCCCGCCGGCCACCCCGCCACCCACGCCAGCCCCTCCGCCGCGGGCATCCAGACAGCCGCCAGGGCGAGCGCGGCGAACCCGCACACCGTCGCCGGCGCCACCGCCAGCTCGGCGAAGAGGTTCGCCGGGACGGCGACCAGACTCACCCGGGCGGCGAACACCGTCACCACCGGCGCGCACACCGCCTGCGCCGCCAGGGCCGCGCCCAGCGCCTCCGCCGCCCGCCCGGGCACCCCGCGCCGCCGCAGCGCCTCGCTCCAGCGCGGGGCGATCGTCAGCAGCGCCCCGGTCGCCAGGACCGAGAGCAGGAAGCCGTAGCTCCGGGCGAGCCAGGGGTCGTAGAGCACCAGGACGAGCACGGCGGCGGCCAGGGCGGGGATCAGCGACCTCCGGCGTCCGGTCCCGATCGCGAGCAGCGCGACCAGACCGCAGGCCGCGGCGCGCAGCACGCTCGGATCCGGCCGGCAGACCACCACGAACGCGAGCGTCAGCCCTCCCCCGGCCAGCGCCGTGACCCGCAGCGACAGCCCGATCCGTGGCGCGAGCCCGCCCCGCTCCACCTGTTGCGCCCGCCCGGGCCGTCCGATGAGCAGGAGCAGCACCACCGTGAGGTTGCTGCCGGAGACCGCCAGGAGGTGGGTGAGGTCGGTGGCCTCGAACGCCGCCCGCAGCTCGGGGCCGACCCTGGAGGTGTCCCCCACGACGAGTCCGGGCAGCAGGGCCCGCGCGTCCGGGTCGAGCTTCTCCGTCGCCTCCCGCAGTCCGGCGCGCAGGTCCCCCGCCGTCCGCTGCAGGGCGCTCGGCGGGCCGACGATCCGCGGAGGGCCGGCCCCGTCGGTCTTGAGCACCGCCGCGAAGGACTCACCGGGTCGCAGCGGCGGCGCGAGCCGGGCACCGACCCGCAACCGGGTGGAGGGAAGGAGGCGCAGCCATTCCTCCCGTCCCTCCCCCGACGGCACGATCAGCAGGACCGGCGTCCGGGTCCGGTGCACCGAGCCGTCCGACCGCTCGACCCGGGTCACCTCGCCGTCCAGGACGATCGAGACCGGTGCCATCGCGTTGCCCCGGACCTTGGGCCGGGTGAGCCGTGGGTCGGAGGTCACCACCACCTCCAGGCGCGCCCGCGCGTACTCCCGCGCCAGCTCCGGCACGGGTCCCCGCCGCAGATCCGCCGCGTGCAGTCCCGCCGAGGCGGCTCCGGCCGCCGCGCAGAGCAGCACCCCGGCCCACGCGGTCGCCCGTAATCGCCACCCTGGTGTGGCCCCCGGTACGGCGGCCCCACGACCACCGCCCGGACCCCCGCGCCGCCGGACCTGCCCCCGCACCAACAGGATCAGGGCTCCCGCCAGACAGACGCCGACACCCGCCGCCGTCCACTGACCGGTGGCGCCCACGGCCCAGGCCGCCGCCGCCCAGGCGGCCCCCGCGAGGGGAACGAGGCGAAGATCGGTCGGCCCCTCCTGCCACGGCTTCTGCCCCGCGCCGTGCTCCTCATCGATTCCCTCGTCCGGGTTCATGGCCGGACCAGCGGCTCGAGATCGGCGAACCGGCGCTCACCGATGCCGTTGACCTCCCGGAGCTCCGCGACCGACCGGAAGCCGCCGTGCTCCGTCCGGTGGTCGACGATGTGCCGGGCGAGCACGGGCCCCACCCCCGGGAGTCCGTCGAGTTGTTCCGCCGTGGCCGTGTTGAGGCTCAACGGCGCCCCCGGCACACCGCCGCCCGGACCGGAGCCGCCCGAGGTGGAGCCGTTCGGACCGGAGCCGGTCACCGGCGTCCCCGGCAGACCCACGAGGATCTGCTCGCCGTCGAACAGGACGCGAGCCCGGTTCACCCCGGTGAGATCCGCGCCGGGCTCCGCCCCGCCCGCCGCCCGCAGGGCGTCCGCCACGCGCGAGCCGGCCGGCAGGGTCAGCACCCCGGGCCTGCGCACCTTGCCGCCGACGTCGACGACGACCCGCGCGCCGGCAGCCCCGGTCCCCCGCACCGGCCCCGGCCCTGGTCCTGATGCCGCCCCCGGACCGCTCCTCGGCGCGGGCACGGCGGCCACGGGAGCGGCGGCGTGGACGAGTGCGGGAGCCCGCACCGGCTCCGGCCGCCCGGTCCAGAAGTACGCGCCCGCGAGACCGGCGGCCACGAGCAGCACCACCGTCAGCGCGGCCAGCGCCCTCGGTTCGAGCCCGCACCTGGTCTGCATCCACACCGGGGTCCGGTCACGGAGCAGCGCTACCACCCGCTCCCGTACTCCCGGCGGGGAACCACGCTCCGGCGCCTCCGGTGCCTCCGGTGCTTCGGGCACCTCCCAGGTTCCCGGCACCGGCGCCGGCGGTGTCGCCGTCGGGAACAGGGCGTCCGCCCGCCGCCGCACGGTTCCCCCGGGCACCGCGGGGGCCTGCCCGATCAGGGCGCGCCTCCGGGCCCGCCCGGCGGGTGAGCCGCGTCCCCCGGGGCGACTGCGCCCGTCCGAACCGGGCGCCCGTCCGGGCCCGCTCGTCGGGGCGCCCGCCGGGCCCGAGGTCCTGGAAGCGGTCGATGCGATGCGTGTACGAAGAGTCATGTCCGTAACGGTAGAGATCACGACCGGCTCGTGCGGAGATCGGCCGTCTTCCGTGGACAGGCACTTCTCTGTGGAAAACTCCGTCACCCCTACGAGGGACGGAGCCCGGCTGCCGGGAGGGTCGATGTGGACGCGCCGCGGCGGACGGTCTCAGCGCGGCGAGACGACGACCGCGAGGAGACCGGGGCCCGTGTGGGCGCCGATGACCGCTCCCACCTCGCTGACCTGGAGTTCCTCGATTCCCGGGACGCGCTCCTCGAGCCGGTCCGCGAGTGCGGTGGCGCGCTCCGGCGCGGAGAGGTGGTGCACGGCGATGTCGACGGCGCCGGAGCCCGCCTGCTCCACGGCGATCTCCTCCAGGCGCGCGATGGCCTTCGAGGCCGTCCGCACCTTCTCCCGCAGTTCGATCCGCCCGCCGTCGAGTTCGAGGAGCGGCTTCACCGCGAGCGCCGAACCCAGCAGGGCCTGCGCGGTGCCGATGCGCCCGCCCCTGCGCAGATAGTCCAGGGTGTCGACGTAGAAGTAGGCGGACGTTCCCGCGGCGCGCTTCTCGGCCGCCGCGACCGCCTCTTCGAGGGAGCCTCCGGCCTCCACGACCTGTGCCGCCGCGAGGGCGCAGAAGCCCAGCGCCATGCCGACCATGCGGGTGTCCACCACGCGTACGGGCACGGGGGCGGTCTTGGCCGCGAGCACGGCGGCGTCGTAGGTCCCGGAGACCTCGGCGGACAGATGGAGCGAGACGACGCCCTTCGCGCCCGCCTCGGCGGCCTCGCGGTAGGCCTTCGCGAAGACCTCGGGGCTCGGCCGCGAGGTGGTGACGGGCCGGCGCTTCTGCAGGGCCTCGGCCAGCGCCTTCGCCGAGATCTCGGTGCCCTCCTCAAGGGCGCGGTCGCCGATGACGACGGTCAGCGGGACCGTGGTGATGGCGTGCCGCTCCCTCGTCTGGCGTGGCAGGTAGGCCGTGGAATCGGTGACGATCGCGACATGCCGGGACATGAGCGGGAGGTTACCCGCCGGGGCTCCCGCACGGCAGCCCGGCCCCCCTCACCGCCCGCCCCCGGCACGACGCCGTCCGGGCCGTTCGGTCCCGCGCCCGACGTCCGGCCCCTCGGCGGCACGGCACCGCGCGGGTCCGTGCCCTTAGGTGGTGGTCTCCGGGCGGGCCGACTTCTCCCAGGGGTAGGCGGTCCGGCGGGGATCGGGCGCCGTGATCGCGGACGGCTCCCCGCCGGCCGTCGGGCCCGTCTCGCGAGCGGGTCGGGCGGGCTGCCCCCAACCGCCGGCCGCCGCCGCGTCCGCCGCCCCGTTCCCCGTGCCGGTGCCGGCCGCCGTCCCCGGCGAGGCGTCCGGGCTCGTCCAGTGGCGCAGGGCGCCCGCCTCGACGTCGATCTGGGCGCTGAGCGACGACAGGTCGTCCTCGGCGAACTTCAGGGCCCGCTCCCGGGCGGCGCGGCGCAGCGCGTCGGCCGAGCCCGTGATCCGCTCGGTCCGCGCGGCGAGTTCGGGCAGCTGGCCGGCCACCCACGCCCGGTCGGGCTCCCGCTCCAGGCGCTTGAGGTCCGCGTCCAGTTCGAGTCCATGGGCGCTGAGGCGGTGGAACAGGTCGAGCGACTCCTTCAGCGAGGCGTCCTCGCCGACCCCGTCCTGCAGCGCCTCCTGGGTGGCGCGCATCGAGGTGCGCAGCGAGAGCCGCAGCCGGGCGAGCTCGCTCGCGGTCCCGGCCTGTCCGAAGCTCTTGGCGCGCAGGGTGGTGTCCTCGACCGTGCGCCGGGCCTGGTCGATGGTGCGGTCGACCCCGCGCTTGGCGGCCTTCGCGACCTTCACGGTGACGTACACCCCGAGCGCCACGAAGGACAAGAAGAGCAGCGCCATGATCGTGATAATCGTGGCTTCCATGTGCGCCCCTCCGGCGTCCGTCGGTTCCCCACGGCTGTGGTTCCTCCACGTTAAACGGAACGGGCAGGTTGGGGGTTCCATCGGAACCCCCAACCTGCCCGTAGGGGAAACCCCTATGTGCCGCTAGCCGGCGACGATGTTGACCAGCTTCGGCGCGCGCACGATCACCTTGCGGATCTGGGCGCCGCCCAGCGCCGCGACCACGTGCGGGTCGGCCAGGGCCAGCGTCTCCAGCTCCGCGTCCGTGATCGACGGGGAGACCTCCAGGCGGGCCTTGACCTTGCCCTTGATCTGCACGACGCAGGTCACGGTCTCGTCCACGACGTAGGCCGGGTCGGCGACCGGGAAGTCCTGGTGGACGACCGAGTCGGTGTGGCCCAGCTTGCGCCACAGCTCCTCGGCGATGTGCGGGGCCAGCGGGGCGACCAGCAGGACCAGCTGCTCGGCGACCGGCCGGGAGACCGCGCCACCGGTCTTGGTCAGGTGGTTGTTCAGTTCGGTGATCTTGGCGATGGCGGTGTTGAAGCGCATCGCGGCCATGTCCTGCGAGACGCCGTCGATCGCCTTGTGCAGGGCGCGCAGGGTGTCCTCGTCGGGCGCGGCGTCGACGACCGTGACCTCGCCGGTCGCCTCGTCGACGATGTTGCGCCACAGGCGCTGCAGCAGACGGTACTGGCCGACCACCGCGCGCGTGTCCCAGGGGCGCGACACGTCCAGCGGGCCCATCGCCATCTCGTACAGGCGCAGGGTGTCGGCGCCGTACTCGGAGCAGATCTCGTCCGGCGTGACCGCGTTCTTCAGGGACTTGCCCATCTTGCCCAGGACGCGGCTGACCTTCTCGCCCTGGTAGTAGAACGCGCCGTCCCGCTCCTCGACCTCGGCCGCCGGCACGGCGATCCCGCGCGCGTCCCGGTAGACGAAGGCCTGGATCATGCCCTGGTTGTAGAGCTTGTGGAACGGCTCGGCCGAGGAGATGTGGCCCAGGTCGAACAGGATCTTGGACCAGAAGCGCGCGTACAGCAGGTGCAGCACGGCGTGCTCGGCGCCGCCGACGTACAGGTCGACGCCGCCGGTCGGCATGCCCTCGCGCGGGCCCATCCAGTACTGCTCGACGGCGGGGTCGACCAGCTTCTCGGAGTTGTGCGGGTCGAGGTAGCGCAGCTCGTACCAGCAGGAGCCGGCCCAGTTGGGCATGGTGTTGGTCTCGCGCCGGTAGCGGCGCGGGCCGCGGCCGTCGCCCAGGTCCAGGGTGACGTTGACCCAGTCCTCGTTGCGGGACAGCGGGGTCTCCGGCTGGGTGTCCGCGTCGTCGGGGTCGAAGGTGCGCGGCGAGTAGTCCTCGACCTCCGGCAGCTCCAGGGGCAGCATCGACTCGGGCAGCGGGTGGGCGACGCCGTCCTCGTCGTAGACGATCGGGAAGGGCTCGCCCCAGTACCGCTGGCGGCTGAACAGCCAGTCGCGCAGGCGGAAGTTGACGGTGCCCTCGCCGATGCCGCGGTCGGCCAGCCAGGCGGTGATCTTCGCCTTGGCGTCGACGACGCCCAGGCCGTCCAGGGAGATCTCGTCGTTGGCCGAGTCGACCAGCTTCGCCTCGTACGAGGAGAAGGCGTCCTCCCAGGTCGACGGGTCGGTGCCGCGGCCGTCGCTCGGCTCCACGACGCAGCGCATCGGCAGCTCGAAGGCGCGCGCGAAGGCGAAGTCGCGGCTGTCGTGCGCGGGGACGGCCATGATCGCGCCGGTGCCGTAGCCCATCAGGACGTAGTCGGCGATGAAGACGGGGACCTGCGCACCGCTGACCGGGTTGGTCGCGTAGGCGCCGGTGAAGACGCCGGTCTTGTCCTTGGCCTCGGCCTGGCGCTCGACGTCGGACTTGGAGGCGGCCTGCTTGCGGTAGGCGTCGACGGCCTCGGAGGGGGTGGCGTGGCCGCCGGTCCACACCTCGTGGGTGCCCTCGGGCCAGGTGGCCGGGACGATCTTCTCGACCAGGTCGTGCTCGGGCGCCAGGACCATGTAGGTGGCGCCGAACAGGGTGTCCTGGCGGGTGGTGAAGACGGTGATGGCTCCGGTGTCGCCGACCTGGAAGTCGACGCGGGCGCCCTCGGAGCGGCCGATCCAGTTGCGCTGCTGCAGCTTGATGGCCTCGGGCCAGTCCAGCGCGTCCAGGTCGTCCAGCAGGCGGTCCGCGTAGGCGGTGATCCGCATGTTCCACTGGCGCAGCTTGGCCTTGAAGACGGGGAAGTTCCCGCGCTCGGAGCGGCCGTCGGCGGTGACCTCCTCGTTGGCCAGGACGGTGCCCAGGCCGGGGCACCAGTTGACCGGGGCGTCGGAGGCGTACGCCAGGCGGTACTCGCCCAGGACGTCGGAGCGCTCGGCGGCGCTCAGCTCGCTCCACGCGCGCGTGCCGGGGACCTCACGGGTGCCGTTCTCGAACTGCTCGATCAGCTCGGCGATCGGCCGGGCCTTCTTGGCCTCGTCGTCGTACCAGGAGTTGAAGATCTGCAGGAAGATCCACTGGGTCCACTTGTAGTACTCCGGGTCGATCGTGGCGAACGACCGGCGCTTGTCGTGGCCCAGGCCCAGCCGGCGCAGCTGGACCTTCATGTTCTCCATGTTGGCCTCGGTGGACACGCGCGGGTGCGTGCCCGTCTGCACGGCGTACTGCTCGGCCGGCAGGCCGAAGGCGTCGAAGCCCAGGGTGTGCAGCACGTTGTGGCCGGTCATGCGCGCGTGGCGGGCGAAGACGTCCGTGGCGATGTAGCCCAGCGGGTGGCCGACGTGCAGTCCCGCACCCGAGGGGTACGGGAACATGTCCATGATGAACTTCTTGGGCAGGGCGGCGACGGCGGGGTCGCCCGCCAGGTCACCGGTGGGGTTCGGCGCCTCGTAGGTTCCCTCGGCGTCCCAGAAGTCCTGCCAGCGTGCCTCGATGTCGGCGGCCATGGCCGCCGTGTAGCGATGAGGGGCCGCCGTCTCGGCGGCCGTCGTGATCTCGGTCATGGTCCTTGATGCTCCATCGATCGTCTCTGCCCACTGCCACGAACTGCCCGAAATGAAAAATCCCCTCGCACAGGAGGGGATGCCGCGCCGACTCCGACGGGATGTCTGTCATCCGTCGGGACTGGTCAGCGCGGCTCGGTAAGCAGGAGGCGTACGGCACGCATGGCGCCAGGGTACCGCAGTGCCCGAGCGGGCCGCGCCGACGTTCCACGGAGCGGAAGGACACGAAGAAGCGGGTCACCCTGGGGAGGGTGACCCGCTTCTCGACTGTGGAGCTAAGGAGAATTGAACTCCTGACCTCCTGCATGCCATGCAGGCGCTCTACCAACTGAGCTATAGCCCCGCGTACGGGAATGTTTCGCTTCACCGCAGAATCGGCGCGAGCCACCCGGTCCGGATGGCTCGGTTCCGATCTGTGGAGCTAAGGAGAATTGAACTCCTGACCTCCTGCATGCCATGCAGGCGCTCTACCAACTGAGCTATAGCCCCTTGATTCGTCGTCCCGGCTTCGACCTCGCTCGCGGCGACGAACAGAACAGTAACGGCCCGCGCGGCAGATCTCCAAATCGGTTTCTCCGCCCCGTCCGGAGCCCCGGGTAGGGTCGCCGACTGTGTCCGTCTCCGTGCTCTCCCGAACCCGCGCCCGGCCGTGGCCCCTGGCCACCGCCGCGGCGGTCTGTCTGCTCTCGTTCACGGCATTCTGGGTGGCGCAACGCCTCGCCCACGTGAACATGCTCGACGTGATGGTCTACCGGGCCGAGGGAGAGACGGTCCGGGCCGGCGGGGACCTGTACGCGATGCGCGCCACCTCGGCGAACCTCGGCATGACCTACCCGCCCTTCGCGGCGCTTCTGTTCGTCCCGCTCACCCTGGTGGGCGTCCCGCTGATGCGGACGCTCACGACGGCGGGGAACCTGCTCCTGGTGGTCGCCCTGGTGCAGCTGTCGCTCCAGCTGGTCCGCCCCTCGCTGTCGCGCACGGACCTGTGGCGCACGACACTGTGGGTCGCCGCCGTCGTGGTCTGGTGCGAGCCGGTGTGGACGACCCTGCGGTACGGACAGATCAACCTGCTCATAGCGGTGGCGGTGCTGTGGGACCTCACCCGCCGCGAGGGCAGCCGCCTGGCAGGCCTGGGCATCGGCCTGGCGACCGCGGTGAAGCTCACCCCCGGGCTCTTCGTGGTCCTCCTGCTCGTCGCCGGTCTGCTGCTGTGGCGCCGGGACCGGGGCGTGGACCAGTGGCTGCGCACGGCGCTGACGGCGACCGGGACGTTCCTCGGGACGACGCTGGCCGTGGCGCTCGCCCTGCCCGCGGACTCGAAGCGGTTCTGGACGGAGACCCTGTTCGAGACCGGCCGGGTCGGCTTCGCCGAGGAGACCGCCAACCAGTCGATCCGCGGGGTCCTGGCCCGACTGATGCACACGGACGACCCGGGCATGTGGTGGGCGGTGACGGCGGCCGTCCTGGGCGGCGCGGCGATGGTGCTCGCGGTACGGGCGGCGGTGCGCGGCGACAAGGCGGTGGCCGTGGTCGTCTGCGCGTTCACGGCGCTGATGATCAGCCCGATCTCGTGGTCCCACCACTGGGTCTGGTGCGTGCCCCTGCTGATCCTGCTCGCGGACCGCTCCACGCGCGCGTGGCCGGTGACGGGGGCGGTGGCACTGGCCTTCGCCTCGTTCGCGCTGTGGTGGGTCCCGCACGACCCGGGACGCCCCGAACTGGACCAGAACGCGGGGCAGATGCTGCTGTCGGCGGTCTACCCGCTGACGGCGACGGCGCTGCTCGTGGGATACGCGCTGACGCTGCGGCGTCAGGCCGTCGCGAAGGAGTAGAACCGCTTGAGGGTGCAGTGCTCGTCGAGGAGCCGGCCGTAGATCGGCTCCCCCTCCAGCTCGCGGTAGGTCTCGATGGGGTCGCCTTTTATGATCAGCGCCCGCGCGCACTCCTCGCACCAGTACTGGAACTCGGGATTGACGGGATCCATGTCGCGCACGATGGGCGTGCCGCTGCCGCACCAGTCGCACTTCCGCCTGTGTGCACCCATCAATCAGCTCCAGCTGTGGCCGCAGGCCGTGCACCCATAGGACACCCTGCCGTTGTCGCCGAGCACTTGGGTCACCCTCCCGTCCGGATCCTCGTCCCCCTCCGGCCGTCCGATTCTGCCATGGCCCCGCAAGAGGGTCAGCGTGATCGTCGCGGCAGTCCCGCGACGGCGCCCACGACGGAGGCGACGGCCAGGGCGAGGACGGTCGCCCACAGCGCGTCGGCGGAGTCCTGAGCTCCGGCACCCGCGTACCGGCCGAGGAAGAGGGTGCCGAACGTGGCGACGCCCACGAGCTGCCCGAGCTGTGTGACGGTGGCGAGCAGTCCGCTGGCGTCGGCCGCGTCCTCGGGGCGCACGGTGGCCAGCGCCCCGGTCAGGGCCGGACTGAAGGCCAGTGAGATCCCCGCGCCGAGCGCGCCCAGGGCCGGGTAGAGCCCCCAGCCGCCGGTGCCGCCGTCCGCGAGCAGCTCTCCGACGGCGAGGAGCGCCGCGGCCGCGAGCAGGAATCCGGCCGGGACCAGCGCGCGGTGCAGCCGGGCCGGCCAGCGCCGCCAGGTCAGGCCGACGGCGCCGAAGACGACGGCGGCGGGTCCGAAGGTGAGCCCGGCCCGCAGGGCGCTGTGGCCGAGCCCGCCCTGCAGGTGCAGGGTCAGGGTGAACAGGAATCCGGCGTTGACGCCCATGGCCACGGAGATCCAGAGGACGGCCCGCCCCATCCCGGGGATGCGCAGCACGCGCGGGGCGATCAGCGGTGTGCCGCCGCGCCGGGCGAGCCGGGACTCGTAGGCGCCGAAGACGACGGCGAGCAGCAGCGAGCCGCCGAGGGAGAGCCAGGACCACAGCGGCCAGTCCTGCTCCTGGCCGAGGACCAGGGGGACGGTCAGCAGGGACACGGCGGCGGCGAGCAGCAGCAGGCCCGGCAGATCGAGGGCACGCGCACGCGTGGATCCGGCGTGGGCGTCGCGGGGCAGCACCCGGACGCCGAGGACGAGCAGGGCGATCCCGAGGGGCACGTTGACCAGGAAGACCGGCCGCCAGCCGGTGCCGAAGAGGTCGGCGCTGACCAGGACGCCGCCGACGACCTGACCGGCGGCCGCGCCGGTGGCCAGCACCGCGGAGTAGGCGCTGAGGGCCCGGGCCCGGTGCTCCCCCGTGAAGTTGCGCTGGATGAGGCTCAGCACCTGGGGGATCATCAGGGCCGATCCCGCGCCCTGCGCCAGCCGGAAGGCGATCAACTGCCCGGCGTCCGCGGCGAGTCCGCAGGCGAGCGAGGCGGCGGTGAACAGGGCGAGGCCGCCGAGGTACGCCCGCCGGTGGCCGATCAGATCCCCAAGGCGGGCCCCGGTGATCAGCAACACCGCGTAGGTGATGGTGTATCCGGCGATGACGAGCTGGAGCGCGCCTCCGGACGCGGAGAGCTCGGTCCGGATGGTGGGGGCGGCGACGTTGACGATGAAGACGTCGAGGAGCGCCATGAACTGGGCGGCGAGCACCACTCCGAGCAGCAGGCCGGGGCGGTTGTCGGTGGCGCGGTCTTTACTGGGTGCGGGACGTGTCGCGGTCGAGGTCATGCAAGGAGCGTGACCTCGACCGGATACGGGTAACGAGAGCCCGCCGATGCTGGTACTGACACCACCTGGCAGCGGCGGCACGGGGACTCGACCATGGGGGTGTGACGATTGTGGCAGCGCTACCGACGCAGCGTCGGCGACGACCGGAACTGGCCGCGTTCCTGCGCAGCCGCCGGGCCAGGGTGACCCCGGAGGACGTGGGCATGCCGCCGGGTCTCCGCCGGCGCACCCCGGGGCTGCGCCGCGAGGAGGTCGCCCAGCTCTCCGGCGTCGGCGTCACCTGGTACACCTGGCTGGAGCAGGGCCGGCCGATCAACGCCTCGGCTCAGGTCCTCGACGCGGTGGCCCGGACCCTCCGGCTCGACCGCCCGGAGCGCGAGCATCTCTACCACCTCGCCGAGGTGCCGTACGCCCCGGACCGGCCGGCCCCCGACATCCCGGAGGTGAGTCCGGAGATCCAGGGGATCCTCGACGCCCTGGACCCGCTCCCGGCGGTGCTCTACAACGCGCGGTACGACGTGCTGGCGACCAACGTCCTGTACGAGCGGCTCCTGATGCAGAACGGAGAGGGCCTGGACACCGGCCCGTTCGGCATACGCAACGTGCTCTGGGCGCTGTTCAGCGTGCCGGCGCCCAAGTGCCCGGTGGTCGACCGGAAGCGGGAGCTGCCGCTGATGGTGGCCCAGCTGCGGGGCGCGTACGGCCGCCACGTGGGCGAGCCCGACTGGGAGGAGTTCGTACGGCGTCTCACGGAGACCAGCCCGGAGTTCGCCCGGCTGTGGCGCAGCGGTGACGTGGTCCCGCCGGGGACGAGGGTGAAGACCTTCCGGCACGAGCTGGTGGGCGAGGTCCGGATGACCTCGGTCTCCCTCTCGGTCAACGGGATGCCGGAGTGCCGGATCGTGACGTACACGCCGAGCGACGAGGAGAGCCACCGGGGGATCGAGATCCTGCGCGAGGCGAAAGGTGACAGAACGAAGGATCCCGCCCCCTGACGGGGACGGGATCCGGTGACTGTGGAGCTAAGGAGAATTGAACTCCTGACCTCCTGCATGCCATGCAGGCGCTCTACCAACTGAGCTATAGCCCCTTGTGTTCTTCGTGTTCTTCACGCCGTGCGCTCCGAACAAGAAGAACTCTAGCCTGTGACCTGCCGGAAAGTGAAATCCGGGTCCGGCAGGCCGGTCGTGGGCTCAGTCGTCGTCGCCGAGGACCGGCTCGGGGAGCGTGCCGGCGTTGTGCTCCATCAGGCGCCAGCCGCGCGCGCCCTCGCCGAGGACCGACCAGCAGCAGTTGGAGAGCCCGCCCAGGCTCTCCCAGTGCCGGGCCTCCAGGCCCAGGAGCCGGCCGATGGTGGTGCGGATGGTGCCGCCGTGGCTGACCACGACGAGCGTGCCGTTCTCGGGGAGCTTGTCCGCGTGCTCCAGGACCACCGGGGCGGCCCGGTCGGCCACCTCGGTCTCGAGCTCGCCGCCGCCCCGGCGCACGGGCTCGCCGCGCTTCCAGGCGGCGTACTGCTCGCCGTACCGCGCGACGATCTCGTCGTGGGTCAGCCCCTGCCACTCCCCCGCGTACGTCTCGCGCAGGGCGGAGTCGTGGGCGACGGCGTGGCCGGTGATCGAGGCGAGCTCCGCGGCGGTGGCCGCCGCCCGCTTCAGGTCGGAGGCCACGATGGCGTCCGGCTTGAGCGCGGCGAGCAGCCGTGCGGCCCGGCGCGCCTGGGCGACGCCGGTCTCCGTCAGCTCGATGTCGGTCGAGCCCTGGAAGCGGCGCTCCAGGTTCCAGGAGGTCTGGCCGTGACGCCAGAGGACGATGCGGCGGCCGCTGCCGCCCTTGGCGGCGCTCAGCTCAGCTCACCGTCCGGTCCCTCGGGGAGGCCGGAGCCGGCCTCGATGTCGGCGCCGGTCAGGGCGGCGTGCTCGGCGGCCTTGCCGCGGGTGTTCACCGCGTCCTCGGGCAGGTCGAGCTCGGGGCAGTCCTTCCACAGCCGCTCCAGGGCGTAGAAGACCCGCTCCTCGCTGTGCTGCACGTGGACGACGATGTCGACGTAGTCCAGGAGGATCCAGCGCGCGTCGCGGTCGCCCTCACGGCGGACCGGCTTGGCGCCGAGCTCCTTGAGCAGCCGCTCCTCGATCTCGTCGACGATCGACTTGACCTGGCGGTCGTTGGGCGCGGAGGCGAGCAGGAAGGCGTCGGTGATCGACAGCACGTCGCTGACGTCGTACGCGATGATGTCGTGCGCGAGCCGGTCGGCGGCCGCCTGGGCGGCGGTCTTGACGAGCTCGATGGAACGGTCCGTGGCGGTCACAAGCAGGCTTTCGTCGGCGGTCCAGTACCCCTCCAGGGTCTCACGGACCGCCGACGACCCCGTCGGCGTTTTCCGGGGCGCCCTTACCGGGGCCCCGGAACCTTGTAGTCCCGGCCCAGGACCACGGTGACCGCGATCGTTCCCGAGGGCTTGCCCTTCTCGACGGAGGAGGCGGGCAGCCCCAGCGTCTTGGCCACCTCGGTGGCCGTCGCCTTCTGGGCGTCGTCGCCGTAGAGGACCTGCGATTCCTCGCGGGTCTCCGCGTCGGCGCCGCCCACGAAGGTGAAGCCGCCGTTGATCAGCGCGATCCGGGCCGCCTCGGCCGCCTTCTTGCCGGAGCCGTCCCGCACCGAGACCCGGGGCACCTCGCCCGCCTCGGGGGCGGTCACCTTGCCGCCCAAGATGTCCTTCACCACGCTGTCGCTCGCGCCCTCGGTCAGCGCGCCGTCCTGCCCCACCGGGAGCAGGGCCGTCTTGTAGTCGCCGATCTTGGCGTGCTCGGCGAGCCTGGCCAGGGAGGCGGCGAGGTCCTTCTCCGGGAGCGAGGGGTCGAGGATCTGCTGGAGGGTCTCGATGGTGACCGTGGCGGCCTCGGGATCGCTGGAGAACTTGCGCAGCACCCCGTACATGACCCCGCCGAAGCGCTGGAGCTGCCGGGCCTCGGCCTCGCCGGGCGCCCGGTAGGTGGCGTAGGCGACGGCGGCGCGGCCGTTGAGGGTCTGCTTCTCGCCCTTCCGGACCAGCGGCTCGGCGCCCTTCCTGGTGTCGGGGACGTCCGTGTCGGTGTCGATCTCGATGCCGCTGACGGACTCGACGAGGTTCTCCAGGTAGGGGGTGTCCAGGCGCCAGGTGCCGGTGATCTTCGTCCCGAGCAGGTTGCCGATCGCCTCCCTGGTGCCGCTGGAGCCGTCGTCCTCGACGGACTTCCCGAGGGTGGTGCCAGCGCCCTCGGAGTCGGCGACGACGACGGAGTTGGGGAGGAGGACCGTGGTGCCCTGGCGGGTGGTGGCGTTGTCCACGAGCAGGGCGGTGGAGGTGGTGCCGCGCTTGAGGTCGTGGAGGTGGACGACGATCGTGTCGCGCTGCTGCGGGCCGGTCGCGGCGTTCCCGCCCTTGCTCTCCGGGTCGGACGAACCGGGGAACAGGCCCGCCGACCAGAGGTAGCCGACGCCGCCGGCGACGGCGAGCACGAGGACGACGACGAGCGCGACGATCCGGTTGCGGCCGCGCCGCCTGGCCTCCTCGCGCCGCTCCGAGCGGCTCTCGGTGAACTTGAGCCAGTCGATGACGTCCTCGGAGTCCTCGTCGGGCTCCTCGATGAACGAGAACTGTTCCGTGCGGTACGCGCGGTCGTCCTCGTCCTGCCGGGGCGGGGCGGACCGCTCGGAGGCGGGGCGCTGGCCGGGGACCCCGGCCGGGGCGGCGACGGGGGCGGCGGGGGCCGCCGGCGCCGCCTGGACGGGAGCCTGCGCGGGGGGCTGGACGGGCGAGGGGGCCGCGGGGGCGGCCTCGGGCCCGGCGGCCCACTGCTGTCCGGTGTCGTAGGACGGGTACGCGTAGCCCTGCTGCCCGTAGGGGTCGTACTGCGGGGGCAGGACCGGCTCCTGGGCGGGCGGCTGCTGGGCGTACGGGTCGTAGCCGTACGCCTGCTGCGGCTGCTGCTGCCCGGCGTACGGGTCGTAGTGCTGGGCGGGCGGCTGCTGTTGTGCCTGCGGCTGCTGGTACACCGGCTGCCCGTACTCGTCGTAGCCGATGATCTGCGGCTGCGGATAGTACGGGTCGTACGGGTGCTGCTGATCGTTCACCGGTGCCCCTCCCCGAAGCTCACTCGCCGCGGTACAGCTGGCGCTTGTCGATGTAGCGCACCACGCCGTCCGGGACCAGGTACCAGACGGGATCGCCCTGTGCGACCCTCGCCCGGCAGTCGGTGGAGGAGATGGCGAGCGCGGGGATCTCGACGAGCGAGACCCCGCCCTTGGGCAGTCCGTCGTCGGTGAGGTCGTGACCCGGTCGGGTGACGCCGATGAAGTGGGCGAGCGAGAAGAGCTCCTCGGCGTCGCGCCAGGTGAGGATCTGCGACAGCGCGTCGGCCCCGGTGATGAAGAACAGGTCCGAGTCGCTGTTGAGAGACCGCAGGTCCCGCAGGGTGTCGATGGTGTAGGTCGCACCCCCGCGGTCGATGTCGATCCGGCTCACCGAGAACTGCGGGTTGGACGCCGTGGCGATGACCGTCATCAGATAGCGGTCCTCGGCCGCGGAGACGACCTTGTGGCTCTTCTGCCACGGCTCCCCGGTCGGCACGAACACCACCTCGTCCAGGTGGAACAGGGCGGCGACCTCGCTGGCCGCCACCAGGTGTCCGTGGTGGATCGGGTCGAAGGTTCCGCCCATCACGCCGAGTCGGCGCTTGCCGCGCCCGCCAGTAGGCACTTCCTGCTCTCCCATGCGTGCAGAGCCTACTGGCACGGCGACGGACGCCGGATCAGCGGTCTCCGGTTCAGCGGTCGCGGTTGAAGCGGGTGGTGATCCACAGCAGCAGAAGCAGGGTGCCGAAGGCACCGAAGCCGGTGAGGTAGGGGCTGAGGCTTTCGTGGTTGCCGCCGTGCTCGGCCCCCTCGGCGAGGGTGACCAGGTGGGCGGCGGTGCTGTGGAGGCTCATCTTCGGCAGACCTATCGATCGGGGATGGGAGCGGAGACTTCGCGCACATCGTATGCGGGCGGTCGCGGCGTGCTCACGCCGACTCAGGCGTTGGCGTCGCGGTCCGCGCCGTCGTCGTCGCCGCCGGCGCCGGTGGTGTCGTCGGTGCGGTACCCGCGCAGCAGGAACCAGGCGAGCAGGGCTCCGCCCACGAGCGAGACGAGCAGCACGATCCGGAGCGTGTCGCCCAGTCCCTGCGGTGCGGCTGCGGCCGCGAGCAGGGCGGCTGTGGCGTCTGCGGTGTCCGGCATGTCGGTCGTGCCCTTCGGTCGTCCTCGGTGTCCTGGTTATCCACAGGCTCCGGCACACGGTAGCGCCAGCCCCTAGGCTGGGTTCAGTCAGGGGGACGAGCACCGACTCGTACGAACAGGGGGCATCCATGACCGAGAACGACCAGGGGAACGCGCCGAGCAGGCAGCGGAAGCGGTTCCCCGGCATCTCCTCGCGGGCCTACGAGCATCCGGCCGACCGCTCGGCCCTCGTGGCGCTGCGGAAGCTCAGCGGCTTCGACACGGCCTTCAAGGCGCTCAGCGGACTGCTGCCGGAGCGCAGCCTGCGACTCCTCTACCTCTCGGACTCCGTCCGGGTGAGCGACGCGCAGTTCAGCCACCTCAACGACATGCTGAGGGACGCCTGTTACATCCTGGACCTCGAGAAGGTCCCGCCGATGTACGTCACCCAGGACCCGAAGCCCAACGCGATGTGCATCGGCCTGGACGAGCCGATCATCGTGGTCACCACCGGCCTGGTGGAGCTCCTCGACGAGGAGGAGATGCGGGCGGTCGTCGGCCACGAGGTCGGACACGCGCTCTCCGGGCACGCCGTGTACCGCACGGTCCTGCTCTTCCTGACCAACCTCGCGCTCAAGATCGCCTGGATCCCGCTGGGGACGGTCGCGATCACCGCCGTCGTGACGGCGCTGCGCGAGTGGTTCCGCAAGTCGGAGCTCTCCGCCGACCGGGCCGGCCTCCTCGTCGGTCAGGACGTACGGGCCTCGATGCGCGGTCTGATGAAGATCGCCGGCGGCAACCACCTGCACGAGATGAACGTGGACGCGTTCCTCGCCCAGGCCGACGAGTACGAGAAGGCCGGGGACCTGCGGGACTCGGTCCTGAAGATCCTCAACGTGCTGCCGCGCTCGCACCCCTTCACCACCGTCCGGGCGGCGGAGCTGAAGAAGTGGTCGGAGAGCCGCGACTTCCAGCGGATCATGGACGGGCACTACCCGAAGCGCTCGGAGGACAAGGACACCTCGGTCACGGACTCCTTCCGCGAGTCGGCCAACCACTACGCCGACACGGTGCGGACCAGCAAGGATCCCCTGATGAAGCTGGTCGGGGACATAGCCGGCGGCGCCGGTGACCTGGCGGGCGACCTGGGCGGACGGCTGCGCAACCGGTTCGGCGGCGGCCAGGACCAGAAGACGGACGGCGGTCCCGCCCGGGACGGCAGGGGTGCCAAGGGCGAGGCCGGGAACGGGACGCCGGGCGACGGGGCCGGGGGCGGTCAGAGCGAGGGCTGAGCGCTCGGCGCCAGGGCTCCGCACAGCGCGGGGGCGGCGGGCCGGGCGGTGGCGTACGGATCGGTGACCGCCGGGCCGGCGCTCACGTCCGAGGCCCGCTCCCCCGCCAGGAGCGGCTTCAGGGAGCCCGTGGTGTCGGCGCCGCAGGCCTGCGGACCGGCCTCGACCGTGCTGGTCAGCAGCTCGGCGCGGTGCATCCGCAGGTCCTCGCGGTCGAAGCGGAAGTGCACCACGCGGTGGACCGTGAAGAGCGACGCCGCGGCGACCGGCCCCGCGCCCCGGGCGGCCGGACGGAGCGCGTAGGTGTACGTGTGGTCTGCGGTGACGTCCAGCGTGTCGGGGCCGGTCTCCTCGAAGCGGAGGGTGCCCTGCACGCGGGCCGCGGGCTCCGCGAGGGCCACCTGCCGGGGGTCGAAGCGGATCAGCCAGGCCGCGAGGGCGTGCCGCCCGTCGTCGGCGGGGGACTCGACGCTCCGGTCGAACTGCTCCAGCTGGTCCGGGTCGATCAGCAGGCGCGCGGGCCGGACGGTCGCCCCGGACAGGACGTCCGGCTCCAGGGCGGAGGCCACCAGGTACTCCTTGGCGATGCCGAGGCCGGCGACGACCTGGCTCTCGGCGAAGTGGGAGGTGCGCCCGGCGATGGGCAGGTTGATGCCGGCGGCCCCGGTGCGGTACTCGGCGGCCGGGCTGTGGGCGAAGAGCTGGGTGGGCGTGCCGCCCGGGACGGGGCCCTGGGGGGCGAGCGGGACCACGGTGGTCCGCAGGGGTTCGGCCCGCTGGTCGACGGGGGGCTGGTAGGGATTGCGGACGCCCAGGTAGATGGCGGTGCCGAAGGCGAGGAGGATCAGCAGGACGAGCAGGACCGCCTGGCGGGAGCCGCCCCGGCTCTCCCAGGAGGAACGGCTTCGGACGGCCTGGGCGTACTCGCCCATCCGCTCCTGCGCGGAGAGCTCCTGGAGGTGGGCAGCACGGATGAACGCCTCGTCGAAGACGACGGATCGGTACTCGTCCTCACCACCGCCGGGGAACCCCTCGGGTGTCCCCTCAGGCGGGTCGCCACGCCCTGCCATACCTTCAGGGTAGGTCCGCGCGGGCTTCGGTAAACGCCCAGGTACACGACAAGTTCGGAAGAATTCCGCCGCCGGGACGCGCCGGGGCCGCGGGGTGCCGGGCGGGTTCGGCCCGAACGGGTCACGGGACTCTCGAACCGGCTGAGACCGACTCGGGCCGCGGGAGGCCGAGCAAGCGGCGGCAGGACGCCCAGCCGGGGGCCGAGCAGGCTGCAGCAGGGAGGCCTGACTGGGGCCGAGCAGGTCGCAGTGGAACTCCCCAACCAGGGGCCAGGGGCGCCGAGCGGGTGCCGGTCAGGGCGGCCGGATGGGCCGCGGCAGGGTGCGTCCGGCCAGGGCGGTCGAGTGGGCCGCGGCAGAGAGGCCTAGCGGGGTGCGGCCGAATGGGTCGCGGGGATGAAGGCGGGGGCCTGGGCGGCCGGTGGGGCCGGGTTCGGGTTCGGGGTGTCGACGCCGGTGGTGGCCGGCGGCGGGACCTGGTCCTCGCGGTTGGCGGCGGCGCCCCGGTAGACGGCGCTGAAGGCGAGGGCGACCATGCCGACGCCCATGACGAGGGCGAGGACCCAGGCGACGGGCCGGAGCCAGCGGGCGCGCCCCCGGTAGGGGCGCAGGGCCCCGCCGTGGCGGCCGTAGGGGCTGGCGTCGTCGCCGATGTCGTCGGGCTCGTAGGTGAGGCCGAGGGGGTCGTGGCCGTCCCCGTAGGGGTCGTCCTCGACGGATCCGCCGCCGGCGCGGGCGCGGGCCGCCTCGGCCTCGGCACGGGCCTGGGCGGCGGCGAGGAGCCGCTCGACCGCGGTGGGCTCGTGGACGGTGGCGGCCCTGACGAAGTCCTCGTCGAAGACCACGTCGGCCCAGACCTCGTCGGCGCCTCCGCGGTCGACAGCGTCCTCGGGGTCTCCGCCGTCCTGGAACGGCCTGCCCCCCACGTCGTCCGGCACGGATTCAGAGTAGACCCGGAAGGGGCTTTTGGGCAGGGAGAGCGCGAAGCCTCCCCGCCCGCCCCTCCCCATACCGACAAGGAGGTGTTACCGCACGTGACCGTCGCCGGTGACGATGTACTTGGTCGAGGTCAGCTCCGGAAGGCCCATGGGGCCCCGGGCGTGCAGCTTCTGGGTGGAGATGCCGATCTCGGCGCCGAAGCCGAACTGGCCGCCGTCCGTGAAGCGGGTGGAGGCGTTCACGGCGACCGTGGTGGAGTCGACCAGCTGGGTGAAGCGGCGGGCCGCGGCCTGCGAGGTGGTGACGATGGCCTCGGTGTGGCCGGAGGACCACATCCGGATGTGCTCGACGGCCTTGTCGAGGGAGTCGACGACGGCGGCGGCGATGTCGTACGAGAGGTACTCGGTCTCCCAGTCCTCGGGCGTGGCCGGGACGACGGTGGCCTTGGAGCCCTCGGCGAGGGAGAGGAACCGCTCGTCGGCGTGGACGGTGACGCCGGCCTCGGCGAGGGCGGCGAGGGCCTTGGGCACGAAGACCTCGGCGACGTCCTGGTGGACGAGGAGGGTCTCGGCGGAGTTGCAGACGCTGACCCGCTGGGCCTTGGAGTTGATCAGGATGTCGACGGCCATGTCGAGGTCGGTCTGGGCGTCGACGTAGACGTGGCAGTTGCCGGTGCCGGTCTCGATGACCGGGACGGTGGACTCCTCGACGACGGTGCGGATGAGGGAGGCTCCGCCGCGCGGGATGAGGACGTCGACGAGGCCGCGGGCGCGCATCAGCTCGTGGACCGACTCGCGGGACTCGCCGGGGACGAGCTGGATCGCGTCGGCGGGGAGCCCGGCGCCGCCGATGGCGTCGCGCAGGACGGTCACCAGGGCGGTGTTGGAGGCGTACGCGGAGGAGGAGCCGCGGAGCAGGACGGCGTTGCCGGACTTGAGGCAGAGGGCGGCGGCGTCGACGGTGACGTTGGGGCGGGCCTCGTAGATGATGCCGACGACGCCGAGCGGGACGCGGATCTGGCGGAGGTCGATGCCGTTGGGGAGGGTCGAGCCGCGGACGACCTCGCCGACGGGGTCGGGCAGCGCGGCGACGTCACGGACGTCGGCGGCGATGGCCCGGACGCGCTCCGGGGTGAGGGTCAGACGGTCGATGATGGCCTCGCTGGTCCCGGCTTCGCGGGCCTTGGCGATGTCCACGGCGTTGGCTTCGACGATCTCGGCCGTACGGACTTCGAGGGCGTCCGCGATCGCGAGGAGCGCGTCGTCCTTGGCCGCGCGCGGGAGTGGCGCGATTTCGGCGGCGGCGCCACGGGCCCGGTAGGCGGCCCGGGTGACCGGGGAGAGGTTGTCGAGGGGCGTGAGCGAGGTCATGTCCGCAGGGTACTGGCACCGCTGCGGACATCCCTCACGTATCCCGCACTCCGAGACGTAGCGCCACTGTGTGAGCACGTCCCGCCGGGGGACGCGCCCCTACCCGTCAGTAGGGGTGGACGCCGACCGGGGCGGCGGGTGGCGGGCCGTAGCCCTCCGCGATCCGCTGGTGGTAGGTCTCGCGGTCGATGACCTCGAGCCCCACGATCTCCCAGGGCGGCAGCTTGGCGGTCTGCCGGTGCTCGCCCCACAGGCGCAGGGCCACGGCCGCCGCGTCGTGCAGGTCGCGGGCCTCTTCCCAGTACCGGATCTCGGCGTGGTCGTTGGCGTAGCGGCTGGTCAGCAGGAAGGGGTGGTCGTGGGCCAGCTGTTCGAGCCCGCGTCGTACCTCCTTCAGCGGTGACTCCACGCCCGACACACTGAGGGTGATGTGCCAGAGCTTGGACACCGGCCGTTCCTCACGTGTCTCGGTGGTGGTCTCGGTCTTCCTGTCCGTGGACCTGTGCCGTGCCTCGTCGAAGTCGGCTCCGGCCTCGACACTGGTCAGGGCGCGTTCGGCAGTCCCGCGGGGCGGTGCCCCTGGGCGCGCTCGTCTCACCGGCGGCCTCCTGTGTGATGCGTGTGGTGCTGTACCCCGCCTTGTCTTACCCCCGAGACAAAGTTGACCAGTCCGAGGCGGTACGTGGGGCGGTTTTGGTGAACGTCCCTTCCGGATGGCCAGACTTTCAGCCGTTTCGGCGTCGGCCCCGTCAGCGGATGACGACCAGGTCGTCGCGGTGGACGACCTCGCGCTCGTACTCGGGTCCGAGGTCCTTGGCGAGCTCGTGGGTGGAGCGGCCGAGCATCCGGGGCAGCTCCTTGGCGTCGAAGTTGACCAGGCCGCGGGCGACGGCCCGGCCGGAGGCGTCGCGGAGCTCGACGGGGTCGCCGGCCACGAAGTCGCCCTCGACGGCCGCGACACCGGCCGCGAGCAGGGACTTCTTGCCTTCGACGACGGCCCGCACGGCTCCGTCGTCGAGGCTGAGGGAGCCCTGCGGGGTGGAGGCGTGGGCGAGCCAGAGCAGCCGGTCGGCGGAGCGGCGGCCGGTGCGGTGGAAGTAGGTGCCGGTGTCCCGTCCGGCGAGGGCGTCCGCTGCGCGGCTCGCGGAGGTGAGGACCACCGGGATGCCGGCGGCGGCGGCGATCCGGGCGGCCTCGACCTTGGTGACCATGCCGCCGGTGCCGACGCCCGCCTTGCCGGCCGAGCCGATCTCGACGTGGGCGATGTCCGAGGGGCCGGTGACCTGCGCGATCCGCGAGGTGCCGGGCTTGGAGGGGTCGCCGTCGTACAGTCCGTCGACGTCGGAGAGCAGCACGAGCAGGTCGGCGCGGACGAGGTGGGCGACGAGGGCGGCGAGCCGGTCGTTGTCACCGAAGCGGATCTCGTCCGTGGCGACGGTGTCGTTCTCGTTGACGACGGGGAGCGCGCCCATGGCGAGGAGCTGGTCCAGGGTCCGGTACGCGTTGCGGTAGTGGGCGCGCCGGCTGGTGTCGTCGGTGGTGAGGAGGACCTGGCCGACGCGGACGCCGTAGCGGGCGAAGGAGGCGGTGTAGCGGGCGACGAGGAGGCCCTGGCCGACGCTGGCGGCGGCCTGCTGGCGGGCGAGGTCCTTGGGGCGGCGGGTGAGGCCGAGCGGGGCGAGTCCCGCGGCGATGGCGCCGGAGGAGACGAGGACGATCTCCTTCTCGCCGCCGCTGCGGACCTTGGCGAGGACGTCGACGAGGGCGTCGACGCGGTCGGCGTCAAGGCCTCCGGAGGCGGTGGTGAGCGAGGAGGAGCCGACCTTGACGACGATCCTGCGGGCCTCCGCCACGTACTGCCTTGCCACGTCCTGCCCTGCCACGTCCGTCTGTCCCGTCACCTGCGTCGCCACCTGCGTCGTCCTCACTCGGCTCTCCCACGCGCCGCGTGCTCCCGGCCGCGGCTGCCCAGGCAATCTACGCGAGCCGGGAGGTCTGCCGCTCGTCCGTTTCGCTCCCTGGACCGGGGTCGGAGGCGGGTCGGCCGGTGCCCCGGGGCACCAGGATCCGCTGGGAGATCAGGTAGGTGAACGGGATCGCGACGACGGCCGCGACGAGTGGCGCGATCCTGTCGTCCATTCCGGCCCAGGTGACGAGGGCGTAGAGACCGACGCTCTGGACGAGGTAGTTGGTGACGTTGGTGAGCGGGAAGAGGGCGAACTTCTTCCACGTCGGCCGGGTCCGGTAGGTGAAGTAGGTGTTGAGGAAGAAGGAGCCGATCATGCTGAGGAGGAAGGCGAGGGAGTACGCGGCGAAGTACGGCATCCAGGGGTGCAGGAGCAGGTAACAGCCGAAGAAGGTACCGGTGTTGACGCCGCCGACCAGCGCGAAGCGGAAGATCTCCGCGAGCCTGGCCCGTCGCGCGTCGCGCACACCGCCGGGGCGCGTCGGCACCGTCACCGCTCCCGCTCGGTGGTCACGACGCGGATCCGTTCGGCGGCGGCGCGCTCGGCGGCGGCGCGGCCGAAGGAGCGGTGGGTCTCCTTCACGAGGAAGTGCGGGCGGCGCTTCGTCTCGTAGTAGATGCGGCCGATGTACTCGCCGATCAGTCCCAGCATCACCATCTGCACGCCCCCGAGTCCCACGATGATCGCGACGAGGGTGACGTAGCCGGGGGCGGTGACGCCCTGGGTGATCGCGGCGACGGCCACCCAGACGGCGTAGAGGGCCGCGAGGCCGGTGAGCATGAGGCCGAGCCAGAGGGCGATGCGCAGCGGACGGTTGTTGAAGGAGATCAGCCCGTCCATGCCGTAGTTGAGCAGGGAGCTGAACTTCCACTTCGTCTCGCCGCCCTCGCGCGCGGCGTTCCGGTAGTCGAAGGTGACGGTGTCGAAGCCGATCCAGGAGAAGAGGCCCTTGGAGAAGCGGTTGTACTCGGGCAGCGACAGGAGGGCGTCGACGGCGGGCCGGGAGAGCAGGCGGAAGTCGCCGACGCCGTCCGTGAGTTCGACGTCCACCCAACGGTTCACGGCCCGGTAGTACACACGGCTGAGCGCCGTACGGACCTTCTTGTCGCCCTCGCGGGTGCGCCGCGCCATCACCTGGTCGTGGCCCTGGTGATAGAGGTCGAGCATGCGCCCGAGCAGCTCGGGCGGGTGCTGGAGGTCGGCGTCCATGATGACGACGGCGTCACCGGTGGATTTGCGCAGGCCGGCGAGCATGGCGGCCTCCTTGCCGAAGTTGCGGCTGAAGGAGGCGTACTGGGTGTGCTGCGGGTGGCGGGCGGCGATCTCGCGCAGCCTGCCCAGCGTTCCGTCGGAGCTTCCGTCGTCGACGTAGCAGATCTCGTATCCGACCGGGAGTGCGTCGAGCACCTGTCGCATCCGCGTGTCGAAGCGCTCGATGACGTCCTCCTCGTTGAAGCAGGGGACGACGACGGAAAGCCTGGTCATGGAACGGTCACTCCAGAGGGATGGGCGAGAGTACGTCCTGAAGGACTGGAAGGACCGCCACCGGACTCTCCTTCGAGCAGCGCGGCCACGGTACGGCGGGGTGGTGACCGCCCGGCGGCGTCCGAGTGACGACCCCTGGTCGGCATGTCGTCCATGAAGCAAAGCATGTGGGGAAGATATTGGTATACGTGGCATTTTCACCTGTTCGTCACTCATAGGGGCGACATGCCACGGACTTTGGCCGGCTGGAGCGATGACCGTTGAGCAGGACCACCATCTCGGAGCCCGGTGACGCGCGGATGCCGAACGACGAGCAGAACGGCAACGACGGAGACCCCGGACAGGACACCGGCGGCACCCGGGAGACGGGAGGCGCCGGCGGCACCGAGGAGACGGAGGGCGTCGGAGGCGTCGAGGGGACGGGGGACGCCGACGGACGCCGGGAGGGTCCGCGGCAGGTGCTGTCCTGGATCGCGCTCGTCGTCGCCGTCGGAGCCGGGGCGCTGCTCTCGGTCGGCGCCTTCCTCGGCGTCTACGTACGCCCCACGTCGGACGACTGGTGCGCCCTGTGGAAGGCCCGTGACATGGGCGTCCTGGGGATCACCTCGGACTTCTACCGCACCCAGAACGGGCGCGTCACCAACGCCTTCCTCACCGGCCTCCTCTACTCCGACGACATGCGGGGCCCCAAGCTGCTGCCCGCCTTCCTGATCCTCACGCTGGGCACGGGACTGTTCCTCCTCGCCCGCACCGCCCTGCGCGCATCGGGCCGGTCCGCCGAACCGCCCACCGTGCCGCTCGTGGCCGCGACGGCGCTCGTCACCGCGCTGCTGTTCTTCGCCGGCACCCGCTCGTACCAGGTGCTGCTCTGGGCGCCGGCGACGATCTCCCACACCCTGCCGAGCGTGATCGGCGTCTGGACCGTGCTCGGCGCGGTCCGCGCCGCGCGCAGCGGCGTGCGGTGGGCCAGGGCCGCGGCGGTGGGGGCGGCGCTCCTGGTCGGGGTGGCGCTCGGCATGCTGGGCGAACCGTTCGCCCTGGTGGCCGGGGTGTTCTCGGCCACCGTGGGCGTCCTCTGTCTGCCCCGGTTCGGCTGGACCCGGGACCGATACGTGTCCACCTGGTGCGCGGCGGCCTGCCTCGGGCTCCTCACCGGCCTCGTCCTTCTCTACACCTCGCCCGGAGCGCGCTGGCGGCGGGCCCAGCACCCGCCGGAGCCGCTGTCGGCCGCGAGCGTCGGAGAGACCTTCCGCGACTGGTGGCGCCTCTGGCAGGCGATCGGCGGCCAGTGGGCGTATCTGGGCGCCCTCGCCGTCGGCGTGCTGCTCGGCCTGGCGCTCTCCGCCCGCCAGGAGAGCGGCAGCCGCCAGGAGAACGGCAGTCGGCAGAAGAGCGGCGCCCGACAGGAGAGCGACAGCGCCCACCGGGACGCCCCGACGCCCCCGCCGCTCCCGCCGCGCGCGCTGTTCCGCGTGGCGGTGCTCCTGCCGCCGCCACTGATCGGCCTCGCCTCGCTGGGCGTCGTCTTCGGGCTGCGCAGCGGCTACGGGGACACCGGCTGGACCTACGGCCGCACCTGGACGAGCTTCCTGCTTCCGCTGCTGATCGCCCTCTGCGCGTACGGGGCATGGGGCGGCCGGCTCCTGGGGCGGCACCTGTCGGTGACCCGGCGCCCCGCCGGACGCGCCGCCGTCCTCGTGGCGGTCGGCACGGTCGCCGTCGGCAGCACGGCCGCCCTGGTACAGCCGGTGCACGCGCTGACCACCAGTACGGTGGTGCGCTCCGTCGCCTGGGACCGCCAGAACGCCCGCATCCGGGGCGAGGTGGCGGCGGGCGCCCGTGAGGTCGCGTACAGGCCGCTCCTCATCGGCGGCCTCACCGAACCCCTCTTCGCGTCCTCGTACGAGCGGGACTGGGCGGCGCAGTGCACGGCCACGTACTACGGCGTGCACCGCATCCACCGGCCCTGAGGCCGGCCCCGCCCGCCCCGGCCCGCCCGGCACGTCCCCGGGGGAAACCCTGGCACGCGCAGGAGGGGTGCCCCGGGCCGGGGCACCCCTCCTGCGTGAAACGCCGGTGTCAGACGGCCGCGCGGACCGCGCGGTTGGCGCCCCAGCCCTCCCAGGCGGAGCTGATCATGGAGCGGACGTCGTGCTGCGCCTTCCAGCCGAGCTCCGACTCGATGCGCTCGGCCGAGGCGACCACGCGGGCCGGGTCGCCCGGGCGGCGCGGGGTGACGACGGGCTCGACGCTGTGACCGGTGACCTCGTTGATGAGGTGCACCATCTCGCGCACCGACACGCCCTCGCCGCGCCCGATGTTCAGGGTCAGCGTGGCCGTCTCGCCGCGCTCGGCCGCCGCGGCGAGCTCGCGGGCCGCGGCGAGGTGGGCGCTCGCGATGTCGGCGACGTGGATGTAGTCGCGGATGCAGGTGCCGTCCGGCGTCGGGTAGTCGTCGCCGAAGATGCGCGGGGACTCGCCGGCGTCGAGGCGCTCGAAGACCATCGGCACCAGGTTGAAGACGCCGGTGTCGGCGAGCTCCGGGGCCGCCGCGCCCGCCACGTTGAAGTACCGCAGGCAGGCCGTGGACAGGCCGTGAGCCTGGCCGACGGCGCGGGCCATCCACTCGCCGACGAGCTTCGTCTCGCCGTACGGGCTGAGCGGGAGGCACTCGGTGTCCTCGGTGACGAGGTCCACGTCGGGCATGCCGTAGACGGAGGCGGAGGAGGAGAAGAGGAAGCTCTTCACACCGGCCGAGACCGCCGCGTCGAGGATCGTCTGCAGACCCGTCACGTTCTCGTGGTAGTAGAACAGCGGCTTCTCGACCGACTCGCCGACCTGCTTCTTGCCGGCCAGGTGGACGATGCCCTTGACCTCGTGCTCGCGCAGCACCCGGTCGAGGAAGGCGCGGTCCAGGACCGTGCCCTGCTCCAGGACGACGCCCTCGGGGACCCGCGCCGGGTTGCCGGTGCTGAGGTCGTCGACGATGACGACGTGCTCGCCGCCCTCGGTCATTGCCTTGACGACGTGGGAACCGATGTAACCGGCACCGCCGGTGATGAGCCAGGTCATTCCGACAGTGTAGCCACAGCCTCCGGGCCTCCCGGAGGCTCCCGAAGTGGCCCCGGACACGCCGGAAGCCCCGCCCGGACACAGGGTCGGGCGGGGCTTCCGGCGTCCCGCGGGTCCAGGGCCCGTCCTTCGGTTCAGGCCGGACCCGGCGGGGACCGTCAGACGGGCTCTAGCGCTCGATCTCCTCGAACGCCGCCTCCCACTGGTCGAGGACGTGCGGCAGCGCCAGGTGCGCGACGTGCTCGCGGCCGGCCCTGCCGTACCGCCGGCGCATCTCGTCGTCGTCCATCAGCTCGCCGAGCGCGGCGGCGAGACCCGGCACGTCGGCCGGCGGCACCAGGGTGCCCGAGACGCCGTCCGCGACGAGTTCCCGGACGCCGCCGGAGACGTCGAAGCTCACGCACGGCACGCCGCAGGCGGCGGCCTCGGCCAGCGCCATCGGCCGGCCCTCGCGCTCACTGCTGATCGCGACGACGGACAGCTCGCGGTAGGCGGCGGCCATGTCCTGCGCCGTGCCGCGGAAGACGACCTGGTCGGCGACCCCGAGGTCCTCGGCCCGCATCCGGAGCTCGCCCTCCAGCGGGCCCTCGCCGAAGAGGTGCAGCTCCCAGCCCTCACGGCCCTTGTGGGCCTGCGCGAAGGCCTCGATCATGCGGTCGTACCGCTTGATCGGGTCGAGCCGGCCGACCGCGCCGATCTTGCGGGTGTCGAGCGGGGCCAGCTCGTCCGGGAAGAACGGCAGCGGGTTCGGCATGACGCGCACGTTCGGCACGCGCTGGTTGACGAACTCGACCGCGTCGCCCTCGGAGAGCACCAGGGTCTGCTCCAGTGCCGGGTAGTGACGGCGGATCAGGCCCAGGTTGGCGCTCCGCTTCGCCTGCGCGAAGGACTCGTGGTACTGCCCGATGCCCTTGAGGTGACGCCACTTCAGCGGCATGACCCAGTCGACCGCCCACGGCGAGCCGAAGACGATGTAGCCGTCCTCGACCTCGGCCAGCTTCCGCTCGAACTCCGCCCGCGCGTTGTCGCGGTCGGCCCGGGCGCGGCGGGCTTCGGCGCGCCGCGCCAGGCTCATCCGGTCGCCGACCGTGCGCACGGGCGGCTTGGGCTCGGAGGGGGCCGGGTAGAGCGTCGAGTGCCGGTACGCGCGCGTGGCGTTGTACGGGAACGGCTCGGGGCTCGGCCGGATGCCGATCAGCTCGACGCGGTGACCGCGCTCCCCCATGCCCTGGGCGAGGGTGTGCAGCACCCGCTGGGATCCACCCATCGAGTCGACGTCGATACCGACGAAGAACACGTTGCGGACAGGGGAGGCCTCAGTCATGGGTGCCGCCTTCGAAAAAAGCGTCGACCACCATCTTGCTGGCGTGGCCGGTCTCGTACGAGCAGAACATTTCCTGGAAGCGCGCGTACCGCTCGGCGTGGCGCTGCCGGGTGCCCTCCAGGTCCCGCACGGCGGCGGCGAGGTCCTCGGTGGTCGTCAGCATCGGGCCGGGCGCGATCTCTTCGAGGTCGTAGTACGTGCCGCGGTCGCCGCCCTTGTACACCTCGTAGTCGTCCGTGTAGAGCAGGATCGGACGCCCGGTGTTGGCGTAGTCGAACATCAGCGACGAGTAGTCCGTGAGGACCGCGTCCGAGGCCAGCATCACGTCGTTGATGTCGGCGTAGGAGGAGCCGTCGCGCAGGAAGTGACCCAGCTCCGGAGCGATCTTGAAGCGGTCGTACGGGTGGGTCCGCACGACGACGATCCACTGGTCGGACAGGAGCGGGGCCAGCGCCTCCAGGTCCACCCGCACCGACTGGCCGGTGCGGCGGGCCGCGTCGCGGAACGTCGGGGCGTAGAGCAGGACCTTCTTGTCGGCCGGGATGTCCAGGGCCTCGCGGACGGCGGCGGCCCTGGCCTGCTGCTCGGGCTCGGCCCAGCGCACCAGCACGTCGTTGCGCGGGTAGCCGGAGCGGATCAGGTCGGCCGAGACCTCGAAGGCCGGGACGAAGGTCCGCTCGAACTCGGCGCTGGGGCAGACGAGGGCGTCCCAGCGGCCGACGGCGGCGCGGAAGCGCCCCTTCTCGATCTCCGACGCGCTACGCAGCGAGGGCACGTCGAAGCCCATCGCCTTGAAGGTCTGGCCGTGCCAGGTCTGGAGGTACCGGGTGCCCTTCGGCTTCGGGTACAGGTACGGCAGGTTGTGCGAGTCGACCCAGTAGGTGGCACGGGCCAGCGCACGTCCGTAGGCGAAGCTTCCGCGCTTGACGAGGGTGACGTCCTCCGGGAAGGACGAGCGGTCGCCGGAGTACGACCAGACCACGTCGATCGGGAGGTTGCGGCGCTTGAGCTCCTCGTAGATGTAGCGCGGGCTGTCCGCGTAGCCGCGGCCCTCCATCGCCTCGAACACGGCGAGGCCGCGCTTGCGCCGCGGGAGCTTGGCCACGGCGTCGTAGGCGCTGGCCTTGCCCTCGTTGCCGACGAGGATCTTTCTGACCTTGCCGACCTTGCCCTTGGCCTTGCGGGCGTAGGGGCCGAGGGGTTCGAGGGACTTCAGGACACCGGACCGCTGCCAGGTCACCTCGAGACGTCCGGCGCCCTTCTGCTCCGCCTTGATGCGGAGGTGGTGGATGCCGAACCTGTGGTACGTGACGGTGGCGCGGAAGTCCGGCTGGTCGTGCTTGGCCAGCAGGATGTCCGTGCGGCGGGCGCCGTCGCGCTCCAGGGCGACCACCGGGTGGCGGCGGGTCGCCACGCCGACCTTGCCGACGGGCACCTTGCGGAAGTCGAGCGCGGCCTTGGAGACGTACTGCCCCTCGCCCTGCGGGCGGAGGTCCAGCGGCACCGTGAGCGGCGTCTTGTGCGCGGCGAGCTTGACCGAGGCCTTGGTGCCCTCGGTGATCAGGCCGGCCGGGTCGTACGTGTGGATCTCCAGGTGCAGGACCGGGCCCCGCATCGACACGGACGTCAGCTCGTGCCGGATGCGGCCGGTGGCGAGCACCTGCTCGCGCATGTACCACTCGCTGATGTCCAGCTCGCGGCGGCTCGCTTCGTCGGCGGGGGCGACGGCGCCCCAGTAGGTGACGCCGTCCTCGTCCGTCACGAAGCGCGGGGCGAGCTGCGGCCGGCCCAGCTGGCGGGCGGCGACGTGGAGCTCCTCCAGGCGGCCGGTGCGCAGCAGGTGGATGCAGATGCGCTCCTCGCGGGAGAGCCGGGCGTAGGTCTCGTCGGAGATCTCGTCCAGGTACGGGTTCACCACGTCGGCGAACTCGGCGACCCATTCGAGGTCACGGAACGGCAGGTCGCCCAGGTACAGGCGGAAGTCGTGGCGGAGGAACTTGTAGTCCTTCTCCGCGCGCAGCTCCCCGCGGCCGTTCTCCTCGAACCAGGTGTCGATGAGCCGGGCCACGCCGATGCGGTCCGCGACGTTCTGGATCTTGTGCCGGCTGGAGGAGATGGAGACGCTCTCCGGCGCGAGGCGCCAGGTGTAGACCGACCACGGGACGACGGCGAAGGACTCCGCGAGCGAGAAGGCCTGCGCGGAGAACAGCTGGTCCTCGTAGTGGATGCCCTCGGGGAAGGTGAGGGCGTTGTCCCGGATGAAGGCGGTCCGGTAGAGCTTGTTCGTCGACAGGTGGTCGAAGAAGTACTCCGGCGCCTCGGCGATGCCGTTGACGACCCGCTTCTCGGTGAAGAGGTGCGGGTACCAGAGGCCGGTGGTGTTCGACTCCTCGAAGAGGCGGGTCACCTCACCGGTGACGAAGTCGACCCCGGTCTCCTCGGCGACGAGGAGCAGGCTCTTGCAGGCGTGGCGGGGCAGCTCGTCGTCGCTGTCCAGGAACATGATGTGCGGGGCGCGGGCGACCGCGATGCCGCGGTTGCGGGGCGCGCTGCAGCCGCCGCTGTTCTGTTCGAGCCGCACGTAGCGCACGCGCGGGTCGGAGGCTTCCAGAGAACGCGCGACACGCTCGGTGCCATCGGTCGAACAGTCGTCGGCGATGATCACTTCGAGGTTGTTCAGGGTCTGGTCGAGCACGGACCGGACCGCTCGCGGGAGCCGTTCCTCATCGTTGTAGACGATGATGACGACGCTCACATCAGGGACGTCGCTAGTCGGCATCCAAGTCCTCTCACAAATGCGGCCGGCGAGATCTGGCACGCGTTCCGGCCAGGCGCGGCGCTGTCAGCGCCATGGTCGATGACGCGTTACCGCCTTCGATGGTGGAGGGTGTCGCCCCCCACATGTTCGACGAGCGCCACCCGGCGACCGGAAAGACTACCCGGCAGGAGGAATTGTTTCATACCTGCCCACCCGGGCCTTCGGTGATGTTCACCGCATCGCAAACAGCCTCTTGAAGCGGCCGGAGACCACCTGCCGCGCGCCGACCGCGCCGCCCGCGAAGCGGAGGACGAGCCCCCGGCGCGCCGAGGCCACGACCTGGACGAGCAGCACCCGGCCCAGTCGCCCGAGGACCATTCCGCGCCGGCCCGCGAACCCCTGCGGGGCCCTGACCTCGGCGTCCCCGGTCGAGCCGTCCGCGTACCGCAGTTCGGCGCGGAGCGACCAGGCGGCGAGCCGGCCCGCGCGGAGCAGCTTCGCGGTCGGCAGCGAGACGGTGGCCGTCCAGCCCTCCTCCGCGGGGAGCAGCGGCGCGTCGAGCGACAGCTCCGCCGCCGAGACCCGCTCCGTGAACACCACACGGACGGCGGTGGGTCGCAGTTCGGCGACCCGTCCGTAGAGGTCGTGGACGGTCAGGGTCAGCCGGGTCGACGCCCCGACGGCCACGGAACCGTCCACGGCCACGGGCAGCCGCGCGGGCGCGAGCTCCGCGAGGCCCTCCAGGGGTACGTCGGCGGGCGCGGCGGACAGGACCGGAGCGCCGTCCCCGGCGCGCGGGTAGGGCGGCACGAGCCGGGGCAGGGGCGCGGCCAGTTCGACGAACCGGGTCAGCTCCCGCCCTTCGGGCACGGCGGGGAGGGCCGCGAGCCCGGCGTGCAGCCAACGGCCCGGGGCCTGGGCGTCGGCGACCGCGGCGGCTTCGAAGCCGGCCAGGTGCGCGCGGGTGGCCGTCCACCAGTCGGCCCGGTAGGCGGCGGTCCGCTGCGGCAGTTCGCGCAGGTACATGGGGAGGTCGTAGTCGAGGAACTTCGTCTGTGCGGCCCGGGCCAGGGCGGGGCGTCCCGCCGTGCGGAACACCTCGACGACGGAGGCGTGCGCGGCGATCCGGTGCTCCCAGTTGGCCAGGGAGGCGCGGCGCAGCGAGATCGACAGGGTCGCGGCCTGCCGCCGCACGTGCCACACGTACACGGGCACGTCGGTGACGGCGAGCCGGGGGGTGGCGGCCTGCACCCGGGCGCTGAAGACGAAGTCCTCGTAGTGGAAGGCTCCGTCGGGGAAGCGGATGGCGTGCCGGTCGAGGAAGTCCCGGCGGTAGAGCTTGTTGACGGAGAGGGTGTCGAGGACGAACTCCGGGTGGTCCTCGATGCCGTCGAGGACGGTGCCGGGGAGCGTGGCGCCCTGGGAGACGTCGTACAGCGAGGGGGCCCAGACGGTCTCGCGACCCTCGGGGAGCTCGCGCCGCACGCAGATCCCCGCGACGACGTCGGCGCGCTGCTCGGCGGCGACGGCGAGCAGCCCGTCGACGGCGCCGGGCAGCAGCAGGTCGTCGCTGTCGAGGAACAGGACGTACGGGTGGACGGCGGCGTCGATGCCGTCGTTCCGGGGGGTGCCGCAGCCGCCGCTGTTCTCCCGCCGGATCAGCGGGCGCACCCGCGGGTCGTCGGCGAAGCCCGCGAGGACCTCGGCCGTGTCGTCCCCGGAGGCGTCGTCGACGACGACGACCTCGCCGACCGCCTCGCCCTGCGCGAGCGCGGAACGGACGGCGTCGCCGACGTGTGCCGCGTCGTTGTAGGCGATGACGACGACACTGACGCGCGCGGCGGCCTGCGGCCGGGGGGTCTCACTCACCCGTGAATCCTACGTGGCCCCCGGACGGGTCCCCGGTGGCCCGTGCCCGTACGGAACCGGCCGGACACCCCGGGGGTGCCCGGCCGATGACTGCCGGCGGACGGCCGGCCCGTGCCCGCGGGAGGGACGGACCGGCCCGGGAAGCCCCACGCCGACCCGCCCGACCGGAACGGGACGGGACGGGACGGGACGGGACCGCCCGGCCGAACCCACCCGCGGAACGGGACGGGACCGCCTAGAAGGGGTCGAACTCGTCGTACTCGCGCTGCGCGTCGTCGCGCTCCGCCTGCTTGTCGCGGCGGCGCTGCGCGGCCGGACGCGGGGCCTCCAGGCGGTGGTCCTCACCGCGGCGGCCGAGCATCTCGGCGCCCGCCATCATGGTGGGCTCCCAGTCGAAGACGACCGCGTTGTCCTCGGAGCCGATCGCGACGCCGTCGCCCGCGCGGGCACCGGCCTTCATCAGCTCGTCCTCGACGCCGAGGCGGTTGAGGCGGTCGGCCAGGTAGCCCACGGCCTCGTCGTTGTTGAAGTCGGTCTGGCGGACCCAGCGCTCCGGCTTCTCGCCGCGCACCCGGTAGACCTCTTCGTGCTCGTCGTACGTGACGGTGAAGCCCGTGTCGTCGACGGCCTTCGGGCGGATGACGATCCGGGTCGCCTCCTCCTTCGGCTTGGCCGCGCGCGCCTCGGCGACGATGCCGGCGAGGGCGAAGGAGAGCTCCTTCAGACCCGTACGGGCCACGGCGGAGACCTCGAACACCTGGTAGCCGCGCTCCTCCAGGTCCGGGCGGATCATGTCCGCGAGGTCCTGGCCGTCCGGGATGTCGATCTTGTTGAGGACGACGATCCGGGGCCGGTCCTCCAGGCCGCCGTACTGCTTGAGCTCCTCCTCGATGACGTCGAGGTCGGTGACCGGGTCGCGCTCGGACTCCAGCGTCGCCGTGTCGAGGACGTGGACGAGGACCGAGCAGCGCTCCACGTGGCGGAGGAACTCCAGGCCGAGGCCGCGGCCCTGGCTGGCGCCCGGGATCAGACCCGGCACGTCGGCGATCGTGTAGACGGTCGAACCGGCCGTGACCACGCCGAGGTTCGGGACGAGCGTGGTGAAGGGGTAGTCCGCGATCTTCGGCTTGGCGGCCGACAGGACGGAGATGAGCGAGGACTTGCCGGCGCTCGGGTAGCCCACGAGGGCCACGTCGGCGACGGTCTTGAGCTCCAGGACGATGTCCCGCGCCTCGCCGGGCTCGCCGAGGAGGGCGAAGCCGGGGGCCTTGCGGCGGGCCGAGGCCAGCGCGGCGTTGCCGAGGCCGCCGCGACCGCCCTGGCCGGCGATGAAGGTGGTGCCCTGGCCGACCAGGTCGGCGAGGACGTTGCCCTTCTTGTCGAGGACGACGGTGCCGTCGGGCACGGTCAGGACCAGGTCCTGGCCGTCCTTGCCGGAGCGGTTGTCGCCGGCGCCGGGCTGACCGTTGGTGGCCTTGCGGTGCGGGGAGTGGTGGTACTCGAGGAGCGTGGTGACCGACTGGTCGACGACCAGGATCACATCGCCGCCACGGCCGCCGTTGCCGCCGTCGGGGCCGCCGAGCGGCTTGAACTTCTCCCGGTGTACGGAGGCGCAGCCGTGGCCTCCGTTACCCGCGGCGACGTGCAGCTCGACGCGGTCCACGAAGGTGGTCATGGTTCTGTGCCTCCAGAGAATTACGGGTGGAATGTCTATCTAGTAACACGCGAAAGGCGGACCCTCTTCCCTTCCGGGAAGTGAGGTCCGCCTCCGCAAAGAGTTCCGATCAGGCGACCGGAACGATGTTCACGACCTTGCGGCCACGGTGGGTGCCGAACTGCACCGAACCGGCCTGCAGGGCGAACAGCGTGTCGTCGCCGCCACGGCCGACGCCCGCGCCCGGGTGGAAGTGCGTGCCGCGCTGGCGGACCAGGATCTCACCCGCGTTGACGACCTGACCGCCGAAGCGCTTCACGCCGAGCCGCTGGGCATTGGAGTCGCGCCCGTTCCGGGTGGACGATGCGCCCTTCTTGTGTGCCATGTCTCAGTCCCTCTTACTTCGCAGCCGCGGGGATACCGGTGACCTTGATCGCCGTGTACTGCTGACGGTGACCCTGGCGACGGCGGTAGCCGGTCTTGTTCTTGTAGCGCAGGATGTCGATCTTGGCGCCCTTGTGGTGGTCCACGACCTCGGCCGTGACCTTGATGCCGGCCAGGACCCACGGGTCGCTGGTCACGGCGTCGCCGTCGACAACGAGCAGGGTCGAGAGCTCGACCGTGTCGCCAACCTTGGCGGTGGAAATCTTGTCAACCTCAACGATGTCGCCGACAGCAACCTTGTGCTGGCGACCACCGCTGCGCACGATGGCGTACACGCGGATCTCTCTCTCACTCGGGATCGAAACCTCTGAAGCCAGCCGCTCACACGGACCCGGGGGTCCGCGGCGTTCCGGAATCGGACGAGCGGCCTCTCCCGACGGGCGGGAGGGAGGTGCTCAGAGGTGCGGCGCGTCGTCAGACACGCCGACGGTCTAGGTTACGGGCGGCCGCCTCGGAGGGTCAAATTCGCCCGTGCGGTGCGGGCCGCCCCCAGCCGGGGCGGCCCGCACCGGCCGGTCAGTCCTGGGCCGGGGCGGCGGTCTTCTCCGCCGCCTTCTTGGCCGTGGTCTTCTTGGCGGTGGTCTTCTTCGCCGCGGTCTTCTTGGTCGCCGCCGTCTTCTTGGTGGCGGCCTTCTTGGCCGTGGCCTTCTTCGCGGTCTTGCGCGCGGCCGTCTTCTTGGCCGGCGCGGCCTCCGCCTCGGCCGGAGCCTCGGGCTCGGCCGGTGCCTCGGCGGCCTCGGCCGGAGCCGTGGTCACCACGACGACGGCCGCCTCCTCGGCGCCCGCGGGCGAACCGGCGGGAGCGGTGGCCTTGCGGACCACCCGGCGCCGGGCACGCGGCGGGGCGGCCACGGGGGCCTCCTCGGCGACGGGCTCGACGACCGGGGCGACCTCCTCCGCCACCGGCTCCGGGGCCACGACGGGCTCCGGCTCCGGAGCGGGCTCGGCGACCGGCTCGGCGACGACCTCGGCGGCCACGTCCGTGGTCGAGACGACCGGGGACGTCACCCGGCGGGTGGCGCGGCGGCGGCCGCGCGGCGCCGGGGCGGCGGCCTCCTCGACCACCGGCTCGGGCTCCACGACCGGCTCGGGCTCGGCGACCGGAGCGGCGGACTCGGCGACCGGGGCAGCGGGCTCGGCGGCGGGCGTCGGCTCGAAGTCGACGGCCTCCGTCTCCACGACCGGCGCCGGGGTCGAGACGACCGGGGCGGACACCCGGCGGGTGGCGCGACGGCGGCCACGACCGCGCGTGGCGGCGGCCTCCGCCTCGGCGACGGAGCCGTACAGCTCCTCGTCCGGGGCGATCGGGACCGGCACGGCCACCGGCGCGGCCAGCTCCGCGGCGACCTCGGCCTCGGTCTCGACCTCGGCCTCCACCGCCTCGGCGTGCTCGTGCTCGTGGACGTGCTCGGCGCCGCCGCGGCCGCGCTTCTTCGAGCGCTTGCCGCCGCCACCGCCGCCGGCGGTGGCCGGCTGCTCCATGTGCACGATGACACCGCGGCCGTTGCAGTGGACGCAGGTCTCCGAGAAGGACTCCAGCAGACCCTGGCCGACCCGCTTGCGGGTCATCTGGACCAGGCCGAGCGAGGTGACCTCGGCCACCTGGTGCTTGGTCCGGTCCCGGCCCAGGCACTCCAGGAGGCGGCGCAGCACCAGGTCGCGGTTGGACTCCAGGACCATGTCGATGAAGTCGATGACGACGATGCCGCCCAGGTCGCGCAGGCGCAGCTGGCGCACGATCTCCTCGGCCGCTTCGAGGTTGTTCCTCGTCACGGTCTCTTCGAGGTTGCCGCCCTGGCCGGTGAACTTGCCGGTGTTGACGTCGACGACGACCATCGCCTCGGTCTTGTCGATCACCAGCGAGCCGCCGGACGGCAGCCAGACCTTGCGGTCCAGCGCCTTCATCAGCTGCTCGTCGATCCGGTACGTCGCGAAGACGTCGACCTCGCTGGTCCACTTGGACAGGCGGTCGGCCAGGTCGGGCGCGACGTGCGAGACGTACCCGTGGATGGTCTCCCACGCGTCGTCACCGCTGACGATGACCTTCGAGAAGTCCTCGTTGAAGATGTCGCGGACGACCCGGACGGTCATGTCCGGCTCGCCGTAGAGCAGGCTCGGCGCGGACGTCGAGATCTGGTTGGCCTTCTTCTGGATGTCGGCCCACTGCGCCTGCAGGCGCTCGACGTCACGGCGCAGCTCGTCCTCGCTCGCGCCCTCGGCGGCGGTGCGCACGATGACGCCCGCGTCCTCGGGGACGATCTTCTTGAGGATGGTCTTCAGACGGGCGCGCTCGGTGTCCGGGAGCTTGCGGCTGATGCCGGTCATCGAGCCCTCGGGGACGTACACGAGGTAGCGGCCCGGGAGGGAGACCTGGCTGGTCAGACGCGCGCCCTTGTGGCCGATCGGGTCCTTGGTGACCTGCACGAGGACCGACTGGCCGGACTTGAGGGCGGACTCGATGCGGCGCGGCCCGTTGGCCATGCCGAGCGCCTCGAAGTTGACCTCGCCGGCGTACAGGACGGCGTTGCGGCCCTTGCCGATGTCGACGAAGGCGGCCTCCATGGACGGCAGCACGTTCTGGACCTTGCCCAGGTAGACGTTGCCGACGTACGAGGTGGCCTGCTCCTTGTTGACGTAGTGCTCGACGAGCACGTTGTCTTCCAGGACGCCGATCTGGGTGCGCTCGCCGTTCTGGCGGACGACCATCACGCGCTCGACGGCCTCGCGGCGGGCCAGGAACTCGGCCTCGGTGATGATCGGGACGCGGCGGCGGCCCTGCTCGCGGCCTTCGCGGCGGCGCTGCTTCTTGGCCTCCAGGCGGGTCGAGCCCTTGATGGACTGGACCTCGTCGGACGGCTCGGCCTTCTCGCGGGCCGGGCGGGGCTCGCGGACCTTGACGACCGTACGGACGCCGTCCTCGTCGCCCGCCTCGACGTCGACGGAGGCGTCCCCGCTGCGACGGCGGCGACGACGGCGACGACGGGAGCTGCTGGAGCCGCCGGCGTAGGCCTCGGCCTCCTCCGGCTCCTCCTCGCCCTCTTCGGTCTCCTCGGCCTCGTCCTCGGCGTGCGGCTCCTCGCCCTCCTCGGTCTCCTCGACCTCGGTGAGCTCGCCGCGACGGCGGCGGCGGCCGCCCCGGCGGCGACGGCGGGACGGACGGTCCTCGTACTCGTCCGACTCCTCGGGCTCCCCGGCCTCGGAGGTCTCCTCGACCTCGTCGGCGGCGGCCTCGACCTCGGGCTCGTCGGCGACGGTGGCCGGGACGGGCTCGACGGCGACGGGCTCGCCACGGCGGCGACGGCGACGGCGGGAGCCGGACTCGGCGCGCTCGGCGGTCTCGGTCTCGGCGGGCTCGACGGTCTCCACGACCTCGGCCGTCTCGACGACCTCGTCCTCCTCCGGCTCCTCCACGTGGGCGGCGGCCGCGGCGGCGGCGGTCTCCGGGGTCTGGAACATGGGCTCGGCGAAGACCGGGGCCTGGAAGACGGGGACGGCGGGGCGCGTGGCGCGGCGCGTCTCGCGGACCGGGGCCGGCTCGGAGGTGAACTGCGGCGAGGTGGCACGGCGGCGGCCGCGGCCACGGGTGGCGGCGGTCTCGGCGGCGGCGACCTCGGCCTCGTCGGCGGCGATCTGCTCGACGGTGGACTGGGGCAGCGACTCGCCGGTGACGGCCGGCTCCGCGGCCGGAGCGGCGGTCGGCTCGGGGGAGGTGGCCTTGCGGGTCGCACGGCGGCGGGTACGGGCCGGCGGCGCGGCCTCCTCCACGACCTCGACGGCCGGAGCGGCGGCCTCGGCTGCGGTCTCGGCGACCGGCTCCACGACCGGCTCGGCGGCGGCCGGAGAGGTCACCGGCGAGGTGGCCTTACGGGTGGCACGGCGGCGGGTACGGGCCGGCGGCGCGGCCTCCTCCACGACCTCGACGGCCGGAGCGGCGGCCTCGGCTGCGGTCTCGGCGACCGGCTCCACGACCGGCTCGGCGGCGGCCGGAGAGGTCACCGGCGAGGTGGCCTTGCGGGTGGCACGGCGGCGCGGACGGGCGGGGGCGGCCTCGGGGGCCTCCTCGACGGCCTCGGCCGCGGGTGCCTCCACCACCGGCTCGGCGGCCGGCTCGGCCGCGGTCTCCGCGACGGGCGAGGTGGCCTTGCGGGTGGCCCGGCGGCGGGTGCGCGGCGCGGGGGCGGCCTCGGCCTCGGCGGGGGCGGCCTCCACGGCGGGGGTCTCTGCGGCCGGGGCCCCGGCGGTCACCGTGGTCTCGGCGGCGTCGGCGGTCGCGCCCGTCACCGGCGGACCGGCGGGGCGGGAAGCGGCGCGGCGCCTGCGGCGCGGCGGCAGCTTGTCACCGGGGGCGTTGGTGTCTTCGTTGGACTCGAGCATGCGGGGTTCTCCCGTCACGCTCCCGGGCGCCGCGCCTGGTTCCGGTCCGGCGGCACGATCGCGCCTGTGGCGCGGTGCCGCCGTCCGGGGCGCGGGCGCCGCACGGGAGCTCTGTGTCTGGCTCGCCGGTTCCGTACGCCCTGTGCGGACGGCCTGGCGAAAGTCTCCTGGTCAGTGCGCTGCCCGACCCAGGTGGCTCCCGAGTGCCAGGGCGGCGCTACGACGACCGCTCCCTACGCGGTACCGGCACCCGGCGCCGTCGCCGGGGCGGTCGCGGCGGCCGTGGGTGAAGCGGCCGTGACTGCCTCGCGGTCGGGCGCGAGCGGGTCGGTCACCGTGCCGGACTCCTCGTCGAAGAGCCCCTGCGCCAGCCTGGTCACCGCAGCGGGGACCGGCGGCGCCAGGTCGGCCACAGCTCGGAGACCGGACAGGACGTCGTCGGGTCGAACGGCAGGTGTCACGTGCCGAACAACCAGGCGCAGTATCGCACAGGCGCTGTCCAGCGGCCTATCACCCTGGGGATCGCCCTGGTGACGGGCTGCCGTCAGCTCGGTGACGGCGGAACGGGCGTCGAAGGTGCGGACTCCGTTCTTGGTCTTGCGCTGTACTTCCACCGTCTCGGCCGCGAGAAACGCCTCGACGGCCTTCTCGGCGTCCTCGACGGCGACGCCCTCCAGGCGCAGCTCCCACACGGAGGCGGTGAGCCGGTCGGCGAGACCCGAGGTCCGGGCCTCCACGGCGTCGGTGATGTCGAGGCCGGCCGGGAGGGACTCGTCGAGCAGGGCCCGCAGGGTCTCCGGGTCACGCGGCTCGGTGAGCGCGATCTCCAGGTACTCGGCCTCGGAGCCCGTGCCCGTCGGGGCGGCGTTGGCGTACGACACCTTGGGGTGCGGGGTGAAACCCGCCGAGTACGCCATGGGCACCTCGGCACGGCGCAGCGCACGCTCGAAGGCGCGCTGGAAGTCACGGTGGCTGGTGAACCGGAGGCGGCCGCGCTTGGTGTAGCGCAGTCGGATGCGCTGCACCGCCGGTGCGGGCGGCGGGCCTTCGGGCTGTCGCTTGCCCAGTGGTTCTTCTCCTCGGTGCGGGGCGGACGCGGGTGGCGCTCCGCCCGGAAGCTCGGGGGACGCCCCCTGGGCGGCCCGCCCGGATCACCCCCGCGTCCTGCGGGGAGATCCCGGGGCGGGCGCCGCACCGGGGACGTTCGTCGTACTGCCCAGGGTACGCGCCCGGACCGCCTCCGGTTCCCTCGGCTCGATCAGCGGGGCCCGCCGAAGAGGGCGAGGCGCACCTCACGGGCGGCGGCGCGGACGGCGCGCCCGACGGAGGCGAGGGGCGCCCACACCCAGGTGCGCAGCCAGTGGCCGACGGGCGTGAGGATCACCCGGTACGTCCAGGCGAGGGGGCGTCCGATCGCGTTCCACAGCACCCAGCCGACGGCGCGCCCGAGGGCCCGGGAGATCTGGCCCCCGATCCGCCAGGCCCAGGCGATCGCGGCGCCGACCGTCCGGCCGACGGGGGCGAGCACGTACTGCCAGAGCCAGGTCAGCGGGGTGACGACCAGCAGGTCGACCACCCACCAGACGGCTTTGGCGACGGGGAGGAGGACCCGAAGCCCGAGCCACTTGAGGGGCGTGACGACCAGCAGGTCGATCACCCACCACAGGGCCCGGCCGACCGGGGCGAGGACCCACTCCCACAGGAACCGCAGCGGGATGACGACGAGGTGGTGGATCAGCCAGCCGAGGGCCCGGCCGAGCGGGGCGAGCACCCAGCGCCACAGCTGCTTGAGGCAGTAGGCCAGGGCGTCCCAGACCAGCCGGACGGGCAGGACGATCACCAGGGCGATGGCGCGCGCCACCCCCGTGAGACAGCCCGCGGGCTCGTTCGGGGGCTGCGACCTGGTGTTCTCCGTGTTCATGCCGGAAATGACGCGACGGCCCGGCGAAGGGTTTCCCTTTCGCCGGGCCGTCATTCAAGCGTTACTGATTCACGCGGGCGTCACTGGTTCACAACCGTCAGCGGCAGCAGCTTCTTGCCGGTCGGGCCGATCTGGATGTGCGTGTCCATCTGCGGGCAGACGCCGCAGTCGAAGCACGGGGTCCAGCGGCAGTCCTCGACCTCGGTCTCGTCGAGGGCGTCCTGCCAGTCCTCCCAGAGCCAGTCCTTGTCGAGGCCCGAGTCCAGGTGGTCCCAGGGCAGGACCTCCTCGTAGGTGCGCTCGCGGGTGGTGTACCAGGCGACGTCCACGCCGAAGTCGGGGAGCGTCTTCTCGGCGCAGGCCATCCAGCGGTCGTACGAGAAGTGCTCGCGCCAGCCGTCGAAGCGGCCGCCGTCCTCGTACACCGCGCGGATGACCGCGCCGAGACGGCGGTCGCCGCGGGAGAGGAGGCCCTCGACGATGCCGGGCTTGCCGTCGTGGTAGCGGAAGCCGATCGAGCGGCCGTACTTCTTGTCGCCGCGGATCTTGTCGCGGAGCTTGCGCAGGCGCTCGTCCGTCTCCTCGGCCGACAGCTGCGGGGCCCACTGGAACGGGGTGTGCGGCTTGGGCACGAAACCGCCGATGGAGACGGTGCAGCGGATGTCGTTCTGGCCGGAGACCTTGCGGCCCTCGGCGATCACGTTCATCGCCATGTCGGCGATCTGCAGGACGTCCTCGTCGGTCTCCGTCGGCAGGCCGCACATGAAGTACAGCTTCACCTGGCGCCAGCCGTTGCCGTAGGCCGTCGAGACGGTACGGATGAGGTCCTCTTCCGAGACCATCTTGTTGATGACCTTGCGCATGCGCTCGGAGCCGCCCTCGGGGGCGAAGGTGAGGCCGGAACGGCGGCCGTTCCTCGTGAGCTCGTTCGCCAGGTCGACGTTGAACGCGTCGACGCGGGTCGAGGGGAGGGACAGACCGACCTTGTCCTCCTCGTACCGGTCCGCCAGGCCCTTCGCGATGTCGGCGATCTCGCTGTGGTCCGCGGAGGAGAGGGAGAGGAGGCCGACCTCCTCGAAGCCCGTCGCCTTGAGGCCCTTCTCGACCATCTCGCCGATGCCGGTGATGCTTCGCTCCCGCACGGGGCGCGTGATCATGCCGGCCTGGCAGAAGCGGCAGCCGCGGGTGCAGCCGCGGAAGATCTCGACGGACATGCGCTCGTGGACGGTCTCCGCGAGCGGGACGAGGGGCTGCTTGGGGTACGGCCACTCGTCGAGGTCCATGACGGTGTGCTTGGAGACGCGCCACGGCACGCCGGAGCGGTTCGGCACGACGCGGCCGATGCGGCCGTCCGGCAGGTACTCCACGTCGTAGAACGCCGGGATGTACACCGAGCCGGTCTTCGCGAGGCGGAGGAGGACCTCCTCGCGGCCGCCGGGGCGGCCCTCGGCCTTCCACTGCCGGATGATCTCGGTCATGTCGAGGACGGCCTGCTCGCCGTCGCCGATGATCGCCGCGTCGATGAAGTCCGCGATCGGCTCGGGGTTGAAGGCGGCGTGGCCGCCGGCGAGCACGATGGGGTGGTCGACGGTCCGGTCCTTCGACTCCAGCGGGATGCCCGCCAGGTCCAGGGCCGTGAGCATGTTCGTGTAGCCGAGCTCGGTGGAGAAGCTCAGGCCGAAGACGTCGAACGCGCCGACGGGGCGGTGACTGTCCACGGTGAACTGCGGCACGCCGTGCTCGCGCATCAGCTCTTCGAGGTCCGGCCACACGCTGTAGGTGCGCTCGGCGAGGACGCCCTCGCGCTCGTTCAGCACCTCGTAGAGGATCATGACGCCCTGGTTGGGCAGGCCGACCTCGTACGCGTCCGGGTACATCAGCGCCCAGCGGACGTCGGCGGACTCCCACGGCTTGACCGTGGAGTTCAGCTCTCCACCGACGTACTGAATCGGCTTCTGCACGTGCGGGAGCAGAGCTTCGAGCTGCGGGAAGACAGACTCGGCAGCAGACATCTCGAACCTTCGTGAGCTGGCAGGGGGGCGACTCTCAAGCGTACCCCGGTGCTCAGCGGGTCAGAGCCGCCGTGAGCTTCGGGGCCGAGGCGCGGGCCCAGACCCCGGGCAGTTCCCGCTCGGCCGCGTCGGCCGCCGCCTCCTCCCGGCCGTACAGGAGTCCCCAGGTGAAGGCCGATTCGCCGACGCCGTGGGCCATGATCCCGAACTCCCGGAGGGCGGCCCGGGCGACGACGGCGTCCTGGTGCTCGCCGAGGAGGGACTGGACGGCCTTGACGCGTTTCGAGAGCCGCTTGGCGGGTTTGCCGAGGGTGGGGCGGGCCGCGTCGGCGGCGTAGCGGGCGCGTTTGGCGGCCTTGCGGGCCTCGTGGAGGGCGAGGTCGCGCTCGTGGCCGGGGGTGAGGGAGAGGGCGTGTTCGATCCGGGTGCCGAGCCGGTCGTGGTCCTTGCGGACGGCGCGGGCGAGGACCGGGCGGGCGTCGCGGTGGGCGGCCTTGCGCAGCGGCGGGTCGGCGAGGAGTGCGTCGAGGGTGTCGAGGAGGGTGAGGTAGCGGGCGGAGTCGAGGGCGGAGAGGGCCTGGTGCCGGGCGTTCCTGGCGAGGGCGGCGTCCCGGCGGCGCAGCCGGGCCTCGACGGGGCCGAGGGTGAGGGCGGGGGGCAGGTCGGCGACGCGGGCGCGCAGGCGGGCGTCGAGGACCTCCTGGTCGCGGGCGACGCCGAGCTCTCCGGCGAGCCATTTCAGCTCGTCGCCGACGGGGCCGGTGACGTGCCGGTCGAGGACCTTGCGGTAGGTCTTGAAGGCGCTGCGCATCCGGCGGCAGGCGACCCGCATCCGGTGGACGGCGTCGGGCAGGTCGCGGCGTACGGCGGGGTCGAGGGCGACGATCGCGTCGGCCTGTTCGCGTACGTAGGCGAGGACGGCGGCGCCCGCGGTGCCGGGCTTCCCGGCGGTGGGGGCCGCCTGGGGCTCCGAGCCGGTCTCCGTGAGGGCGCGGGCGAGTTTGGACGGGGACGTGGAGGGGTGGATGCCGGCCTTGCGGAGGCGTTTCTCGACGGCGTCGAGGAGGGCGGGGTCGATGTCGTCCGCGAGTTCGACCTCGATCTCGGTCCAGGTGGCGACCGCGCCTTCGGGCAGGCGTTCGGCGTGGACGGTATCGACGGAGAGTTCGGCGAGGAGGGCGCCGTCGGCGTCGAGGAGGTGGCGGACGTCACGCGCGGAGCGGAGGCGGACGGCGGGGACGACCTCGGCGTCGCGGACGCGGGAGCGCAGGAGCTCCGCGAGCTCGCCCGGCAGGGTGTCGCTCAGCGGGGCCCTGATCTCGTCGCGGACTCCGGCGGCGACGGGGAACTTCACGTGCCAGCCGGCGTCGCTTCCGCCGGTGCGGCGGCGGAGGGTGACCCCGTCGGCCGCCAGCCGGAGGTCCGGGGTGTCGTGGTAGACGGCGTCGAGTTCCATGACGCCCCGGTCCACGACCTCGGAGACGCCGGGGACGCGGGAGAGGTCCGGCACCGGAGTCTCCCCGGTGGCTTCGTACTTCCGCTCGATCTCGCGTTTCGTCTCGGCCATACCCCGAATCTAACCGCCTCCCGCCACCCTCATGCGGTCATCGGGCGTTGTACGCGGATCGACTGGAGCAGTCCGATGGCCACCCACACGGCGAACATCGACGAGCCTCCGTAGGAGACGAACGGCAGCGGGAGGCCGGCGACCGGCATGATGCCGAGCGTCATGCCGATGTTCTCGAAGGACTGGAAGGCGAACCAGGCGATGATGCCGGCCGCGACGATCGTGCCGTAGAGCTCGGTGGTCTCGCGGGCGATCCGGCAGGAGCGCCAGAGGATGACGCCGAGGAGGACGAGGATCAGGCCGGCGCCGACGAAGCCGAGTTCCTCGCCGGCCACCGTGAAGACGAAGTCGGTCTGCTGTTCGGGGACGAACTGGCCGGTGGTCTGCGAGCCCTTGAAGAGGCCCGCGCCGAGGAGGCCGCCGGAGCCGATGGCGATGCGGGCCTGGTTGGTGTTGTAGCCGACGCCGGCGGGGTCGAGGTCGGGATTGGCGAAGGCGGCGAAGCGGTTGATCTGGTACTCGTCGAGCATGCCGAGGGCGGTGACGAGGAACGCGCCGACGACGCCGGCGCCGATGAGGCCGAGGACCCAGCGGTTGGAGGCGCCGGAGGCGAGCAGCACGCCGAGCACGATGACCGCCATGACCATGACCGAGCCGAGGTCGGGCATCAGCATGACGATGCCCATGGGGAGGGCGGCCAGGGCGAGGGACTTGGCGACGGTGCGGTGGTCGGGGTGGAGCTGGTCGCCGGCGTCGACCTTGGCGGCGAGGAGCACCGCCATGATCAGGATGATCGTGATCTTCACGAACTCGCTGGGCTGGAGGGAGAAGCCGCCGCCGATGACGATCCACGCGTGGGCGCCGTTGATGGTGGCGCCGAGCGGGGTGAGGACGGCGAGGATCAGCACGATCGAGAGGCCGTAGAGGATCGGCACCGCGCCGCGCAGGGTGCGGTGGCCGAGCCAGATCGTGCCGATCATCAGGGCGAGGCCGATGCCGGTGTTGAGCAGGTGCCGGAAGAGGAAGTAGTACGGGTCGCCCTGGTTGAGCTCGGTGCGGCCGCGGGTGGCGGACCAGACGAGCAGCGAGCCGACGCCGGAGAGGGCGAGCGCCGAGAGCAGTATCGGCCAGTCGAGCCGGCGGAGCACCGAGTCGCGGGCGGTCAGCCTGGCGAGGGTGCCGCGCTCGGGTGCGTACCGGGAGACGGAGAAGCCGTGGGGTGCGGTCATCGGTTCAGAGCCTCCCGCGGGTGGCGGGCGGGCCCGCCAACTGCTGGTCGTCGTCCGGCTTCCGGGTGGGGGGCGTCGTGGGGTCGGCCGGCGGGGCCGGCGGCTGGGCGCCGTCGACCTGCTGCTTCGTCTCGTCGACCTTCTGCGCCTCCGGGTCGTACGGCTTGATCTTCGGCGCGTCGATGGAGCCGTCGGCCTCGATCTTCGGGAGGGACTTCTGGGGCTGCGGCAGCAGGGCCCGCTTGAGGTCCTGGTTGCCGGCGTCGTCGAGTCCGTAGAGCGCGTCGTAGATGTTGCGCACGGCGGGGCCGGAGGCGCCGGAGCCGGTACCACCCTGGGAGATCGTCATGACGATCGCGTAGTCCTTGGTGTACGTGGCGAACCAGGAGGTCGTCTGCTTGCCGTAGACCTCGGCGGTACCCGTCTTGGCGTGCATCGGGATCTTGTCCTGCGGCCAGCCGACCTGGGCGAAACGCCAGGCGGCGGTACCGCGGGTGGCGACTCCCGCGAGGGCTTCGTCTATCAAGTTGCGGGTGGCGGCGTCGAAGGGGAGCCTGCCGTGCGACTTGGGCGCGATCTCCTTCACCTTCTTGCCGTCGGGGCTGACGACGGCCTTGCCGACGGTGGGGTTCCACAGGGTGCCGCCGTTGGAGATGGCGGCGTAGATGGTGGCCATCTGGATGGGGGTGACGAGGGTGTCGCCCTGTCCGATGGAGTAGTTGACGGAGTCACCGGCGCGCATCAGGTTGCCCTCCAGGCAGTTCTCGTACGAGAGCTGCTGGACGTAGGTGCCGCCCTTCTTGCCGTACTTGCACCACCAGTCCTTGTTGGCCTCCCAGAACTTCTGCTTCCACTGGCGGTCGGGGACGCGGCCGGAGACCTCGTTGGGGAGGTCGATGCCGGTCTCGGCGCCGAGACCGAACTGGTGGGCGGTCTTGTAGAACCAGTCGCCCGGGTTCTTCTTCGGCTTCATCCCGCCGTCCTTGATCCACTGCTGGTGGGCGAGGGCGTAGAAGACGGTGTCGCAGGAGACTTCGAGGGCGCGGCCGAGGCTGATGGGGCCGTGGTTCTGCGATTCGAAGTTCTTGAAGACCTGGTTGCCGATGGAGTACGAGCTGGTGCAGGGGTAGCGGCCGTCGAAGTCGTAGCCCGCGTTGACGGCGGCGGCGGTCGACACGACCTTGAAGATGGAGCCGGGGGCGGCCTGGCCCTGGATCGCCCGGTTGAGCAGCGGGAAGTTGGAGGCCTTGCCGGTGAGGGCGGCGTAGTCCTTGGCGGAGATGCCGCCGACCCAGGCGTTGGGGTCGTAGTCGGGCTGCGAGGCCATGGCGACGATCCGGCCGGTCTTCGCCTCCATGACGACGACGGCGCCGGAGTCGGCCTTGTAGTTCTCGTTGGTGTTGCGGTCGACGACCTTGCGGGCCTCGACCATCGCGTTGTGCAGCTCCCATTCGGCGACCGCCTGGACGCGGGCGTCGATGGAGGTGACGACGTTGGAGCCGGGCACGGCGGGGTCGTTCTTGGCCTGGCCGATGACGCGGCCGAGGTTGTCGACCTCGTAGCGGGTGACGCCGGCCTTGCCGCGCAGTTCCTTGTCGTACGTGCGTTCCAGGCCGGAGCGGCCCACCATGTCGGAGCGCAGGTACGGCGAGTCGGTGTCCTTGGCCTTCTCGATCTCCTCGTCGGTGACGGGCGAGAGGTAGCCGAGGACCTGGGAGGTGCGGGCCTTGCCGGGGGCCGGGTAGCGGCGGACGGCGGTGGGCTCGGCGGTGATGCCGGGGAAGTCCTCGGCGCGCTCGCGGATCTGGAGGGCCTGCTGGGTGGTGGCCTCGTCGGTGACGGGGATCGGCTGGTAGGGGGAGCCGTTCCAGCAGGGCTTGGGCGTCTTGGAGTCGCAGAGCCGGATCTTGTTGACGACGTCGACGGGCTTCATGTCGAGGACGTCGGCGAGCCGGGTGAGGACGGCCTTGCCCTTGTCCTTCATCTTCATCAGCTCGGTGCGGGACGCGGAGACCACGAGCCGGGTCTCGTTGTCGGCGAGCGGGACGCCGCGGGCGTCGAGGAGCGAGCCGCGGACGGCGGGCTGGACGACCTGCTGGACGTGGTTGTTCTTCGCCTCGTCCGTGTACTCCTTGCCGTTGCGGATCTGGAGGTACCAGAGCCGGCCCCCCAGGGTGAGGAGCAGGGAGAAGACGAGGATCTGGATGACGACGAGCCGGATCTGGACCCGTGGGGTCCGTCCGGTCTCGGGGATGTTGCTCATGCTGCCGGTGCCCCCTCGGTCACGGTCGCTGGGCTCCCTTGATGCGTCCGGTGATGCGTCCGGTCGTCACAGTCGCTTGACTCCCTTGATGCGTCCGGCGCGTGAGGCGCGGCTCCGCGCGGCCTTCACCCGCAGGCCGCCGCGCTGGGCGCCGATCCTCAGGCCGGTGCCGGAGGAGAGCCAGCCGGAGGCGACGTCGACGCCGTTGCCGCCGCCGGTGTCGGCGAGCGGGTCGTTCTCGGCGCGGCGGGCGAGGGCCATGATGAGCGGCACCGTGAAGGGCGCCAGGAGCAGGTCGTACACGGCCGCGGTGAACAGCAGGAACCCGAGGCCGACATGGCGGGCGGCGGTGTCGCCGACGAGGGCGCCCACGCCCGCGTAGAGGAGCGTGGAGCCGACGGCCGCGGCGACGACGACGGCCATGGGGCCGGTCGCCGAGGTGAGCCGGCCGTTGTCCGGCTTCGCGAGGCCCACGAGGTAGCCGATGACGCAGAGCACGAGGGCGTAGCGGCCGGCGGCGTGGTCGGCGGGCGGGGCGAGGTCGGAGAGCAGGCCGGCGGTGAAGCCGATGAGGGAGCCGCTGACGGGTCCGTACACCAGGGCGAGGCCGACGACGGTGAGGAGGACGAGGTCGGGGACGGCTCCGGGGAGCTGGAGGCGGGCGAGGACGGAGACCTGGACGACCAGGGCCACCACGATCAGGGCGGCGGAGAGGAGGATCCGATTGAGCTTCACGGTGTCGCGTCCCCCTGCTCCTGCTGTGCCTGCTGGTTCTGACCGTCGTTCGGCTTCCGCTGTCCGTCCGGTGGCGGTGGTGTGACCGTGACGGTGACGGTCGGGGCGGGCTTGGGCTTCTGCGGCAGCACCATGTCGCGCGGGTCGGAGCTCGGGGCCTGGACGACGACGCCGACGATGTCGAGCTTGGTGAAGCCGACGTACGGGCGGACGTAGACGTTGCGGGTCAGGCCGCCGCCCGACGGGTCGACGCGGACGACCTCGCCGACCGGGACGCCGGGCACGAAGGGCTTGTCGGCGCGCGAGCCGAAGGTGACGAGCCGGTCGCCGGGCTTGACCTTGGCCTTGCCGTTGAGGAGCTGGACCAGGAGGGGGCTGTCGCCCTGGCCGGTGGCGAAGCCGAGTTCGTCGCTCTTCTCCATGCGGGTGCCGACGGTGAAGTCGGGGTCGTTGGCGAGGAGGACGGTGGAGGTGGAGGGGCCGACGGTGGTGACGCGGCCGACGAGCCCGGCGCCGTTGAGCACGGTCATGTCGCGCTTGATGCCGTCGCGGGCGCCGACGTCGATGGTGACGGTCCAGGAGAAGCCCTGGGCCGCTCCTATGGCGATGACCTGGGCGCCCTTGATGCCGTACTGCCCGGCGCCGGCGGTCTTGAGCATGGCGTCGAGCTCGCGCAGCCGGTTGCGGTTGCGGTCGTCGCTGCCGAGCCTCGCCTTGAGTTCGGCGTTCTCCTTCTCCAGGGCGGCGATCCGGGTGTGGCGCTCGCCGGAGTCCCGTACCGCGCCTATGGCGTTGCCGACGGGATCGACGGCGGCCGCCACACCGTTCTCGACCGGCCCGAAGACCGCCGCTGCGGCCTGTCGGGCACCGTCGACGGGTGACTCCTGGCCGCCGCGGATGTCCACCGTGATCAGTGCGAACGCGATGGCGATCAGCAGCACCAGGAGCAGCCGGCTCTCTCGTGTGTCCCTCACGTGCGGCGGCCGTGCCTTTCCTCGTGGTTCGGTTGTTCGGCTGTTCGGTTGAACTGTCGTCGCTAGCGGCGCGGCTGGGCGTCCAGGACCTGCTGGAGGGCCTCGAACTCCTCCACGCACTTGCCGGAGCCGAGCGCCACCGAGTCCAGCGGGTCCTCGGCGATGTGGATCGGCATGCCGGTCTCGCGCCGGAGGCGCTCGTCGAGGCCGCGGAGCAGGGCGCCGCCACCCGTGAGAACGATGCCGCGGTCCATGACGTCACCGGAAAGCTCTGGCGGGCACTTGTCGAGGGTGGTCTTCACGGCGTCGACGATCGCGTTGACCGGCTCCTCGATGGCCTTGCGGACCTCGGCTGCGGAGATGACCACGGTCTTGGGCAGGCCGGAGACGAGGTCGCGGCCCCGGATCTCGGTGTGCTCGTCCTTGTCGAGGTCGTACGCGGAGCCGATGGTGATCTTGATCTGCTCGGCGGTGCGCTCGCCGAGGAGGAGGGAGTACTCCTTCTTGATGTGCTGGATGATCGCGTTGTCCAGCTCGTCGCCGGCGACCCGGATGGACTGTGCCGTGACGATTCCTCCGAGGGAGATGACGGCGACCTCGGTGGTGCCGCCGCCGATGTCGACGACCATGTTGCCGGTGGCCTCGTGGACGGGGAGGCCCGAGCCGATGGCCGCCGCCATGGGCTCCTCGATGATGTGCACCTGGCGGGCGCCGGCCTGGGTCGACGCCTCGATGACGGCGCGGCGCTCCACTCCGGTGATGCCGGAGGGCACGCAGACGACGACGCGGGGGCGGGCCAGGTAGCGGCGCTTGTGGATCTTGAGGATGAAGTAGCGGAGCATCCGCTCGGTGATCTCGAAGTCGGCGATCACGCCGTCCTTGAGCGGGCGTACGGCGACGATGTTGCCGGGGGTCCGGCCGATCATCTTCTTCGCCTCGGCGCCGACCGCGAGGATGCCCCCGGTGTTGGTGTTGATGGCGACGACTGACGGCTCGTTCAGAACGATGCCTCGACCCCTGACGTACACCAGCGTGTTGGCGGTCCCGAGGTCGACAGCCATGTCACGGCCGATGAACGACATTGAGTTCCCCTTGATTTCCCATGGCTGAGAGTGGTGCGCGTGGAGTTTTCCATCGTAGTGCCGCCCGCACGGATGCCGCGCGTTGGTCCACCTCTGTATCTGGTGACGGCAGGACGCGGCGATCCGTTCCCGGGATTGGCGTTCATATGCCTGGGGGCGACCGAATTCCTTCGGTCGCCCCACAGGGTTGTGCCGATCGACTGACGCCGGGTCAGCGGACGGCTCAGACGAGGCCGGGGAAGAAGATCTTCAGCTCGCGCGCGGCGGACTCCTCCGAGTCCGAGGCGTGGATCAGGTTCTCCCGGACGATGGTGCCGAAATCACCACGGATGGAGCCCGGCGCGGCGGCGATCGGGTCGGTCGGGCCGGCGAGCGTGCGCAGGCCCTCGATGACCCGCTCGCCCTCGACGACGAGCGCGACGACCGGACCGGACTGCATGAACCCCATCAGCGGCTCGTAGAAGGGCTTGCCCTTGTGCTCGCCGTAGTGCTGCTCCAGCGTGTCCTGGTCCAGCTCGCGCAGCTCCAGGGCGGTGATGGCCCATCCGGCCTTGCGCTCGATGCGGCCGATGATCTCGCCGATCAGGCCACGGCGGACGGCGTCGGGCTTGAGCAGGACGAGCGATCGCTGGCTCACGGGGGAACTCCTTCGGAAAAGCGTTGTGCGGGACCTCCGAGGCTACAGGGCCCGCACGTCCCGCGATTACGCAGCGTCAGGCCCTGCCGAGGCGTGTGCCGCGGCCCAGTCGGCCTTGACCTTGTCAATCCGCCGACCGTAGTGCACCGAGGCCCACCACAGACCGGCGAAGACGGCCCCGAGGAAGAACATGGTGGGGACGAAGAAGCCGCTGAGGATCAGCCCGACCTGCAGGGCCCAGCCGAGCTGCACCCCGCCCGGCCGGGTGATCATCCCGCACAGCAGCACCGAGACGACCATGGCCACGCCGCAGACCCACCAGACGGTGGACGTCGCGAGGCCGTCGTCCTTCATCGCGACGAGCCCGGCGAAGCCGATCACGAAGAACTCGCCGATGAGGGTCGAGGAACAGAGCACACGCATCGGGTTCAGCCCCTTCGCAGCAGCAGCCGGGCGTCGCCGACCGTGAAGATCGAACCGGTCACGAGGACGCCCGCGCCACCGTACTCGGCCTCTTCCTCCGCGAGGGTGATGGCCGCCTCGATGGCGTCGGGCAGCCGCGGCTCGACGACGACCCGGTCCTCGCCGAAGACCTCGACCGCGATCGCGGCGAGCGCGTCCACGTCGGTGGCCCGCGGGTTGGAGTTCGCGGTGACCACGACCTCCGCGAAGATCGGCTCGAAGGCCTCCAGGAGGCCCTTGGCGTCCTTGTCCCCGCTCGTGGAGACCACGCCGATGAGCCGGGAGAAGCCGAAGGCCTCGCTGATGCCCTCCGCCGTCGCCCGCGCGCCGTGCGGGTTGTGCGCGGCGTCCAGGATGACGGTCGGGGAGGTGCGGACGATCTCCAGGCGGCCCGGCGAGGCCACCTGGGCGAAGGCCCGGCGGACGGTGTCGACGTCCAGGGTCCTGGCGTGCTCGGCGCCGATCCCGAAGAAGGCCTCGACCGCCGCGAGCGCCACCGCGGCGTTGTGCGCCTGGTAGGCGCCGTGCAGCGGCAGGAAGATCTCCTCGTACTCGCCGCCCAGGCCCCGCAGGGTGAGGAGCTGGCCGCCGACCGCGACCTCGCGGGAGGCGACGCCGAACTCCATGCCCTCGCGGGCCACGGTCGCGTCCGCCTCGACGGCCTTCTTCAGCAGGACCTGGGCCGCGTCGACCGGCTGCTGGGCCAGGATGACGGTCGAGCCCTGCTTGATGATCCCGGACTTCTCGGTCGCGATCTCGGCGGTCGTCCCGCCGAGCCGGTCGGTGTGGTCCAGGTCGATGGGGGTGACGACGGCGACGGAGGCGTCGATGACGTTCGTCGCGTCCCAGGTGCCGCCCATGCCGACCTCGACGACCGCCACGTCGACCGGGGCGTCCGCGAAGGCGGCGTACGCCATGCCGGTGAGGACCTCGAAGAAGGAGAGCCGGTACTCCTCGCGGGCGTCGACCAGCTCCACGTACGGCTTGACGTCCTGGTACGTCTCGATGAACCGCTCGGCGGAGATCGGGGCGCCGTCCAGGCTGATCCGCTCGGTGATGGTCTGCACGTGCGGCGAGGTGTAGCGCCCGGTGCGCAGCTCGAAGGCGCCGAGCAGGGCCTCGATCATGCGGGCCGTCGACGTCTTGCCGTTGGTGCCGGTGATGTGGATCGAGGGGTACGCGCGCTGCGGCTCGCCGAGGACGTCCATCAGGGCCGCGATCCGCTTGACGGAGGGCTCCAGCTTGGTCTCGCCCCAGCGGGTGGACAGCTCGGTCTCGACCTCGCGCAGCGCCTTGTCCAGCTCGGGGTCCTCGGGGCGGCTGGGCACGGGGTCGCCCTGGGGCGGTCCGGCCTGGGCGCGCAGGGTGCGGCTGCCGGCCTCGATCACCGCCAGGTCGGGGTCGCGGTTCGTCTCGGTGTCGACGATGTCGTCGAACTGGTCATTCGGGTCGCTCGGCTCGCTCACGGACCCAGTCTACGGAGCGGTGCCGACAGGACCGCGGACCCACCCCTTTCGGGACTTTCGGTCCGCCGGGCCGTCACCGAGGCCCGCCGGCAGCGTCGCCGTCACCGCGTAGGCGCCGTCCTCCCGGCGGGCCCGCAGCGTGCCGCCCATGCTGGTGACCCGCTCCCCCATCGAGAACAGCCCGGTGCCGGTGGAGACGGGCGCCGGGTCCGGCGGGCTCTTCGGCAGCGGGTTGCGCACCTCGATCCGCAGGTCGGGCCCCTCGACCGTGACGGCGACCGTCACGGGGAGCCCCGGCGCGTGCTTGGCGGCGTTCGTCAGGCACTCCCGGACGACCCGGTGGACGGCGGCCTGCCGGAGCGGGGACAGCGCCTTGGCCTCCTCGGCGACCGTGAGCTCGACGGGGCTGCCCATGCGCTCGCTCTCCCCGGCGAGTCCGGGGAGCCCCTCGATGCCGGGCGTCGCGGCGTCCCGGTCGGCGCGGCGCACGATCGTCTCGTTGAGCATGAGGTGGGCGCGCCGGGCGGTGTCCGCGAGTTCCTCGAAGTCCTTCTGGTGGGCCTCTCCCCTGGCCCGTACGGCGAGGACCTCGGCCCGTACGGCGAGGACGGTGAGTTCGCGGCCGACCAGGTCGTGGACGTCCCGGCCGACGGAGATCCGCTCCTCCTGCACGGCCTGCCGGGCGGCGGCCTCGCGGCGCTGGCCCTCCAGGGCGCGGACGAGGTCCTGGCGGTAGGCGGCGATGCCGACGCCGGCCGCGAGGACGCCGATCGGGACGACCAGGCTGAGGAAGTCGCTGACGGTCTCGCCGTGCTCGACGGGCCAGCCGGGCGTCAGGAAGTAGCCGTACGCCACGGCGACGTACAGCAGGGTCGCGAGGACGGCGGCGCGCCGTCCCCGGTAGCGGCCGATCGAGTACAGCGCGAACTGGATCATGGTCAGTTCGTGCAGCCAGCCCATCAGGCCGAGCGCCACGGCGTACGGGAGCCACGGCAGCCGCCGCCGGAGCACCAGCGTGGCCGCCCCGCCCGCGAGGACGAGGGTGGCGGTGATCCCAGTGAGGGAGTTGTCGGCGCGGGCGAGTCCCGGCACGTCCAGGAGCATCAGGCCGAAGGCGAAGAGCGCGGCGACGACGTCGAGGGCGCGGGGCGAGCCGGCCCACCGGTCCACGCGGCGGCGGAGCGCGGGGAGGGCGGGGAGGCGGGTCATGTCCTCCATCATCCCGGGTCTTTCGTCCCGGACTTCTGGACTTCGGTCACAAGTCGCGTGATGTCACCCACAAACGGACAAAGTCGTCACCGTGAACGGCCGAAAGCGAAGGGCCCGGAACCGCTTCGCGCGGTTCCGGGCCCCTTCGTCGCTTCCTAGGCCTGCGGCAGGTTCGCCAGCTGGGCCTGGATGCGGGCGATGTCCTCGTCCGCCTTGGCGAGGCGGGTGCGGATCTTGTCGACCACGTTGTCCGGGGCCTTGGCGAGGAAGGCCTCGTTGCCGAGCTTGCCCTCGGCCTGGGCCTTCTCCTTCTCCGCCGCCGCGAGGTCCTTCGCGAGGCGCTTGCGCTCGGCGGCGACGTCGATCGTGCCCGAGAGGTCGAGCGCGACGGTGGCACCGGCGACCGGCAGGGAGGCGGTGGCGGAGAAGCCCTCGCCCTCCGGCTGGAGGCGCAGCAGCTGGCGGATGGCGGCCTCGTGCGCGGCGAGCGGGGTGCCGTCGAGCTCCAGGCGGGCCGGGACCTTCTGGCCGGGCTGGAGGCCCTGGTCGGCGCGGAAGCGACGGACCTCGGTGACCACCTGCTGGAGGTTCTCGATCTCGGCCTCGGCGGCGTCGTCGCGGAAGCCGCTGTCCTTCGGCCACTCGGCGATGACCAGGGACTCGCGTCCGGTCAGCGTGGTCCACAGGGCCTCGGTGACGAACGGGACGATCGGGTGCAGCAGGCGCAGCATGACGTCCAGGACCTCGCCGAGGACCCGGCCGGAGACCTTGGCCTGCTCGCCGCCGGCGAAGAACGTGGTCTTGGACAGCTCGACGTACCAGTCGAAGACCTCGTCCCACGCGAAGTGGTAGAGCGCGTCGCTGAGCTTCGCGAACTGGTAGTCCTCGTAGTACGCGTCGACCTGGGCGACCGTCTTGTTGAGGCGGGACAGGATCCAGCGGTCGGTCGCCGACAGCTGCTCGACCGGGGGCAGTTCGCCCTCGATCGTCGCGCCGTTCATCAGGGCGAAGCGGGTGGCGTTCCAGATCTTGTTGGCGAAGTTCCGGGAGGCCTTGACCCAGTCCTCGCCGATCGGGACGTCGACGCCCGGGTTGGCGCCGTTGGCCAGGGTGAAGCGGACGGCGTCGGAGCCGTACTGGTCCATCCAGTCCAGCGGGTTGACGACGTTGCCGAAGGACTTCGACATCTTCTTGCCGTTCTGGTCACGGACCATGCCGTGCAGGGCGATGGTGTGGAACGGCGGGGTGCCGTCCATCGCGTACAGACCGAACATCATCATCCGGGCGACCCAGAAGAAGAGGATGTCGTAGCCGGTGACCAGGACGGAGTTCGGGTAGAACTTCTCGAGGCTCTCGGTCCGCTCGGGCCAGCCGAGCGTGGAGAACGGCCACAGGCCGGAGGAGAACCAGGTGTCCAGGACGTCCGTGTCCTGGTGCCAGCCCTCGCCCGTCGGCGGCTGCTCGTCGGGTCCGACGCAGACGACCTCGCCGTTCGGGCCGTACCAGACGGGGATGCGGTGGCCCCACCACAGCTGGCGCGAGATGCACCAGTCGTGCAGGTTGTCGACCCAGTCGAAGTACCGCTTCTCCATCTCCTGCGGGTGGATCTTGACCTTGCCGTCGCGGACCGCGTCGCCGGCGGCCTTCGCGAGCGGGCCGACCTTGACCCACCACTGCATCGACAGGCGCGGCTCGATGGTGGTCTTGCAGCGCGAGCAGTGGCCGACGGAGTGGACGTACGGACGCTTCTCGGCGACGATCCGGCCCTCGGCGCGCAGGGCGGCGACGATGGCGGAGCGGGCCTCCAGGCGGTCCAGGCCCTGGAAGGGGCCGTGGACGGTGATGACCGCGCGCTCGTCCATGACGGCGAGGTTCGGCAGGTCGTGGCGCTGGCCGATCTCGAAGTCGTTCGGGTCGTGCGCCGGGGTCACCTTGACGGCGCCGGTGCCGAACTCGGGGTCGACGTGGGTGTCGGCGACGACCGGGATCGTACGGTCCGTCAGCGGCAGCTTGATCTGCTTGCCGACCAGGTGCTTGTAGCGCTCGTCGTCGGGGTGGACGGCGACGGCCGTGTCGCCGAGCATCGTCTCGGCGCGGGTGGTGGCGACGACCAGGGAGTCCTCGCCCTCGCCGTAGCGGATGGAGACGAGCTCGCCCTCGTCGTCCTGGTACTCGACCTCGATGTCCGAGATGGCCGTCAGACAGCGGGGGCACCAGTTGATGATGCGCTCGGCGCGGTAGATCAGCTCGTCGTCGTAGAGCTTCTTGAAGATGGTCTGGACGGCCTGGGACAGGCCCTCGTCCATGGTGAAGCGCTCACGGGACCAGGCGACGCCGTCGCCCAGGCGCTTCATCTGGCCGGAGATCTGACCACCGGACTCGGCCTTCCACTGCCAGACGCGCTCGACGAACGCCTCGCGGCCCAGGTCGTGGCGGGACTTGCCCTCCTTGGCGAGCTCGCGCTCGACGACGTTCTGGGTGGCGATGCCGGCGTGGTCCATGCCGGGCTGCCACAGCGTCTCGAAGCCCTGCATGCGCTTGCGGCGGGTGAGGGCGTCGATCAGCGTGTGCTCGAAGGCGTGGCCCAGGTGGAGCGAACCGGTGACGTTCGGCGGCGGGATGACGATGGTGTACGGCGGCTTCTCGCTCTTCGCGTCCGCCTCGAAGTACCCGCGCTCCACCCAGCGCTCGTACAGCGGCCCCTCTACCTCGGCCGGCGCGTACTGGGTCGGCAGTTCGGTGGTGGGCGCTGTCTGCTGCTGAGTGTTCTCGGTCACGGGGCCAGTTTAGGGGTGTCGCGGTCCTGTCCTGAAACGCGATTGTTCGGTAACGGTGTGGCCCCCGCCGCACCTGCGGCTCCTCGGTTCCGACAGGATGTTCGCTACGCATAAACATCCTGTGAGGGGAACCTGTCGATGAGCTACAACCAGCCGGGCCCGTACGGCGGCCAGCAGCCCGGTCCCTACGGCCAGCCGGGCCCGTACGGCCAGCCGCCGCAGCAGCCGGGCCCCTACGGCCAGCCGCCGCAGGCTCCGCAGCCGGGTTACGGATACCCCCAGCAGGCCCCGCAGGGCGTCCCGCCGCAGCAGCCCCCCTACGGCTACCCCCAGCAGCCCCCGCAGCCCGGCCCCTACGGCCAGCAGCCCCCGTACGGCGCCCCGCAGGGCCCCGGCGGCTACGTGCCCCACCCCCCGGCCCCGAAGAAGTCCAAGGCGGGCTGGATCATCGGCGCGGTCGCGGTGGTCGCGGCGATCGGCGTGACCGCGTACTTCGTGCTGGGCGGCGGCGGCGCCTCGGTCGCGGACGACGGCCCGCACAAGCTGATCACGCCGGAGACGGTGCTGGGCGAGTACAAGAAGGGCCCCGACAAGGGCAAGTCGAGCGGCGACGACTCCCTCAAGGAGGCCGAGCAGAACGGCGTCAAGAACGCCCAGCAGGTCAAGGCCTCCTACCAGGTGGAGAACAAGGCCAACCCGCTCGCGGCCAAGATGCTCTCCTTCAACGGTCTGTACGGCGAGATCGAGGACCCCGAGAAGGTCGTCGACTCCATCTTCGCCAGCGCCAAGGCCGAGGCCGACAAGGACGCCGGCAAGGGCGACGCGCCGCAGCTGGAGGGCAGCCCCCAGGCGTACACGCCCGCCGACCTCGACGGCGCGGTCCTGAAGTGCCAGCAGGCCAAGACGAAGGCCGACGCGTCCACCGGCGCGCCCGCGTTCTCCATCCCGATGTGCGTGTGGGCCGACCACAGCACCGTGGGCTTCGTCGTCCCGGTCGACATGGCCTCGATGATGGCGGGCAAGGGCGGCTCCCTCGAGGACGCCGCCGCCACCACCGCCAAGCTCCGCAAGGAAGTCCGCGTCAAGGCCTGATCCTCGGCCCGCACACGGAGAAGGGGGCGCCCCGCCGGCCGGCGGGGCGCCCCCTTCATGTCCGTGCGGCTCAGGCCGACTTCTCGTGCCTGCCGTCGTTCTTCACGATCCGCGGGACCAGCGTCGGGTTGACGTTGTTGCGGACGACGTCGGCCGTGATGACCACGCGGGCCACGTCCTTGCGGGACGGGACCTCGTACATCACCGACTGGAGGACCTCCTCCATGATGGCGCGCAGGCCGCGCGCGCCGGTGCCGCGGAGGATCGCCTGGTCGGCGATGGCCTCCAGGGCCGGGCGGTCGAAGTCCAGTTCCACGCCGTCGAGTTCGAAGAGGCGCTGGTACTGCTTCACCAGTGCGTTGCGCGGCTCGACCAGGATCTGGAGGAGCGCCTCGCGGTCCAGGTTGTGGACGGAGGTGAGGACGGGGAGACGGCCGATGAACTCGGGGATCATCCCGAACTTCACCAGGTCCTCCGGCATGACCTCCTGGAACTGGTCGCTCGCCTCGATCTCGCGCTTGGAGCGGATGGTCGCCCCGAAGCCGATGCCCTTGGCGCCCGCCCGCGACTCGATGATCTTCTCCAGGCCGGCGAAGGCGCCGCCCACGATGAAGAGCACGTTCGTCGTGTCGATCTGGATGAACTCCTGGTGCGGGTGCTTCCGGCCGCCCTGCGGCGGGACGGAGGCCGTCGTGCCCTCCAGGATCTTGAGGAGCGCCTGCTGCACGCCCTCGCCGCTCACGTCACGCGTGATCGACGGGTTTTCGCTCTTACGGGCGACCTTGTCGATCTCGTCGATGTAGATGATCCCGGTCTCGGCCTTCTTGACGTCGTAGTCGGCCGCCTGGATCAGCTTCAGCAGGATGTTCTCGACGTCCTCGCCGACGTAGCCGGCCTCCGTCAGCGCCGTCGCGTCGGCGATGGCGAACGGGACGTTGAGCATGCGGGCCAGGGTCTGCGCGAGCAGCGTCTTGCCCGAGCCCGTGGGGCCGAGCAGCAGGATGTTGGACTTCGCCAGTTCGATGGCGTCGTCACGGCCCTGCGCGCCGCCGTTCTCGCCGGCCTGGACGCGCTTGTAGTGGTTGTACACCGCGACCGAGAGGGCCTTCTTCGCGGGCTCCTGCCCGACGACGTACCCCTCGAGGAACTCGTAGATCTCGCGGGGCTTGGGGAGTTCCTCCCAGCGCACCTCGCTCGTCTCCGCGAGTTCTTCCTCGATGATCTCGTTGCAGAGGTCGATGCACTCGTCGCAGATGTACACACCGGGTCCCGCGATGAGCTTCTTCACCTGCTTCTGGCTCTTTCCGCAGAACGAGCACTTGAGCAGATCGCCGCCATCACCGATGCGTGCCACGAGGTGCTTCCCCTTCGCCTGGGAGCGCTTGGTTCAGCGACTCCTGGTGCCTCATATTCGACGGTACCTTGCCGGGCCCCCCGTTCGGGCCCCCCTTGGCACGGTTCACATGGTCGCGATTCGGCCACAGAGGCCGTCGGGGCCGCGCGAACCGTGCCGAGGGAAGGTCGGGCGTCAGCGCTCGGCGGAGGCCGTGCTCTTGCGGGTCGAGACGATCTGGTCGATCAGGCCGTACGCCAGGGCGTCCTCGGCCGTCAGGATCTTGTCGCGCTCGATGTCGTCGCGGATCTTCTCGATCGGCGTCGAGGAGTGCTTGGCCAGCATCTCCTCCAGCTGGCTGCGCATCCGCAGGATCTCGTTGGCCGCGATCTCCAGGTCGGAGAGCTGCTCACGGCCGGTGCCGCCGGAGGGCTGGTGGATCAGCACACGGGCGTTCGGCAGGGCCATCCGCTTGCCGGGGGTGCCGGCGGCGAGCAGCACGGCCGCGGCGGAGGCCGCCTGGCCCATGCAGACCGTCTGGATGTCGGGCTTCACGAACTGCATCGTGTCGTAGATGGCCGTGAGGGCGGTGAAGGATCCGCCCGGGCTGTTGATGTAGATCGAGATGTCGCGGTCCGGGTCCATCGACTCCAGGCACAGGAGCTGCGCCATGACGTCGTTGGCGGAGGCGTCGTCGATCTGCACGCCGAGGAAGATCACGCGCTCCTCGAAGAGCTTCGCGTACGGGTCGTACTCGCGCACGCCCTGCGAGGTGCGCTCCACGAAGCGCGGCACGACGTAGCGGCTGTCCATCGGCGCGCCGGTGTAGAGGCCGCTCGGGGAGAGGTTGTTCTGCATCTGGGTGTTCACCGTCCTGGTGGCGTTCAGAGGGGGCTGGGGGCTCTTCGGCGGGCTGCCGGCGCTCAGGCGCCCGTGCCGCCGCCGCCCGGAACACCCGCGGCGTGCGTGATGATGTCGTCGATGAGGCCGTACTCCTTGGCCTCCTCCGCGGTGAACCAGCGGTCGCGGTCGCCGTCGCGGATGATCGTCTCGACGGTCTGACCGGAGTGGTGCGCGGTGATCTCGGCCATGCGCTTCTTGGTGCGCAGCAGGTACTCGGCCTGGATCTTGATGTCGGAGGCGGTGCCGCCGATGCCGGCGGAGCCCTGGTGCATCAGGATGTCGGTGTTCGGCAGCGCGAAGCGCTTGCCGGGGGTGCCGCCGGTGAGCAGGAACTGGCCCATGGAGGCGGCCATGCCCATGCCGATGGTGACCACGTCGTTCGGGATGTACTGCATGGTGTCGTAGACGGCCATGCCGGCCGTCACGGAGCCACCGGGGCTGTTGATGTAGAGGAAGATGTCCTTCTCCGGGTCGGCGGCCAGGAGGAGCATCTGCGCGGTGATCTTGTTGGCGATGTCGTCGTCGACCTGCTGGCCGAGGAAGATGATCCGCTCGCCGAGCAGCCGGTTGTAGACATGGTCGCCGAGGCCGCCACCGATGGACGGCTCACCCGCGGCGTAAGGCTTCAGATTCGTCACGTATCCACCTGCTCGTCTCCGACGGCCCCGGGCCGTCTCAGCGTCGTGTTCTGAGGGCAGTGCCCTCGTATTCATGGACCCTAACGCGCAGGTCGGACAACGCCATCCCGGTTCCCGAACTGTTCGCTGGGAGCGCAAGGTAGTTGGAGGCGTGTAAGCGGGTCCGGGTACGTCCACGGGCCCGTACGCACTGCTGTGCGCACGGGCCCGTGGAACAGGGTCCGCCGGGGGCGGGGGCCCTTACTTGTCCTCGGAGACCTCGGCCTCGCCGGTGACGGCCTCGACGGCCTCGGCGGCGGCCTCGACCTCGTCCTCGTCGTCGGAGAGGTCGACGACCTCGCCGTTGGTGTCGACGACCTTGGCGGCCTCGACGACGACCGCGAGGGCCTTGCCGCGGGCGACCTCGCCGACGAGCATCGGCACCTGGCCGCCCTGGGCCACGGCCTGGGCGAACTGGTCGGGGCTCATGCCGGAGGAGGCGGCACGGCGGAACAGGTGCTCGGTGAGCTCCTCGCGGGAGACGTCGAGCTTCTCCTTGTTGACGAGCTCATCGAGGATGAACTGCGTCTTGATGCCCTTCTCGGCCTGCTCCTTGGTCTCGGCCAGGAACTCCTCCTCGGTCTTGCCCTGGATCTCCAGGTACTTCGCGAGGTCGAGGCCCATCTGGCCGAGCTGGTGGTGCTCCAGGTTGTGCTTGCGGGTGTTGATCTCGTCCTCGAGAAGCTTCTCGGGCATCGGGACCTCGACCAGCTTGAGGAGCTCGTCGAGGACGCGCTCCTGGGCCTGGGTGGCCTGGTCGAACTGCTTCATGTTCTCGAGGCGCTTGCGGCTGTCGGCCTTGAGCTCGTCGAGGGTGTCGAACTCCGACGCCATCTGCGCGAACTCGTCGTCGAGCTCGGGGAGCTCACGGGCGGCGACGGTGATGACCTTGACGGTGACCTCCGCGTCCTTGCCCTCGGCGGAGCCGCCCTTCAGCTGCGAGGTGAAGGTGGCCTCGCCACCGGCCTCCAGGCCCTTGACGGCCTCGTCGATGCCGTCGAGCAGCTCGCCGGAGCCGATGGTGTACGAGACGTCCTTGGCGACACCGTCGGGCAGGACCTCGCCGTCGACCTTGGCCTCCAGGTCGATGGTGACGACGTCGCCCTCGGCGGCGGCGCGCTCGACCGGGGAGGTCGAGGCGAAGCGCTCGCGGAGCTGCTCCACGGACTTCTCGACGTCCTCGTCGGTGACCTCGACCGCGTCGACGGTGACCTCGATGCCGGAGTAGTCCGGGATCTCGATCGTCGGGCGGACGTCGACCTCGGCGGTGAAGGCCAGCAGCTCGCCGTCCTTCAGCTCGGTGATGTCGACCTCGGGCTGGCCGAGCGGGTTGACCTCGGCCTCGTTGACGGCCTCGGTGTAGAACTTCGGGAGCGCGTCGTTGACGGCCTCCTCCAGCACGGCGCCGCGGCCGAACCGCTGGTCGATCACGCGAGCAGGGATCTTGCCCTTGCGGAAGCCCTTGACCGTGACCTGCTGGTTGATCTTCTTGTACGCCGCGTCGAGGCTGTCCTTGAGCTCCTCGAAGGGCACCTCGACAGTGAGCCGAACCCGGGTCGGGTTCAGGGTCTCCACGGCGCTCTTCACGGTTCGGTCTCCTTGTGGCTGATTCCTGGAATCCGTCGGGGCCGCGTTCGGCGGTACCGGCGGGTCGGCCCGGTCAGAAAGACACACGGGCACGCAGCTTGCATAGTAACCGCAAGCGGGATGACGCCCACAACGTGATCAAGGACGCGCGAGGTGGGCGCGTGATCGTCATGGTCGGGGTGGCGGGATTTGAACCCACGGCCTTCCGCTCCCAAAGCGGACGCGCTACCAAGCTGCGCCACACCCCGTCGGTGCGACACGTAGGGTACATGGACGGGGACTGTGCGGCGCCCCCCGTTTTCCGGGTGTGCGCGAAAGCCCCCCGACCGGCTACCATGCTCCTCGTGCCGCGGTCCCCGTGACCTGCGGCGCGATGCTGTGCGGGTGTAGCTCAATGGTAGAGCACTAGTCTTCCAAACTAGCTACGCGGGTTCGATTCCCGTCACCCGCTCCATACGAGGTCAGGGCCGGTCCGGAGAGCTTCTCCGGACCGGCCCTGAATCGTTTCTCCGGGTGGTCAGAACTTGATGGAGGCCACCGTCTGGGTTATCGAGTCCAGGAAGCGCTGGATGTCGTCGGCCATGCCGGTGGAGGCGAGGAAGAAGCCGAAGAGGACCGCGACCACGGCCGGTCCGCCCTTGAGGTTCCCCCCGCGGATCAGCACCACCATGATGATCGCCAACAGCAACACCACAGACAGTGAAATGGCCACAACTGATCACACCCTCGGTCGGTCCCGCCTTGCCCACCAGGGAGCCCCTGTCTCGGAACACCCCCCGCTGTCTCCATCGTGCCATCAACCCCCTTGCCCTCGCTGCCCGGTGACGAATCGTCGTGCAGAAGATCACGTGGCGGGCGCACGGGCGACCGGGCGACCGGTCAGGCGGGGCGCGAGAGGATCAGCAGGGCCCGGTCGTCGTTGACGTCCTTGGCGACGGCCTCGATCAGGTGCCAGGCGACGCCCTCGAAGCCCTCGGCGACGCAGCGGTCGGCCTCGCCGGTGAGGCGGTCGATGCCCTCGGCGATGTCCCGGTCGGCGGCCTCGACCAGGCCGTCGGTGAAGAGCATGAGGACGTCGCCGGGCCGCAGGGAGCCCTTGACCGGGTGGAACTCGGCCCCGTCGTACACGCCGAGGAGGGGGCCGTCGGCGGCCTTCTCCTCCCAGCGGCCGGTGCCGGCGTGGAGCTGGAGGGCGGGCAGGTGGCCGGCGGAGAAGAGTTCGTAGTCGCCGGACTCCAGGTCGAGGACGAGGTGGATCGAGGTGGCGAAGCCCTCGTCCCAGTTCTGCCGGAGGAGGTAGCCGTTGGCGGCCGGGAGGAAGTCGTGCGGCGGCAGCGAGCCGAGGAGTCCGCCGAAGGCGCCGGAGAGCAGCAGGGAGCGGGAGGCCGCGTCCATGCCCTTGCCGGAGACGTCGGTGAGGACGACCTCCAGGGTGCGCCCGCCATGGGTGCGGGCGGCGACGACGAAGTCGCCCGAGAAGGACTGGCCGCCGGCCGGGCGCAGCGCCATCTCGCGGTGCCAGCCCTGGGGGAGCCGGGGCAGCGCGCTCTGGACGCGGATGCGTTCGCGCAGGTCGAAGAGCATGGTGCCGCCGCGCCGCCAGGGCACGCCGACCCGGGCGCGGAACTGGGCGATGAGCAGCCCGAAGAGTCCGCAGGCGGCGACGACCAGGACGGTGCCGGGGGTGACCCGGGCCGGGCCCTGGGTGTACGGGCCGAGGACGACGGACTCGACGATGAGGGCGCCCGCGGCCGCCGCGTACAGGGCGAGCAGGCTGGCGGGGCGCAGCAGCAGGCCGCCGGCCACGATGGGCAGGGCGAGCGCGGCGGGCGCGCACCAGACGGGGTCGAGGACGGTCCCGCACGCGATGAGGGGGATCATCAGGAGGAGTCCGGCGAAGGCGAGCCAGTCGGCGCCGTCGCCGCGGAAGTAGTCGACGGCGGATCTGCGCAGCGCGACACGGGCCCGGCGCACGCGCCTGCGTGTCCGGGCCGCGTACGTGTTCATTCCGGCACGCTGTCCCATTGGCCTGGACCCTATCCATCCCGTCGGACATCGTGCAGGGGCACCCCTGTGACAATGTGCCTGAAATCGGGTCGCTCCGGGACCCGCGCCGCTGATATCGATGGCATATGACGACTGAACTGCGGGTTCTCGACCCGTCCGAGTGGGATCGCTGGTTCGGGGTGCTGGAGCTCGCGTTCGGGGGCGTGCCGGAGGCGCCGGAGGCGCGGCAGCTGTGGCGCGACCTGACCGAGTTCGACCGTTTCCTCGGCGCCTGGGACGGCGACCTGTGCGTGGGTACGGCGGGGGCGTTCACGTTCCGGCTCACGGTGCCGGGCGGGGCGTCGGTCCCGGCGGGCGGGGTGACGATGGTGAGCGTGGCCGGGACGCACCGGCGGCGCGGGATCCTGACGTCGATGATGCGGCGGCAGCTGGACGACCTGCGGGCGGCGGGCGAGCCGCTGGCCGTGCTGACGGCGTCGGAGCCGGAGATCTACGGGCGGTTCGGCTACGGCGTCGGCGCGTACGCGGTGCGCGGGACGATCGACACGACCCGGGTGCGGCTCACGGTGCCGGAGGGCACGGACGGGGTCTCCCTGCGCATGGCCGACCCGACGGAGTCCTCCGCGGTGTGCGAGGCGGTCCACACGAAGCTGGTGCCGCTGCGGCCCGGCATGCTCGCGCGGCGGCCGGGGTGGGAGCGGGAGCCGCTGCTCGACCCGCCGGGCGACCGGGAGGGGGCCTCGGCGCTGCTCTGCGTGCTCGCGGAGCGGGGCGGGGAGGTCGTGGGGTTCGCGCACTACGCGATCAGGCCGGAGTGGGCGCCCGCCGGGTCCGGCGGGTCCGTGAACGTCCGCCGGCTGATGGGGCTCGACCCGGCGGCCGAGGCGGCGCTGTGGCGGTTCCTCTGCTCGGTGGACCTGACGTCGTCGGTACGGTTCCGCGGCCGGCCCGTGGACGACGGCTGGCAGCACCTGGTGAGCGACGTGCGGCGGTGCGAGCCGACGCTGCGGGACGCCCTGCACGTGCGGCTCGTGGAGGTGGGCGCGGCGCTGGAGGCGCGGACGTACCAGGCGCCGGTGGACGTGGTGTTCGAGGTGGAGGACGCGTTCTGTCCGTGGAACGCGGGGCGGTGGCGGTTGACGGGGGACGCGAAGGGGGCGACCTGTGTCCGGACGGGGGACGCGCCCGACCTCGCACTGTCCGTGCGGGAGTTGGGGGCCGCGTACCTGGGCGGGACCTCGCTGGTCTCGTTGGCCTCGGCCGGGAGGGTGCGGGAGCTTCGGGAGGGGGCGCTGGTCGAGGCGTCGGTGGCCTTCGGGTCTCCCGTTGCGCCCTGGCTGCCGCACGGGTTCTAGCAGCGGGTCCCGGGGGCGGGCGTGACGGGGGCGGGCACCGCCCCGGCGGAACACGTGCCCACGACGCGGTCAGCGTTGTTGGCAGGTCGGGCACCAGAAGAGGTTGCGGTTCGCCAGGTCCGCCGTGCGGATCCCGGTTCCGCAGATGTGGCACGGCTGGTTCGCGCGGCGGTAGACGTAGACCTCGCCGCCGTGGTCGTCCACGCGGGGCGGGCGGCCCATGGCCTCGGGGGTGTGCTCGGGGCGGACCGTGTCGATGCGGTTCAGGCGGACGCCCTCGCGCATGAGGGCCACCAGGTCCTCCCAGATCGCGGTCCACTCCCCCGCCGTGAGGTCCTTGCCCGCGCGGTACGGGTCGATGCCGTGCCGGAAGAGGACCTCGGCGCGGTAGACGTTGCCGACGCCCGCGATGATCTTCTGGTCCATGAGGAGGGCGGCGATCGTCGTGCGGGACTTCGAGATCCGGTGCCAGGCCTTCGCCGGGTCGTCGTCCTCCCGGAGCGGGTCCGGGCCGAGCCGGTCGTGTATCGCCCGCTTCTCGGCGTCCGTGATCAGCGCGCACGTGGTGGGGCCGCGCAGGTCGACGTACCCCTCGGGGTCGGCGAGCCGCAGCCGGACCGTGTCCGTGGGCGGCGGGGCCGGGGCGTCGCCGAAGTTCACCTTGCCGAAGAGGCCCAGGTGGATGTGGATCCATTCGTCGCCGGGGAAGCCCAGGAAGAGGTGCTTCCCGTGGGCTTCCGCCGTCTCCAGGACGGTGCCGTCGAGCAGGGCCGCCGAGTCGGCGAACTTGCCCTGCGGGCTGGAGACGCGCACGGGCCGGCCGCCGAACCGCTCGCGGTGGTCGGCGGCCAGCCGGTGGATGGTGTGCCCTTCGGGCATCAGGCGGTCGGCTCCTGCGGGTGGTGCGCCGGGATCGGGGGGAGCTCGCCGGTGTTCTCGTACGCGGTGAGCATGTCGATCCGGCGGGTGTGACGCTCGTCACCCGAGTACGGCGTGTTCAGGAAGATCTCGACGAACTTGGTCGCCTCTTCCCGGGTGTGCATCCGGCCGCCGACGGAGATCACGTTGGCGTTGTTGTGCTCGCGGCCGAGGGCGGCGGTCTGCTCGCTCCAGGCGAGGGCGGCGCGCACCCCCTTCACCTTGTTCGCGGCGATCTGCTCGCCGTTGCCGGAGCCGCCGATGACGATGCCCAGGCTGTCCGGGTCCGCGGCCGTCTTCTCGGCGGCACGCAGGCAGAACGGCGGGTAGTCGTCGAGGGCGTCGTAGATGTGGGGGCCGCAGTCGACGGGCTCGTGGCCGTGGGCCTTGAGCCACTCGACGAGGTGGTTCTTTAGTTCAAAGCCGGCGTGGTCGGAACCGATATAGACGCGCATGATGCCGAGTGTGGCACGCCGGGGCCCGGGTAGCTGGCAGCGGGGTCGGGACCTTCACCCGACCCGGTACGGACCTTCGACTCTCGCGAGGTCGCCCGTACAACGATCCGGAATGAGGTCTTCCGATCATCCCTGTTTCCGGGGTTCAATGCTCAGGCTCGCGACCCGAGCGCCCCCCACACACGAGGAAGCGTCTGTGAACACGCAACCGACCCTGACGAAGGACGGCCAGGAGACCGGCACCACCGGTGGCTCGCAGTCCTCCGACGGCCTCAAGGCCGGGCTCAAGAACCGCCATCTGTCGATGATCGCGATCGGCGGCGTCATCGGCGCCGGTCTCTTCGTCGGCTCCGGCTCCGGCATCGCCGCGGCCGGCCCCGCGATCCTCCTCTCGTACGCACTCGTCGGCGCCATGGTCGTCTTCGTGATGCGGATGCTCGGCGAGATGGCCGCCGCCCGGCCGTCCTCCGGCTCCTTCTCCGCCTACGCGGACCGAGCCCTGGGCCGTTGGGCCGGTTTCAGCATCGGCTGGCTGTACTGGTTCTTCTGGGTCGTCGTGCTCGCCGTCGAGGCGACCGCGGGCGCCAAGATCCTGGAGAGCTGGGTCCCGGCCGTGCCGCAGTGGGGCTGGGCGCTCATCGTGATGGTGGTGCTCACCGCGACCAACCTGGGCTCCGTCGCCTCGTACGGCGAGTTCGAGTTCTGGTTCGCCGGCATCAAGGTCGTCGCCATCGCGGGCTTCGTCGTCATCGGCCTGCTCGCCGTCTTCGGCGTGCTGCCCGGCTCGGACAACCCGGGCGCCGGATTCGCGCACCTCACCGACAGCGGGGGCTTCTTCCCGATGGGCGCGGGCGCGGTCCTCACCGGTGTGCTGATGGTCGTCTTCTCCTTCATGGGCAGCGAGATCGTCACGCTCGCCGCCGGCGAGTCGGAGGACCCGCAGAAGGCCGTCACCAAGGCCACCAACAGCGTGATCTGGCGGATCGGCGTCTTCTACCTGGGCTCGATCTTCGTGGTCCTGACGCTGCTGCCGTGGAACGACAAGTCGATCGTCGACAAGGGCTCGTACGTCGCCGCCCTCGACTCCATCGGCATCCCGCACGCCGGCCAGATCATGAACGTGATCGTCCTGACGGCCGTCCTGTCCTGCCTCAACTCGGGCCTCTACACGGCCTCCCGCATGGCCTTCTCGCTCGGTCAGCGCGGTGACGCGCCCAAGGCCTTCGCGAAGACCAACAAGCGGGGCGTGCCGACGGCCGCGATCCTCGGCTCGGTCGTCTTCGGCTTCGTCGCGGTCTTCTTCAACTACAAGTGGCCCGACACCGTCTTCGCCTTCCTGCTGAACTCCTCCGGCGCGGTCGCGCTCTTCGTCTGGCTGGTCATCTGCGTGACCCAGCTGCGGATGCGCGGGATCATCCTGCGGGAGTCGCCGGAGAAGCTGGTCGTCCGGATGTGGCTCTTCCCGTACCTGACCTGGGCGACCATCGCCATGATCGTCGCCGTTCTCGGCTACATGGTCGTCGACGGCGGCAGCAACCGTGAGCAGGTCGTGCTGTCCCTGCTCGTGGCCGCGTTCGTGATCGCGATCGCGCTGGTCCGCCAGCGGCTCGGCAAGAACACCGCCCCCGCCGAGGAGCTCGAGCGCGTCTAGCCTCCCGGGTGCACGAAAGGGCCCTGCCGCTCCCCCGAGCGGCAGGGCCCTTCGCGTACGGGGCCGTCGTTCAGCCCTTGCGGCCGACGAGCTTCCAGGCGGCCGGCAGGGCGCCCATGGCGAGCGCGGCCTTGAGCGCGTCGCCGATGAGGAACGGGGTCAGACCGGCGGCGACGGCCTGGCCGAGGGTCATGCCGGTGGCGAGGGCCAGGTACGGCACGCCGACCGCGTAGATGATCGCGGAGCCCAGCACCATGGCGCCGGCCGTGCGGAGCACGGAGCGGTCGGCGCCGCGGCGGGCGAGGGCGCCGACGACGGTCGAGGCGAGGAGCATGCCGAGGATGTAGCCGAAGGACGGCATGGCGTAACCGGAGGTGGCCTGCGCGAACCACGGGACGCCCGCCATGCCCGCGACCGCGTACAGGGCGAGGGCGAGGAAGCCGCGGCGGGCGCCGAGCGCGGTGCCGACGAGCAGGGCGGCGAAGGTCTGGCCGGAGACCGGGACCGGGGAGCCGGGGACCGGGACCGAGATCTGCGCGGCGAGGCCGGTGAGGGCGGCGCCGCCGACGACCAGGGCGACGTCGCGGGCGCGGCTCGACGGGATGAGGTCGGCGAGGACGGTGCCCGCCCGGAGGGTGCGGACGGGGGCGGCGGCGGTGCTCATCGGTACTCCGCGGGGTGAGGGTGGGAGGGACAGGTTGACGGTATGCCAGGTGTGAACGGCCGATCACCGTCAGCCGCCGACAAAGCGGCGGTCGAGCGCTTCGTGGAGATCTCACAAAGGCCGCCGATCACACCTCGCGCCACGTGACGCTTGTCACTGGGCACTCCTCCTCGGAGGTCCCTTTTGCGCCAGGGGATGCTCCCTGGAGAGACTGTGGGGTCTCCATAAACCGCCAGAGAGTACGAGCCCCCACATGCACGAGCCCCTCGCTCCCGAACCGGAGCCCCTCTCCCACGGCCTGAAGCAGCGTCACCTGACGATGCTGGGGCTCGGGGGTGTGATCGGCGCCGGGCTCTTCGTCGGCTCGGGCGCCGGCATCGCCGTCGCCGGGCCCGGCATCGTGGTCTCGTACCTGATCGCCGGCGCGCTCGCGATGCTGGTCATGCGGATGCTCGGCGAGATGTCGGCGGCGATGCCCGCCTCGGGTGCCTTCTCGGTGCACGCGGAGCGGGCGCTCGGCCGCTGGGCGGGCTTCTCGGTGGGCTGGCTGTACTGGTTCCTGCTGGTCGTCGTCCTCGCCGTGGAGGCGACGGGCGCGGCGCGGATCGTGCACGGCTGGGTGCCGGGGGTGCCGCAGTGGGGCTGGGTGCTGGTCTTCATGATCGTGTTCACCCTGGCCAACCTGGCGGCGGTGAAGAACTTCGGCGAGTTCGAGTTCTGGTTCGCGGCGCTCAAGGTCGGCGCGATCGTCCTGTTCCTGGTGCTCGGGGTGCTCGCGATCGCGGGCCTGCTGCCGGACACGGATCCGGTGGGGCTCGCGAACCTGACCGGGCAGGGCGGGTTCCTGCCGAACGGCTGGTCGGGGGTGGTCTCCGGGGTCCTGGCGGTCGTCTTCGCCTTCGGCGGCCTGGAGGTCGTCACCATCGCGGCGGCCGAGTCCGACGACCCTGCGCGGAACGTGGCGCGGGCGGTGCGCAGCGCGGTCTGGCGGATCCTGCTCTTCTACGTGGGTTCGATGCTGGTCGTCGTGACGCTGCTGCCCTGGACCTCGATGAAGCCGGGCGAGTCGCCGTACGTGGCGGTCCTGGACGCGATCGGGGTGCCGGCGGCGGGCCAGATCATGAACGTGGTGGTGTTCGTGGCGCTGCTCTCGGCGCTCAACGCGAACCTGTACGGCTCGTCCCGGATGGTGTTCTCGCTGGCGGAGCGCGGGGAGGCGCCGAAGGGGCTGCTGAGGATCTCCGCCGGCGGCGTGCCGCGCCGGGCGGTGCTCGCCTCGGTGGCCTTCGGCTTCGTCTCCGTCCTGCTGAATCTGAAGTGGCCGGATTCCGTCTTCCTCTACATGCTGAACGCGGTCGGCGCGGTGCTGCTCTTCGTCTGGGCGCTCATCGCGGTCTCGGAGCTGCGGCTGCGGCGCCGGATCGAGCGGGAGGCGCCGGAGACGCTGAGCCTGCGGATGTGGGGCTTCCCGTGGCTGACGTGGGTGGCGCTCGCCGCGATGGGCGCGGTGGTCGTCCTGATGCTGTTCGACGACGGGGCGCGTCCGCAGGTGCTGTGGTCGGCGGGGGCGACCGGGGCCGTCCTCCTGGTGGCGTGGGCCCGGGAGCTGCGCACGAAAAGGAACTGAATCTTCACCTTGTGTGAAGGTCGTGCCCGTATAGCGGACGCCTGTTCCCTCTGAGCGGCGTGCCCACCCACACTGTGGGCTTCCTCCCCGTCTCAGCTAGTGAACAGGGCTCGCCCATGTCTCGGACCACCGCGCCCGCGCCGGCCGACCGCAAGGACGGCGCGAACGCACCTGCCGAGGGCCTCTCGCACGGCCTCAAGCAGCGCCATCTCTCGATGATCGCCCTCGGCGGGGTCATCGGCGCCGGGCTCTTCGTCGGCTCCGGCGCGGGCATCGCCGCCGCCGGGCCCTCGATCGTCATCGCCTACGCGATCTCGGGCGTGCTCGTCATGCTCGTGATGCGGATGCTGGGCGAGATGTCGGCCGCGAACCCGGCTTCCGGCTCCTTCTCCGTCCACGCCGAGCGCGCCTTCGGCTCCTGGGCGGGCTTCACCTCGGGCTGGGCCTTCTGGTTCCTGCTCTGCGTCGCCGTCGGCCTGGAGGGCATCGGCGCCGCGAAGATCATGACGGGCTGGTTCCCGGGCAGCCCCGAATGGGCCTGGGTCGCGCTCTTCATGGTGGTCTTCTGCGCCACCAACCTGGCGGCGGTGAAGAACTTCGGCGAGTTCGAGTTCTGGTTCGCGGCGCTCAAGGTCGGCGCGATCGTCCTCTTCCTCGGCATCGGCGTCCTCGCCATCGTCGGCGTCCTGCCCGGCACGGACGCCCCCGGCACCACGAACCTCAACGGCGATGGCGGCTTCTTCCCGCACGGTTCCGAGGGCCTGATCGTGGGTCTGCTGGCCTCCGTCTTCGCGTACGGCGGCCTGGAGACGGTCACCATCGCGGCGGCCGAGTCGGAGCACCCGGTGCAGGGCGTCGCCAAGGCCGTCCGTACGGCGATGTGGCGGATCGCGCTCTTCTACATCGGCTCCATGGCGGTCATCGTCACCCTCGTCCCGTGGGACGACAAGGCGGTCGTCGAGAAGGGCCCGTACGTCGCCGCCCTCGACCACCTGGGCATCCCGGCGGCCGGCCAGATCATGAACGTGGTCGTGCTCGTCGCCCTGCTCTCGGCGATGAACGCCAACATCTACGGCGCCTCCCGCATGGCCGGCTCGCTGGTCGCGCGCGGCCAGGGCCCGAAGGCGCTCGGCCGGCTGTACGGCGGGGTGCCCCGCCCGGCCGTGCTCGTCTCCTGCGTCGTCGGCTTCGGCTGTGTGCTGCTGAGCTACTGGTCGCCGGACAAGGCGTTCATCTGGCTGCTCAACACCATCGGCGCGATCATCCTGGTCGTCTGGTTCTTCATCGCCGCCTCCCAGCTGGTGCTGCGCCGCCGCACCGAGCGCGAGGCGCCCGAGAAGCTGGTCGTGCGGATGTGGGCCTTCCCGGTGCTGACGTGGGTGGCGCTGGCCGGCATGGCGGCGGTCTTCGTCCTGATGGCGCGCGAGGAGGGCACCCGGGTGCAGCTGTACTCGACGGGCGGTCTGACGCTGGCGCTCGCCGTGGTCGGCTTCGTGCGCCAGAGGACGGCGGCGGCCCGCGCCTCCTGAGCTTCCGCCGCTTCTCCCGAAACCCCCGGACCGCCGCTCGGTCCGGGGGTTTCGCCGTGCCGGGAGGAGGCCGGGGACACGGGACCTAGGACGAAGGGCTGATCATCTGCACACGCACCTACTGCTAGCCTGCACTTGCATAGAGGTTGCAATAAGCCGTCGAAGGGCTCGGGCACATGGCGATCTACACACTTCCGGAGCTGCCGTACGACTACGCGGCGCTGGAGCCGGTGATCAATCCGCAGATCATCGAGCTGCACCACGACAAGCACCACGCCGCCTACGTCAAGGGTGCGAACGACACCCTGGAGCAGCTGGAGGAGGCGCGCGACAAGGACCAGTGGGGTGCGGTCAACGGCCTGGAGAAGAACCTCGCGTTCCACCTCTCCGGGCACATCCTCCACTCCATCTACTGGAACAACATGAACAGCCCGAAGGACGGGGGCGGCGGCGAGCCGCTCGCCGCCGACGGCGTCGGCGAGCTCGCGGACGCGATCACCGAGTCCTTCGGCTCCTTCGCCAAGTTCAAGGCCCAGCTGACCAAGGCCTCCGCGACCACCCAGGGCTCCGGCTGGGGCGTCCTCGCGTACGAGCCGATCAGCGGCCGGCTCATCGTCGAGCAGGTCTACGACCACCAGGGGAACGTCGGCCAGGGCTCGGTCCCGATCCTGGTCTTCGACGCCTGGGAGCACGCCTTCTACCTGCAGTACAAGAACCAGAAGGTCGACTTCATCGAGGCCATGTGGCAGGTCGTCAACTGGCAGGACGTGCACAAGCGCTATCTGTCGGCCAAGGCCTCGGTCCCGCTGATCTCCTTCTGACCCCGCGCTCCTGCTCGTGATCGTCTTCTCAGCCTTCACCGGGCAGGCGGTAAGGAGGACGGCCCCCGCGATGACGTGAATCGCGGGGGCCGTCTGCCGTACGGGGGCGACTACTCGAAGCTCGGGGCCGCCGTCCGGGTGCGCTTGATCTCGTAGAAGCCCGGCGTCGACGCCACGAGCAGCGTGCCGTCCCACAGCCGGGCCGCCGCCTCGCCGCGCGGGGTCGGGGTGACGACGGGGCCGAAGAAGGCGACCTCGTCGCCCGTCGGGCCCGGCACCGAGACGACCGGGGTGCCGACGTCCTGGCCGACCTTGTCGATGCCCTCCTTGTGGGAGGCGCGGAGCTCGGTGTCGTACGTGTCCTTGTCGGCGTACTCCACCAGGTCCTCGGGCAGACCGACGTCCTTCAGGGCGCCGGCGATCGCCTCGCGCGTCGGGCCCTCGCCGTTGTTGTGGAAGCGGGTGCCGAGCGCCGTGTAGAGCTTGCCGACGACCTCGTCGCCGTGCAGCTGCTGGGCGGCGATCACCACGCGGACCGGACCCCAGGCCTGGGTCTCCAGCATCTCGCGGTACTCGGCGGGGACCTCGTCGAGCCGGTTCTCGTTGAGCACGGCCAGGCTCATCACCTTCCAGCGCACGTCGACCGGGCGCACCTTCTCCACCTCCAGCATCCACCGGGAGGTCATCCAGGCCCACGGGCACAGCGGGTCGAAGTAGAAGTCGGCGGTGGTCCTGCTCTCGGACATGTCACTCCTCGGTAAGGCCGCGGTGAAGGGGTTTCGCCGAAAGGAGCAAACACCGCCGGGGCCCGGCGGCATTCCCGGCGCGTCGGGGTTCCGCCGTACCGGGTGACAGCCGCACATGGGAGGATCGGTGCTGTTTCGAACGCGCCACGAAGGAGTGACCGTGCCCGGTGAGAATCTGTCCCGCGACGAGGCCCACGAGCGGGCAGCGCTGCTGTCCGTCGACGGGTACGAGGTCGACCTCGACCTGAGGTCGGCGGTCGGCGAGTCCGCCGAGACGGTGCGCACCTTCCGCTCGCGGACGACGATCCGGTTCCGCCGCACCGGCGAGGGCGCGAGCACGTTCGTCGACCTGATCGCCCCCTCGGTGAACGCGGTCACGCTCAACGGCCGCGCCCTCGACCCGGCGGTGGTCTTCGACGGCGCGCGGATCGCGCTCGACGGCCTCGCCGACGAGAACGTGCTCGTGGTGGACGCCCAGTGCGCCTACAGCCGCACCGGCGAGGGCATGCACCGCTTCGTCGACCCGGAGGACGGCGAGGTCTACCTCTACACGCAGTACGAGCCGGCCGACGCCCGCCGGGTGTACGCCAACTTCGAGCAGCCCGACCTCAAGGCGCCGTACCGCTTCTCGGTGACCGCGCCGGAGGGCTGGACGGTCTGGTCGAACGGCGCGGGCGAGCAGGACGCCGAGGGCGTCTGGCGGTTCGCGGAGACGGCGCCGATCTCCACGTACATCACGTGTGTCGTGGCCGGCCCCTACCACTACGTGACCGACAGCTACACGCGCGGCGAGCTGGAGATCCCGCTCGGCGCGATGTGCCGCAAGTCGCTCGCGAAGCACTTCGACGCCGACGACGTCTTCCTGATCACCAAGCAGGGCTTCGACTTCTTCCACGACAACTTCGACTACCCGTACCCCTTCGGGAAGTACGACCAGGCCTTCGTCCCCGAGTACAACCTCGGCGCGATGGAGAACCCGGGCCTGGTGACCTTCCGCGAGGAGTACATCTACCGGGGCAAGGTCACCCAGGCCGCGTACGAGAGCCGGGCCAACGTCATCCTGCACGAGATGGCGCACATGTGGTTCGGCGACCTGGTCACCATGGTGTGGTGGGACGACCTGTGGCTGAAGGAGTCCTTCGCGGACTTCATGGGCTCCTTCGTGAACGCCGAGGCCACCCGCTTCACCAACAGCTGGGTGACCTTCGCCAACAACCGGAAGTCCTGGGCCTACCGCGCCGACCAGCTGCCGTCCACGCACCCGATCACGGCCGACATCCGTGACCTGGAGGACGCCAAGCTCAACTTCGACGGCATCACGTACGCCAAGGGCGCCTCGGTGCTCAAGCAGCTCGTCGCGTACGCCGGCCGGGACGCGTTCCTGGAGGGCGCGCGCCGCTACTTCAAGCGCCACGCCTACGGGAACACGCGCCTGGCCGACCTCCTCTCGATCCTGGAGGAGACCTCCGGGCGGGACATGAAGGCCTGGGCGAAGTCCTGGCTCCAGACCTCCGGCGTCAACAGCCTGACCCCGGCCGTCACCTACGACGCGGAGGGCCGGATCACCGAGCTCGCCGTCCTCCAGGAGGGCGACGAGCTGCGCCCGCACCGCGCCGCCGTCGGCCTCTACCGGCTCTCCGGCGGGGAGCTCGTGCGGTACGCGCGGGCCGAGGCCGACATCACCGGCGTCCGGACCGTCGTCGACGGGCTCGCGGGCCAGGAGAAGCCCGACCTGGTCCTCGTCAACGACGACGACCTGACCTACTGCAAGATCCGCTTCGACGAGGGCTCGCTCGCGACCCTCCGGGCGCACCTCGGCGACATCACCGATCCGCTGGCCCGCGCCCTGTGCTGGTCGGCGCTGTGGAACCTGACCCGCGACGGGCTCATGCCCGCCCGGGACTTCGTCTCCGTCGCCCTCGCCTTCGCGGGCCGCGAGACCGACATCGGCGTCCTGCAGATGGTGCACAACTGGACGAGGTCGGCCGTCACCCTCTACGCGGCGCCCGCGTGGCGCGAGGAGGGCGGCCGGCTGCTCGCCGAGGGCGGACTGCGCGAGCTGCGCCTGGCCGAGCCGGGCAGCGAGCACCAGCTGACCTGGGCGCGGTTCTTCGCGGCGACCGCCTCCACCGAGGCCGACTTCCAGCTCCTGGAGGGGCTGCTCGACGGCACGGCGAAGATCGACGGCCTCGACGTCGACCAGGAGCTGCGCTGGGCGCTGCTCTCCCCGCTGGCCGTCCACGGCCGCGCGGACGAGGCCCGGATCGACGAGGAGCTGGCCCGGGACGACACGGCCACGGGCAAGCGCCACCAGACCCGCCTCCTCGCCTCGCGGCCCTCGGCGGCGGTCAAGGCGCAGGCCTGGGCGCAGGTCGTCGAGTCGGACGCCCTGTCGAACGCGCTGGTCGAGGCGACCATCGCGGGCTTCGTCCAGCCCTCGCAGCGCGAACTGATCGCGCCGTACGCGGAGAAGTACTTCGCGGCGATCGAGCGGCTGTGGGAGGAGCGGTCGATCCAGATCGGCATCGACGTGGTCCGGGGCCTGTTCCCGGGGCTCCAGGACGACGAGGCGACGCTCGCCGCGACGGACGCCTGGCTGTCGGAGCACGAGTCGGCCCCGCCGGCGCTGCGCCGCCTCGTCCTGGAGGCGCGCGACGACCTGGCGCGGGCGCTGCGGGCGCAGGCGTGCGACGGGCGCGTGGCGGAGTAGTCGGTACGCGGACGGGGGCGGCACCCTTCGGGGTGCCGCCCCCATCGGCACTCGAACGTGCGTACTTTAGGGCGAGGTTGTCCCGGAATGTCGACGAGCGTGTAACAGGGGTTAGGGGAGCCTTCGGAAGCGGAAGACCCCCGGCATGAACCACAACACCCCCATCACCCCCCGCCCCCTCCCCCTCCCCTCCGCCACCGGTCAGGCACAACGCCTCGCGTCCGCCGACCAGTTGAGGACCCAGGGCATCCCCGCCGCCGAGGTCGCCGCGCGCTGCCGGCCCGGCGGCTGGCAGCAGCTCCTCCCCGGCGTCTTCCTGCTCCAGCCCGGGCCGCCCACCAGCGAGGACCGGCTGAAGGCCGCGCTGCTCTACGCCCGCAGGACCGGGGCCGTGCCCCCGCAGGGACCCGACGCGATGATCACCGGCCTCGCCGCGCTGACCCTGCACCGCTTCTCCTCCGCTCCCCCGCTCACCGCCCTGGACCGGATCGACGTCCTGGTGCCGCGCACCCGGCGGCTGCGCTCGACCGGCTGGGTGCGGGTGGTGCGCGCCCCCGAGTCGCCGGAGCCGGTGGAGCTCACGGGCGTCCCCGTCGCCCCGGTCGCCCGCGCCGTCGCCGACGCGGTGTCGGGCCTCGCGGACGCCGAGACGGTGCGCCGGCTGCTCACCGAGGCCGTCCGCGGCGGCCACTGCGAACCGGGCGTGGTGGTACGGGAGTTGAGCCGGGCCCGGCTGCTCTCCCGGCCGCACGTGGTGGACGCGGTGGACGCGCTTCTCGCCGAGGGACGCTCGCTCTCGGAGCAGCGGCTCTACGAGATGGTGCGGGAGTTCGCGCTGCCGGACCCGCTGTGGAACGTGGACCTGAGGCTGCCGGGCGGCCCGCACCTGGGCGGGGTGGACGCCTACTGGCCCGACCAGGCCGTCGCCGTGGAGCTGGACACCCGGGCGCCTCGGCAGGACGACGACGAGCTGTGGACCGAGTACACCCGCAAGCGGGAGCACCTGGAGCGGCTCGGCATCACGGTCGTCCACCTCACCCCGCGCAAGCTGCGCGAGGCGATGGACCAGCAGGCCACCGTGGTCCGTACGGCCCTGATGGCCGCGGCGGACCGGCAGCCCGCCGCGTACGTCGTCGTCCTGCCGAGGTGACTAGCCCTTGTTCGCGGGCGTGCCGCAGAACTCGGCCTCGACGACCTTCTGGGTGTCGCCCGTCCAGTCGGCGTTGAAGTTGCCGGCCAGGGAGTGCTCGCCGTCGCGGGTCACCTGGGCCAGGGAGCTGGAGCCGTGGATGCCGCCGCCGTGGCCCCAGACCTCCACGCCGCAGCTGAGCTCCTCCTTCATGAGCCCGAGGCCGTAGCCGAGGTTCGGGAGCTCGGGGGACATCGCGACCGTGGTGGTCATCTCCTTCAGCCCGCCCTTCGTGAGCAGCCGGCCCTTGAGCAGCGCGCTGTAGAAGGTCTGCAGGTCGCGGGAGTCGGAGATGATCTCGCCGGCCGCGCCCGCGATGCTCGGGTTGAGGTCGGAGACCTCGTGGACGGGGGCGTTCACGTCCCGGGAGAGCTTGGAGTACGCCGGGCTGCTGGGCTCCGGCATGGCCGAGCGGGTCCCGGGGACGGTGGTGGCGCGGAGCTTGAGCGGCTTGATGATCCGGTTCTCGACGGCCTTGCCGTACGGGCGGCCGGTGACCTTCTCGATCACCATGCCGGCGAGGACGAAGTTGGTGTTGGAGTAGTTCCAGGAGGCGCCGGGCTCGAAGTCGGGCCGGTGGGCCATGGCGACGGAGACGAGCTGCCGCGGCGTCCAGGTGTCGTAGCGGTGCTCCAGGAAGCCGGGGCCGAAGACCTTCTCCTGGAAGGCGGGGTCGCTGGTGTAGCTGTAGATGCCGCTGGTGTGGTTGAGGAGCTGGCGGACGGTGATCTTCCGGCCGTCGTGGCCGTGGCCCCGGACGACGCCGGGGAGCCACTTCTCGACCGGGTCGTCGAGGTCGAGGCGGCCCTCCGCCTGGAGCTGGAGGAGGACGGTGGCGGTGAACGTCTTGGTGATGGAGCCGACCCGGTAGCGGTCGTCGCCCTTGCGCTTACCGGCGGTGCCGGTCCAGCGGTCGCGTCCGTCGCGGGCCTGGGCGACGGCGCCGGGCACGCCGTCGGCGACGGCCGCGTCGAGGGCCCGCTGGGTGGCCGCGTGGTCCTGCTTCACGGACGCCGGGGCCTGCGCCGCGAGGGCGGGGGCGGCGAGGGCGGTGGCGGCGAGTCCCGCCACGAGGGTGGCTGCGACGACGGTACGGGCGGTGCGGGCGGGTGACATGCGGGGCTCCCCTGATCGTGGTGCTGCGGTTCGTCGTGCTGTGGTCGGGGGGAGGGACCCGGGAGGGTGGGCGGGGGTTGATCGCACCTTCGGTGGTTGAGCGCCTTTCAGCCGTTCTCGTGCTCCGTGAGGTGCGAGCGTCCGAGGGGCGGCCGGTCGCGCCAGAGCTGGAGGCCGATGTCGACGAGTTCGACGCGGGTGAGGGAGGGCACGGAGTCGAGCGGGTGCCAGGCGGCGAGGTCGGTGGAGCCGCCCTCCTCGTTCCGCAGGGCGCCGCCGGTGATCCGCGCCTCGTAGATGATCCGCAGGCCCTGCCAGTCGCCGGGTCCGCCGAGCCGGCGGAGCCAGGAGCGCCGGATGGAGTCGATGCCGAGGAGCGCGGTCGGCTCGGTCAGATAGCCCGTCTCCTCCTCGACCTCGCGGGCGACGGTGTGGACGGGGTCCTCGCCGTGGTCCATGCCGCCGCCCGGCAGGGTCCACCGTCTGGCACCGTCCTTCGCGACCCAGCGGGCGAGGAGGATCTCGTCGTCACGGACACACACGGCGTAGGCCGCCACCCTCAACTCCTGCTGCATGGACCGAGATTAGAGCCAGTACGCGGGATACGTCCGCCCCGTGGCACGGGCGGCCGCGAGTCCGACGGCGACCAGGAGGAGCGAGGCGAGGGCGAGAAGGCCGAGAAACGACCAGAGGGGCGGGTCCTGGAGGGCGACGATGACGGCCGTCGCCGCGGCGGGCGAGTGCGGGGCGCGGGCGAGCAGCATCACGCCGAGGGCGAGACCGCCCGCGACGGCCGCGCTCCACGGGCCCGGTCCCGCGACGGCGAGGACCGCGAAGCCGGTGAGGGCCGAGAGCAGTTGGCCGCCGACGACCGAGCGCGGCTGGGAGAGCGGCAGGGCGGGGGCGCCGGCCACGAGCGCCATGCTGGCGGCGAGGGGCGGGATGAGGAGGGGCTGGTGGAGGAGGGTGCCGAGGGCCGCCAGGAGGAGGAGGGCGGCGAGGCTGGCGGCCGTGGAGGACAGGGTGGCGCGGAGGTGGGGACGGGGAGGGGCGGCGGGGCGGGGCGGGGCGGTGGCGGTGGTCGTCACTGGGCCTCCAGGAGTGCGGGGTCACGGATTGGAAGGGGAGTACTCCGGGGGTGACCAGCGCAGGGGGCTGGCGTCCGGGGTTTCGGACGTGCGGTCGACGCGGAAGCGGGTGACGCGGCCCCCGGGGCCGTACTCGGTGTGCGCGACGCCGGTGAGCTGGAGGGTCAGCCCCGTCTCCCAGTCGAGGAAGAGCAGCCCCGCGCGGCCGTCCGACTCCAGGTTGCCCAGGGTCAGGAACATGGAGTTGCCCGGGTAGTCGCGCCAGCTGAGCTCCCGGGGGGAGTCGACGCGGACGAAGCCGGGGTTGCCACCGCGGTGGCTGGTGTCGAGGCCGTCCGGGGCGGCGGTCGCGATGAAGAAGGTGTCGGCGGCGCGGATCCGGCGCGCCTGGTCGGGGGTGAGCGCCTCGCCGTGTCGCACGGCGGCGGGTGCGGCGCCGGGGGGCTCGGAGCCGTACCACTCCCGTTTCTGCAGGTACTTGGGGCAGTTGGAGAAGACCTGCTCGGCCTCGATCGTGAAGCCGCGTCCGCTGCGCCGGGCGGTGCCGTTGAGGCGCATGCGGCGGCGGGTGCGGGGGTCGAGGGCGAGGGTGCCGACGGGGGCGCCGTCGGGCGTGCCCTCGGGGAGGTCGGCGGCGACCGAGACCGTGTGCGGGCCGACGGCCCTGGCGAAGCCGGGCGCGCCGGTGAGCAGGCTCGACCAGACGCGGCCGTCGGCGTCCGCCGTGCCGATCACCAGCATCGGCTGGGCTTCCAGGAAGGCGGCGGCGATGGGGCGAATGCCGTCGGTGATGGAGCGGCCCACGTGGGCGGCGAGGTCCTGGACGCCCTCGCGCGCCTGTACGGCCAGGGAGCCGGGGTGGTAGGCGGTGTTCACGGGGGCCTCCGAAGGGTGCGGGTGGTCGTGGTGCGGGTCGAGGACCCTGGGCGCGGGTGGCGCGTTCGGCGTTGTGCCCACCCGTTCCGCCCCTGCGGAACGCCTGCCCACAACGAGGTGCGGCTAGAAGAAGCCGCAGGTCGGGGCCGTCTCGCTCGGGGCTTCCGCGTCCTCCGCGCCCTTCGGGACCGAGATCTCCAGGCGGGTGCCGTCGGGGTCGTGGAAGAAGATGCCGCCGGAGGCCGCGCCTTCGCGGTGGGCGACGACGCCCTCGTACGCGAAGGAGGTGCCGCGCGCGACGAGCGCGGCCTCGGCGGCGCGGACGTGTTCGATGGACTCGGCCTCGAAGGCGAGGTGGTGGAGGCCCGGCCGGCCCGGGTCGTAGGTGCCCTCGGCCTGCTGCCAGAGGGTGAGGACCAGGCGGCCGTCCCGGCCGAGGAAGGCGTAGCGGCTGTCCTTCTCCTCGCCCTCGCCGAGGACGTCGAAGCCGAGGACGTCGCCGTAGAAGGCGAGCGAGCGTCCGAGGTCGGTGACGTTGAGGCCGACGTGGTGGGTGGCGAGTGTGCCGATCGCGGGCATGCGGGTTCCCTCTCCGATGTGGTCGCCCCCTCGGGCTAACCTTTCATTTCGACTTTAGGGGTTATAGATGAGGGGAGTCAACCGGTCACGTACTCTTGAGGGGTTAGCTGATCGAGGAGGGTGTCCCCATGACCGCCACCGACCCCCGGCCGCTCACCGGCGAGCCCGTCTCCCTCGACCTGCTCAACACCCGCTGGAACGACGAAGGCGTCCGCCGCGACCTGCTGGCGGAGGTCGAGGGCCTCGCCGTCTGGCTCGCCGCCAACGGCCTGGCCGAGCGGTTCACCGCCGACGCGACCACCCTCCGGCACACCCTCACCGCCCGGGACGCGCTCGCCGCGCTCGTCGACCGCCCCGGCGACCCCGCCGCCACCGCCCGGGTCGACGCCGTCCTCGGCCACGGCCGCATCCGGCCCACGCTCACCGCCGAGGGCCCCGGCGAGGAGCCGGAGTTCGCGGACCCCGCCTGGGGGCCCGGCTGGACCGCCGCCCGCGACTACCTCGACCTGCTGCGCACGGCGCCCGACCGGATCCGCGCCTGCGCCCACGAGGCCTGCATCCTGCACTTCTTCGACACCTCGCGGAACGGCACCCGCCGCTGGTGCTCGATGGCGGTCTGCGGCAACCGCGCCAAGGCCTCCCGGCACTACGCCCGGACCAAGGAGAGTTGAGCCCCGCGCCACGGCGAACTCGCCCGCTTACGGGCGAGTTCGTCCCGTGTGGCGCATCCACGGCGCTGGCGGGTTTGCGTCGCGGCGGCAATCCGACGCCCAGCGCCCCTCCCCAAAACCCGGTCCCTTGCGAAAGGCTGAGCGGTCATCCGGTATCGAAATCCGGACGCCCTCCTTTCACCAACAGGGATGTAAATGACCACCCCCGAAACTCAGAGCTCCATATCCGGAAGCTCGACGCACGGGCCCAGACGCGCGGCCCGCATCGCGGCCGCAGCCGGACTCGTCGCCGCGCTCGTCGCGACCGGTGCCGCGCCCGTCCTCGCCACCGAGGCCCCGGCGACCACTCCCCCGGTCAAGTCCTCGAACCCGGCCGACAAGCTCGGCGCCATCGACGCCCAGCGGCTCACCGAGGCCCAGGCGAGCGGCGAGAAGAACGTCACCGTCCTCGTCGCCACCGCCCCCGGCGCCACCGAGCAGGTCGCCGCCCAGCTCGACGCCGTCGCCGGCGCCTCGGTCGGCAAGCAGCAGGACGCGCTCGGCTACGTCCGGGCCACCCTGCCGACCGCCAAGGCCGCGGCCGCCATCAAGGCCGCCACCCAGCTCTCCTCCGTCCAGTCCGTCGACCTCCAGGCCGAGATCGCGCTGGACGACCCGACGCCGGACGCGGGCGCCGCGACGGGTGCCGTCTCCGGCACCACCGTCACCACGACGTACCCCGCCCCGGGCAAGGACACCCCGGCGAAGAACCCGTACAACCCCTCGTACGAGACGGGCGCGGTCGACTTCGTCAAGGAGCACCCGAAGGCCGACGGCCGCGGCGTGACCATCGGCATCCTCGACTCGGGCGTCGACCTCGGCCACCCGGCCCTGCAGAAGACCACCACCGGCGAGCGCAAGATCGTCGACTGGGTCACCGCCACCGACCCGCTGACCGAGGGCGACGCCACCTGGCGCGCCCAGGTCACCCCGGTCGCCGGTCCCGTCTTCACCGCCTCCTCGCAGAGCTGGACGGCCCCGGCGGGCTCGTACCAGTTCAGCCGGTTCTCCGAGGCGGCCACCGCGGGCGGCGACCCGAAGGGCGACATCAACCGGGACGGCGACACCACCGACGTCTTCGGCATGCTGTACGACCCGGCCGCCGGCACCGTCCGCGTGGACACCGACCAGAACAACGACTTCACGGACAACGCGCCGATGAAGCCGTACAAGGACGGGTACCAGGTCGGTTACTTCGGCACCGACAACCCCGCCACCGAGGTCGCCGAGCGCACCCCGTTCGTCGTCGAGATCCGCAAGGACGTCCCGATGGACCCGCTGGGCGGGACCTGGGTCGGCCAGAAGCGCGACTTCGTCAACATCGGTCTCGTCGAGTCCTCGCACGGCACCCACGTCGCCGGCATCACCGCCGCCAACGGCCTCTTCGGCGGGAAGATGAGCGGCGCCGCCCCCGGTGCGAAGATCGTCTCCGCACGCGCGTGCACCTGGTCCGGCGGCTGCACCAACACCGCCCTCACCGAGGGCATGACGGACCTCGTCGTCAACCGCGGCGTCGACATCGTCAACATGTCGATCGGCGGCCTGCCCCAGCAGAACGACGGCGACAACGTCCGCTCGCGCCTCTACACGCGGCTCATCGACACCTACGGCGTCCAGCTGGTCATCTCGGCCGGCAACGAGGGCCCCGGCATCAACACGATCGGCGACCCCGGCCTGGCCGACAAGGTCCTCTCGGTCGGCGCGGCCGTCTCCCAGGCGACCTGGGCCGCCAACTACGGCTCGGCCGTCGAGAAGAAGTACGCCATGTTCCCCTTCTCCTCGCGCGGCCCGCGCGAGGACGGCGGCTTCACCCCGACCATCACCGCCCCCGGCTCGGCCGTGAACACCATCCCGACCTGGCAGCCGGGCGCCGGCGTCGCCGAGTCGGGCTACACCCTGCCCGCCGGCTACGGCATGCTCAACGGCACCTCGATGTCCTCGCCGCAGGCGGCGGGCGCGAGCGCGCTGCTGATCTCGGCCGCCAAGCAGAAGGGCATCGCGCTCTCCCCGCTCACCCTGCGGACCGCGCTGACCTCCACCGCGAAGCGCATCCCCGGTGTCGCCGCGCACGAGCAGGGCGCGGGCCTCATCGACATCGGCGAGGCCTGGGAGTCGATCAAGGACGGTGCCACCGCCCACGACTACAAGGTCGAGGCCCCGGTCGACACCGTGATCTTCCCGGCCCCGCACACCGGCACCGGCGTGTACGACCGCGAGGGCGGCCTCAAGGTCGGCCAGAAGAAGGCCTACGACGTCACCATCACGCGCACGAGCGGCCCGGACCGGCCGATCGAGCACGAGCTGGACCTCAAGTACAACGACGGCACCTTCCGCATCCTCGGCGACGACGAGATCGACCTGCCGCTGAACAAGCCGGTCACCGTCAAGCTCCAGGCCCGCGCCGCCACCGCCGGTGCGCACAGCGTCATCCTGGAGGCCGACGACGAGCGCACCGAGGGCGTCGACAAGCAGATCCTCGCCACCACGGTCGTCGCGAACGACCTGGTCGCCCCGGGCTACGGCTTCTCCGCCACCGGCTCGGTGCAGCGCAACAGCAGCAAGTCCTACTTCGTCACCGTGCCCGAGGGCGCCAAGACGCTGGAGGTCGCGCTGGGCGGTCTGAAGGAGAAGAGCCAGACCCGGTTCATCTCGATCCACCCGGTCGGCGTGGGCATCGAGGACAGCGCCACCACGCAGTGCTACCCGCACTACAACCCGGCCAACACCTGCCGCCCGGACCTGCGGTCCTACGCGGACCCGACGCCCGGCGTCTGGGAGATCGAGGTCGAGTCCCGCCGCACGTCGCCGGACCTGGACAACCCGTACACGCTGAACGTCACCGCCCTCGGCGTCGACTTCGACCCGGCCGTCCAGACGGTCGCCGAGGCGAAGATCGGCACCCCGGCCCCCGTCCAGTGGCAGGTCGCCAACCGCTTCGCGGGCGTCACGGGCACCCTCAAGGGCGGCTCGCTCGGCTCGCAGAAGAGCGAGACGCCGACCATCCAGCACCACGAGAAGCACACGAAGACCGTCACCATCGGTGAGGGCGTGGAGCGGCTCGACATCGCCATCGGCAACACCTCCGACAAGGCCGCCGACCTCGACCTCACGGTCACGCTGAACGGCAAGACCGTCGGCCAGTCGGCGGACGGCGACTCGGAGGAGTCCGTCTCCCTGCTGAAGCCGGCCGCGGGCACGTACACCGTCGTCATCGACGGCTACTCGGTCCAGGCCGCGGGCGGCACGACGTACGACTACAAGGACGTGTACTACTCGTCCGCGCTCGGCACCGTGAAGGTCGACGAGTCGAAGCAGGTCGCCCTGGCCAACGGCGCCACCGCCCCGGTCTCGGCCGAGGTCGTCGTCGCGGGCGCGGCCCCCGAGGGACGCCAGTTCTTCGGCGAGGTCCAGCTGCTCAACGCGCGCGGCACCGTCGCGGGCACCGGCAGCGTCCTGATCGGCGCGGTCACCCCGTAACAGCGCACCGGTGAGGGGCGGGCGCCGGAACCGGCGCCCGCCCCTTTCGCGTCCCGAAGATCGTCACCCCACCGCCGGAAGATCGTCGTCCATGGCGCGTCCGCCCCTTGGACAATGGATTGGACAAGGCGGGCGGGGACACACGCATCATGGAGCAGCAGCACCCTGCACACGCGTACGGAGGAGTCCCCGTGAAGGTCGGAATCGTCGGAGCCACCGGTCAGGTCGGCACAGTCATGCGGAAGATCCTGGCCGAGCGGAACTTCCCGGTCGACGAGCTGCGGCTCTTCGCGTCCGCCCGCTCCGCCGGCACCGTCGTCGACGGCGTCACGGTCGAGGACGCCTCCACCGCCGACTACACCGGCCTGGACATCGTGCTCTTCTCCGCCGGCGGCGCCACCTCCAAGGCCCTCGCCGAGAAGGTCGCCTCGCAGGGCGCCGTCGTGATCGACAACTCCTCCGCCTGGCGCCGCGACCCCGAGGTCCCGCTGGTGGTCTCCGAGGTCAACCCGCACGCGGTCAAGGACCGCCCCAAGGGCATCATCGCCAACCCGAACTGCACCACGATGGCCGCCATGCCGGTCCTCAAGCCGCTCCACCAGGAGGCCGGCCTCACCGCGCTCGTCGCCACCACCTACCAGGCCGTCTCCGGCTCGGGCGTGGCCGGCGTCGCGGAGCTGGACGGGCAGGTCAGGGCCGTCGCCGAGCGCGCCACCGAGCTGACCCACGACGGCGAGGCCGTGGAGTACCCGGAGCCCGGCGTCTACAAGCGTCCGATCGCCTTCAACGTGCTCCCGCTCGCCGGCTCGATCGTCGACGACGGCTCCTTCGAGACCGACGAGGAGCAGAAGCTCCGCAACGAGTCCCGCAAGATCCTGGAGATCCCGGAGCTCAAGGTCTCGGGCACCTGCGTCCGCGTCCCGGTCTTCTCCGGCCACTCGCTCCAGGTCAACGCCCGCTTCGAGCGCCCGATCAGCGTCGAGCGCGCCTACGAGCTGCTCAAGGACGCCGAGGGCGTCGAGCTCTCCGAGATCCCGACCCCGCTCCAGGCGGCCGGCAAGGACGCCTCCTACGTGGGCCGCATCCGCGTGGACGAGACCGTCGAGAACGGCCTCGCGCTCTTCCTCTCCAACGACAACCTGCGCAAGGGCGCGGCGCTGAACGCCGTGCAGATCGCGGAGCTCGTCGCCGCCGAGCTCAAGGGCTGATCCCGGCCACCCTCCGGAGGGGCGGCTTCCCGTTGCGGGGAGCCGCCCCTCCGGCGTGCCCGGCCGTGCCAGAGTTCCCCCATGACCCGGATATCCAAGGGGGCCAACGTCCCGGTGCCCCCGCAGGCCCTTCACGTCGCGGTCAGCTGGCGCACCGGGCACGGGGTGCCCGACGTGGACGTCTCCGCGCTGCTCCTCGGCGCCGGGGAGCGGGTGCGGGGCGACGCCGACCTGGTCTTCTACAACCATTCCGAGCACCCCTCGGGGGCCGTCCGGCACCTGGGGAAGTCGGCGCCCGGCGCGCCCGGCAGCCCGGCCGCGGACTGGCTGTGGCTGGACCTCGCGCGCGTGGAGCCCGATGTGGGGCGCCTGGTGATCGCCGCCTCCGCCGACGGGGGCGCCTTCGGACAGGTGCCGGGCCTCGACGTGCTGGTCACGGACGGGGCCGGCACCCCCGTGGCGTACTGCCCGATCGGGGACGCGACGACGGAGACCGCCTTCGTCTTCGGCGAGTTCTACCGGCGGGACGGCGGCTGGCGGTTCCGCGCGGTCGGCCAGGGGTACGCCTCGGGGCTCGCCGGGCTCGCGACGGACTTCGGCATCGTGGTGGAGTACCCGCCGCCGCCGATCCCGGGCCCCGGCTACGTCCCGCCGCCCCCTCCCCCGGCGCCCGCCGCCCCGCCCGTGCCGGTGGCCGATCCGTACGGCGGGGAGTTCCGGCCCGCCGTGTACCAGGGGCGCGGCAGGAGGACCGTCCACTGCGACCCGGGCCTTCCGCCGGGGCACTGGGTGCTCCTGGAGATCGAGTCGTACCACTCGCTGTCCACCACGATCGAGTCCTGCGACGCGTACGGGCGGGCCGAGGAGTACCTCCTCACCGCGTACGAGGACGACGTGCGCGCGCGTACCGTCGCCCTCGTCCCGCGGGCCCGCCCGCTGGCCCTGCGGGTGGAGGCCGACACCCCCTGGACGCTGCGGGTGCTGCCGCTCTCCCACGCGCGGCGTTTCGACGGCCACGTGGAGGGCCTCGCCCACGATCTGGTGATCTACGAGGGGCCGGCCGGGGTGCTCGACTTCGCGCACCACGGGGAGTCGAACTTCACCGTCCACCAGCACACCCCGCCGCTGGACCCGCTCTACGACGACGAGGAGCGGGACCTGCTGGTGAACGAGGTCGGTGAGGTCCGGGTGAGCGCCCCGGTGCCGGGGCCGGGGCTGCTGCGGATCAGCGGTGACGGGCCGTGGAGATGTTCCGTGCGTCGCTGAGCCGGGCCGTGGAAGGATGGCCCAAACGTCACGTAACCGAGGAGTTGACCGGGTGCCTGGGACAAACCTGACCCGTGAAGAGGCCCAGCAGCGGGCGGCGCTGCTGACCGTGGACGCGTACGAGGTCGAACTGGACCTCACCGGTGCGCAGGAGGGCGGCACCTACCGGTCCGTCACCACCGTCCGCTTCGATTCCGCCGAGGACGGCGCCGAGACCTTCATCGACCTCGTCGCCCCCGCCGTCCACGAGGTCGTCCTCAACGGCCGCGCCCTCGACGTCGCCGCCGTCTTCCGCGACTCGCGGATCGCGCTCGACCGCCTCGCCCTGGGCCGCAACGAGCTGAAGGTCGTCGCCGACTGCGCGTACACCAACACCGGCGAGGGCCTGCACCGCTTCGTCGACCCGGTCGACGACCAGGCCTATCTGTACACCCAGTTCGAGGTGCCGGACGCGCGGCGGGTCTTCGCCTCGTTCGAGCAGCCCGACCTGAAGGCGACCTTCCAGTTCACCGTGAAGGCGCCGAGCGGCTGGTCGGTGATCTCGAACTCGCCGACGCCGAAGCCCGAGAACGACGTGTGGGTCTTCGAGCCGACCCCGCGCATCTCCACGTACATCACCGCCCTGATCGTCGGCCCGTACCACTCGGTGCACTCGACGTACGAGAAGGACGGACAGGTCGTCCCGCTGGGCATCTACTGCCGCCCCTCGCTGGCCGAGTTCCTCGACGCGGACCACATCTTCGACGTGACCCGCCAGGGCTTCGACTGGTTCCAGGAGAAGTTCGCGTACGACTACCCGTTCGCCAAGTACGACCAGCTGTTCGTGCCGGAGTTCAACGCGGGCGCGATGGAGAACGCGGGCGCGGTCACCATCCGCGACCAGTACGTCTTCCGCTCGAAGGTGACGGACGCGGCGTACGAGCGGCGCGCCGAGACCATCCTGCACGAGCTCGCCCACATGTGGTTCGGCGACCTCGTCACCATGGAGTGGTGGAACGACCTGTGGCTGAACGAGTCGTTCGCCACCTACACCTCGGTCGCCTGCCAGGCCGCCGTGCCGGGCACCCGCTGGCCGCACGCCTGGACCACCTTCGCCAACGCGGAGAAGACCTGGGCCTACCGCCAGGACCAGCTGCCGTCCACGCACCCGATCATGGCCGAGATCAACGACCTGGAGGACGTGCTCGTCAACTTCGACGGCATCACGTACGCCAAGGGCGCCTCGGTCCTGAAGCAGCTCGTGGCGTACGTCGGCCAGGACGAGTTCTTCAAGGGCGTCCAGGCGTACTTCCAGGCGCACGCCTTCGGGAACACCCGCCTGTCCGACCTCCTCGGCGCCCTGGAGGAGACCTCCGGCCGTGACCTGAAGACCTGGTCGAAGGCGTGGCTGGAGACGGCCGGCATCAACGTCCTCCGGCCGGAGATCGAGACCGACGAGAACGGCGTCATCACCGCCTTCGCCGTCCGCCAGGAGGCCCCCGCGCTGCCCGCCGGCGCCAAGGGCCGGGCCGTGCTCCGCCCGCACCGCATCGCGATCGGCTTCTACGACCTCGACGAGGCCGGCAAGCTGGTCCGCACCGACCGCCTGGAGCTGGACATCGCGGCGGCCGAACTGACCGCCGTGGAGCAGCTCGTCGGCAAGGCCCGCCCGGCGGTCGTCCTCCTCAACGACGACGACCTGTCGTACGCCAAGGTCCGCTTCGACGCGGAGTCCCTGGCGAACGTCACCGCGCACCTCGGCGACATCGCCGAGTCCCTCCCGCGCGCCCTGTGCTGGGCCTCGATCTGGGACATGACCCGCGACGGCGAGCTCCCCACCCGCGCCTACCTGGACCTGGTGCTCTCGAACATCGCCAAGGAGTCCGACATCGGCGTGGTGCAGTCGCTCCACGGCCAGGTGAAGGCCGCGCTCGACCTGTACGCGGCGCCGGAGTGGCGCGAGGTCGGCCTGACGCGCTGGACGGACGCGACGCTGGCGCACCTGCGCGCGGCCGAGCCCGCCGGCGACCACCAGCTGGCGTGGGCGCGCGCCTTCGCGGCGACCGCCCGCACCCCGCAGCAGCTGGACCTGCTGGCGGCCCTCCTGGAGGGACGCGAGTCGATCGAGGGCCTGGCCGTCGACACCGAGCTGCGCTGGGCGTTCGTCCAGCGCCTCGCGGCCACCGGCGTCTACGACGAGGCGGAGATCGCCGCCGAGCTGGAGCGCGACCGCACGGCGGCGGGCGAGCGGCACGCGGCCACCGCGCGCGCGGCCCGTCCGACGGAGGCGGCGAAGGCGGAGGCCTGGGCCTCGGTCGTCGAGGACGACAAGCTGGCGAACGCCGTGCAGGAGGCCGTCATCGGCGGCTTCGTCCAGGCCGACCAGCGCGAGCTGCTCGCCCCGTACGCGGAGAAGTACTTCGCGTCGATCAAGCACGTCTCGGAGACCCGCAGCCACGAGATGATCCAGCAGATCGTGGTCGGCCTCTACCCGACGCTCCAGGTCTCGCAGGAGACGCTGGACGCGACGGACGCGTGGATCGCCGCGAACGAACCGGTCCCGGCGCTGCGGCGCATGGTGACGGAGTCCCGCGCGGGCGTCGAGCGCGCCCTGAAGGCGCGGGCGGCGGACGCGGCGGCGGCGAAGTAGTCCGACCGGGTGAACTCTGGGCCGGGTGAAACCCCGGGCCGGGTGAAACCCCGGGCCGGGTGAAACCCCGGGCCGGGTGAACGACGAAGGGGCGCCCTCCCCCACGGGGGCGCCCCTTCGTGCTTGGAGTCCGCCCGGCGGACGGGCGTCGGCGCGCGGCCGCACCGCCGGGCGGAAGCCTTCCGTCAGCCGCCGAGGGCCGCGTACCGGGCGCGCAGGTCGGCCGCGCCCTGCTCCGTCAGCGTCCCGTGGAGCCGCATCCGGGCGACGCCGCCGTCGGGGAAGGCGTCGAGCCGGACGTGGGTGACGACGGCCTGGGCGGGCAGCTTGAAGCGGTGCAGGGTGTCGGGCTGGAGGCGGGTGCGCGGGATGATCTCGAACCACTCGCCGCTGTCCCCGTTGCGGCCCTGGAGGGCGATCCAGCCGGCCGAGTTGCCCTTGAGGTAGGCGGTGTCGATCTCGACGGCGCGGACGGCGCCCTGCGCGACCAGCCTGAAGCGGACCCAGTCGTTGGTGCCGCGGACCCGGCGGCGGCGGTTCTCCCAGCCGTCGTCCATCTTGCGGGAGGTGCCGGGCAGGATGATCTGGGTCGGCGAGGAGTAGAACCTGTCCGAGGCGTCCTCGTACGAACCGCCGTTGAGCACGGCGATCAGGTCGAGGGTGCCGAGGAGCTCCAGCCACTCGGGGTCGGGCACGACCTCGCCGTGGACGCGGAGCCGGGCGACGCCGCCGTCGGGGTGCTGGCAGAGCCGTACGTGGGTGAAGCGGCGCTCGGCGTCGATGGTGAAGCCGTTGGCGGCGTGGCCGCGGACGGGGGTCGGCGGGACGAGCTCCTCCCACTTCGCGTCGAGCAGCTCGGCGGGGCTGGGCGAGCCCTCGACGGCGGTGGCCTGGATGCTGACCTTCTGCGGGTAGTTGCCGCGGAAGTGGGCGGTGTCGACGATGATTCCGCGGATCACGCCGGGGGCGCCGAGGCGGACGATCGCCCAGTCGTGGTCCTCGGGGGCGGGGAAGACGTTCTCGGCGTCGACGCCGCGGCGGCGGCGGGTCTCCCAGCCGTCCATGATCTTGCCCTTGTGGCCGAAGTGCTCCGGGTCGAAGACGGCGCGCTCGCGGACGAGGAGGTTCTCCCGCTCGGCGAAGAACTCGTCGTTGGCGGCGACGACGCCGGCGCCGAGGCGGCGGTCGGCGAGGTCGACGAGCTCGGTGAAGGGGAAGTCACCGGTGCGGTAGTCGGCGTAGGGGTCCCCGCCGGCGTAGGGGGCGGCGTCGTTGGCGTGCGGGTCCTGGTTCGCGTCGAGGCTGCTCATGGGTCGAGCTTCCCGCCGTTCCGGCGTCCCGGTCCATCGAATGTTTTCGACGATGCCGTTCAGTTCTGCTGAACGATTGCGGCGGGCTCGCGGGGCAGGTCCGCCGAGAGGTCGCGGGGGCCGGTTCCGCCGAGAGGTCGTGGGGCCAGTGCGCCGAGAGGTCGCGGGGCCGGTCCGCCGGAAGGTCGCGGGGTCAGTTCTGCTGCACGGTCTCGCGGCCCGCCGCCGCCTGGCGGAGCGCGGAGAGGACCCGGGCCACCGCCGGGCCCTCCTCCGCCCCGCTCCGTACCGCCGCGACGACGTGGCGGCGCGGCTGGTCGGCGGAGAGGACCCGCATGACGACCCCGGTCCCGCTCCGGCGGTCCGCGGAGGCCATCCGGGGCACGAGCGCGATTCCCATCCCGGCCTCCACCATGGCGAGGATCGCGGTCCAGCCGGAGGCGCTGTGGGCCTGCTCGGGCACGAAGCCGGCGGCCTCGCAGGCGGCGGTGGTGATCTCGGACCAGGGCCCCGAGCCGCCGAAGATCCAGGGCTCGGCGGCGAGGTCGGCGAGCCGCAGGCCGGGGGCGTCGGCGAGCGGGTGATCGGCGGGCAGCGCGACGTCGAGGGGGTCGGCGAGCAGCGGGACCCGGCTGTACTTGGGGTCGCGCGCGGAGGGCGCGTGGGCGGCGAGCGAGAGCGCGAGGTCGACCTCGCCGGCCGTGAGCAGCTCGTACGCCTCCGCGGCCTCGGCCTCCCGGACCCGGACGTCGAGCCCGGGGTGGGCGGTCCGCAGCTGGCGCACGGCGGGGACGAGGAGCGCGGGCACGGAGGTCGGGAAGGCCGCGACCCGCACCTGGCCGGCCTCGCCCCGCAGATAGCCGTCGAGTTCGGCGTCGGCGCGCTCCAGCTGGGCGAAGACGACCTCCGCGTGGCGCAGCACCAGATGGGCGGCGTCGGTGAGGCGGACCCGGCGCCCCTGGGCCTCCAGGAGCCGCACGCCGAGCTGCTTGGCGAGGTTGGTGAGCTGCTGGGAGACGGCCGAGGGGGTCATGAGCAGCGCCTCCGCGGTGGCGGTGACGGTGCCGCGGTCGCGGAGGGTGCGGAGGATCTGGAGCTTCTTGATGTCCCACTCGGTCATGGGGCGCAACTTATCGGGCCCCGTCTACGTGGCCGAGCTCAGCGCCACCCCGCCGAGGATGAGGACCATGCTCGCGCCGCCGAGGAGGCCGAGCCGTTCGCCGAGGAGGGCGTACGAGAGGAGGGCGACGCAGACGGGCTGGAGGTAGTAGACGATCCCGGCGCGGGCGGCGCCGATCAGGGTGACGGCCTTGTTCCAGGCGAAGAAGGCGACGGCGGAGGAGAGCACGCCGACGTAGACGAGGGGGCCGACGGTGCCGGTGGTGGGCTCGAAGCCGCCCTGGACGGCGAGGCTGATCCCGTACGCCGGGAGGAGCATGAGGGCGCCGAGGGCGAAGGTGGTGAAGAGGAAGGCGAGGCCGCCGAGTTCGGCGGGGCGGCGCTTGAGGAGGGCGCTGTACGAGGCGAAGCAGAGGGCCGCGGCCATGACCCAGAGGTCGCCCGTGGCGAAGTCGGGGGCGAGGGAGCCCTTGCTGACGAGGAGCAGGACGCCGACGCAGGCGATGAGCATGCCGGTGGTGCGGCGCGGGCCGAGGCGGTTGCCGCCGAGGCGGGCGAAGAGGGCCATGAGGACCGGGGAGGCGGCCATGATCATGCCCATGTTGCCGGCGGAGGTGGCGGTCCCGGCCTGGTTGACCAGGGTGTTGTAGACGGTGATGCCGAGCAGCGACGCGAGGGCGAGGAAGCGGAGGTGACGGCGGATCAGGTGCCGCTGCCGCCAGGCCTCGCGGGCGGCGAGCGGGGCGACGGCGACGAGGGCGACGATCCAGCGCCAGAAGGCGGCCTGGACCGGGGGGACGGTGTCGTGGAGGGCGCGGGCGACGACGAAGCTGCCGGACCAGACGACGGTGGCGAGGAGGGCGAGGAGCACGCCGAGGCCGGCGCCCCTGGCGGGTGCCGGCCTCTCGGTGCGTGCGGTGTCGGTGGCGGTCGTGGCGGTTGCTGCGGTTGCTGCGGTTGCTGCCGGGGATTCGGTGGGGTTGCGGGCGGTGTCCAGGCTCATGACCCTTACCGTCGCACCGCCGAAACCTCCAGGTCCATCGAAACTTCCTGACCGGTCTTTTCAGTGGAGCTGAAAGGTGCCTGAGGGGCCTCGGGGGCCTCGACCGCCTTGGGGGCCTTGGGGGCCTTGGGGGCCTTGGGGGCCTTGGGGGTACGGGGGCTCAGCTGGCCGGCCAGGGTGGCGCCGAAGGCGATCACCATGCCGAGGACCTGCACCGCGCCGAGCGCCTGACCGAGCGCCGCCCAGCCGATGACGGCGGCGGTGATCGGCGAGAGCGGGCCGAGGAGCGTGGCCGAGGAGGCGCTGAGGCGCTCGATGCCGCGGAACCAGAGGAAGTACGAGATCGCGGTGTTGCCGAAGGCGAGGTAGGCGTAGCCGGCCAGGTTGGTGCCGGTCAGGGCCGGCGGGGCACCCTCGATCAGGAAGGCGAGGGGCAGGATGACCAGGCCGCCGGCGGTGAGCTGCCAGCCGGTGACCGCGAGGGCTCCGACGCCCTCGGGGCGGCCCCAGCGCTTGGTGAAGACGATGCCGGCGGACATCGAGAGCGAGGAGAGCAGTCCGGCCCCCACACCGATCAGGTCGAAGGCGGCTCCGGCCTTGAGGACGACGAGGCTGACGCCGAAGGCGGCGGTGACGGCGGTGAGCAGGGCCTTCACCGTGGGCTTCTCGCCGAGGAAGAGGGCCGCGAGGCCGACGACGAAGAGCGGGCCGACGGAGCCGACGACCGCGGCGACCCCGCCGGGCAGCCGGTAGGCGGCGAGGAAGAGCAGCGGGAAGAAGGCGCCGATGTTGAGGGCCCCGAGGACCGCGGACTTCCACCACCAGGCGCCCTGCGGGAGCTTGCGGGTGAGGGCGAGGAGGGCGAGGCCGGCGGGCAGGGCGCGCATGAGGCCGGTGAAGAGCGGCCGGTCGGGCGGCAGGAACTCGGTGGTGACGAAGTAGGTGGAGCCCCAGGAGATCGGGGCGAGGGCGGTGAGCGCGGTGACTGCTGCCTTGCGGGACATGACGGGTTCCCCCCTGGTTGGGCGGGCCGGTGACCCGGGGCTTGAGACCCCGGACCGGCTTGGCGGTAATTAACTTACCACTAAGCTACTTTCTTGCAAGAGGCTTTCTTGCGATCGAGTCACTCGAAAGAGGAGACTGGCGCCATGAACACGAAGAACCCCGGCCCCGCCCGCGACGCCGTCGACGCCATCGCCGACCAGTGGGCGGCCGTCCGCCCCGACCTCGACACCGTGCCGATGGCCGTCTTCGGCCGCATCTACCGGCTGTCCAACGCCATGCGCGGCAGGGTGGACAAGGCGTACGCGCCCTACGGCATGGCGCTCGGGGAGTTCGACGTGCTCGCGACGCTGCGCAGGTCCGGAGAGCCGTACACGCTCTCGCCGCGCGAGCTGACCGCCACGCTGATGATCACCACCGGCGGCATGACCGGCCGGCTGGACAAGCTGGAGAAGGCCGGGCTGCTCACCCGCAGCCCCGACCCGAACGACCGGCGCGGGCTGCGGGTCACCCTCAGCGAGCGCGGCAGGGAACTGGTGGACCAGGCCGTCGAGGCCGGCCTCGCGGAGCAGCGGGCCGCCCTGGAGGCCGCGCTCACCGAGGAGGAGGCGGCCCAGCTGACCGGACTGCTGCGGAAGCTGCTCGCGACCACGGTGTGAGGGGCCCCCTGAACGGGGAGGCCCCGCGGAGGAGGGCCTCCCCGCACGCGGAGGCCCCGCGGAAGAGGGCCCCGACGCATGCGAGGGCGCCGCACGGTACCTCGTACCGTGCGGCGCCCTCGGCGGAGACCTTCGAGGCGGTTACGCCTTCTTCTTGGACTTGTCGAGCACCATCACCAGGCCGGCGATCACCAGGAACAGCACCAGCGGCGTCGCCACGTACAGGCCGAGGGTCTCGGCGACACTCAGCTTGGGGGCCGGGTCGTCGCCGTCGTCTCGGGCGTTCGCGAGCGCCGGGGACGACATGAGCAGCATCATCAGCGTCGTACCGGCCGCGAGCGAGCCGGCGCGCAGAGCGTTCTTCTTGTCCACGGTGCAAACGTAGCGAACACCTAAACGTGCCGCGCGCCCGGGGGTGCCGTACGGGCGTCCGAAGCCCCCGCACCGGCGCCCGGGGCCTCCGCACCGGTGCCCGAAGCCTCCGTCCCGGCCCGGAGCTCGCGCAGCAGGCCGTGGGCCCGGGGCGAGGCGGCGAGCCGCTCCAGGGTGAGCGGCTGGCCGTCCGGGCCCGCGAGCGGCAGCCGCCAGTTGGGGTACTGGTCCCAGGTGCCCGGCAGGTTCTGCGGTCTGCGGTCCCCCACCGTGTCCGGCAGCCAGACGCCGACCATCCGGGCCGGGGTGGCGAGCAGGAACCGGTGGACGGCCCTGATCTCCGCCTCCTCGTCCCCCGGGCCCTCCGGCAGCAGCCCCTTCCGTTCGAAGAGGCCCAGCCACTCGGCGGTCTCCGCCGTGTCCGCCGCCCGCTCGCGCTCCAGGTCTCCGGCGAGCAGCCCGAGCCGGTGCCGCAGGCCGACGTGGTCGCCGGAGAGCCGGGCGGCGGTGGAGGGCAGGTCGTGGGTGGTGGCGGTGGCGACGCACTCCGCGCGCCACTCCGCCGCGGGCAGCGGCCGGCCGGTGCCCTCCCAGTCCCGCTCGAACCAGAGCACGGAGGTCCCGAACACCCCGCGCCGCGCCAGCTCCTCCCGTACGCCCGGCTCGACCGTGCCGAGGTCCTCGCCGATGACGAGGGCGCCGGCGCGGTGCGCCTCCAGGACGAGGACCGCGAGCATCGCCTCGGCGTCGTACCGGACGTACGTGCCCTCGGTGGGCTCGCGGCCCTCCGGCACCCACCACAGCCGGAACAGGCCCATCACGTGGTCGATGCGCAACGCGCCCGCGTGGCGGAGGAGTTCCCGGAGGAGGCCCCGGTACGGGGCGTAGCCGGCGGCGGCGAGGGCGTCGGGCCGCCAGGGCGGCAGGCCCCAGTCCTGGCCCCGGGAGTTGAAGGCGTCGGGCGGGGCGCCGACCGACATGCCGGTCGCGAAGGCCTCCTGCTGGGCCCAGGCGTCCGAGCCCTCGGGGTGGACGCCGACCGCCAGGTCGTGGACGATCCCGATCTCCATGCCGGCCTCGCGGGCGGCCGCGGCGGCGTCGGCGAGCTGCCGGTCCGTCAGCCAGGCCAGCCGGCAGTGGAAGTCGACCCGGGCGGCCAGGTCGGGGTCGGCGCGCACGGCGGCCTCCGCGGCGCGCGGCGCGCGCAGCTCCTCGGGCCAGGTCCGCCAGTGGGGGCCGTGCCGCTCGGCGAGGGCCTGGTAGGTGGCGTGGTCCTCCAGGGCCCGGCCGCGCCCGGCGAGGAAGTCGTGGAAGTCGGCGCGGCGGCCGGGGCCGGGCTCCACGGTGCCGAGCACCAGCTCCAGGGCCCGCCGCTTGACCTCCCAGACCGCGTCCCGGTCGATCAGGGCGCCCTTGTCGAGGACCTGTTCGCGCAGTTCGGCCGCCTCGGCGAGGATCCGGTCGAGCTCCTCGCGGCGCTCGGGCCCCACGAGGGCGTACTCGGGGACCTCCTCGATCCGCAGGTGGACGGGGTCCGGGAAGCGGCGCGAGGACGGCCGGTACGGAGAGGGGTCGCTCGGCGCCCCGGGCACGCCCGCGTGGAGCGGGTTGACCTGGACGAACCCGGCGCCGTGCGCGCGGCCCGCCCAGGTGGCGAGCTCTCGCAGGTCGCCGAGGTCGCCCATGCCCCAGGAGCGGGTGGAGAGCAGCGAGTACAGCTGGATCAGCAGTCCGTAGGCGCGGCGCCGGGGGCCGGGCACGCGCGCGGGGCTCACGATCAGGGTGCCGGTGGCCGCGCGCCCGTCGGGGGCCTGCGCCTCGACCGTGTGGACGCCGAGCGGCAGTCCGGACCAGTCCCGGCCGGTGACCACGGCGCCGTCCTCGGTGGTGACGCGCAGGCGGGTGCCGGGCGGCAGGTCGGCCGGCGGCCGGGCGGGCCCGCCGTCCCGCCACCGCACCAGGGTCGGCGGCAGCAGGCGCTCCCGGTCGGCCCGCTCCGCCGCGTCGAGGGCGTCGGCGACCGCCTCGGGGGTGGCCGCGTCGACGCCCAGGGCGGCCAGGACGGCCACCACGGTGGCGTCCGGCACGGGCACGGTGACGCCTTCTGACGGGCTGTGGGCGGTGGCGACGCCGTGACGGGCGGCGAGACGGGCCAGGGTCACTTCACACTCCGGGGGACTCCGGGCCGCCCGCGCTGCCGGGGGCGGTGGGTTCGCTGGTCAGGGGTGCCGCCACGGCCAGCGGCGGCTCGCTGGTGAGGGGGGAGGCGTCGGGCAGGGGCGGTTCGCTGGTCAGCGGTTCGCCGGCCTGGGCCGACTGCTGGGGGACGCGTATCCGTCCGAGATGACGGGCGGTCGTGGTCACGGGGGTCTCCCGGTTCGTCTCGACAGGTTTGACCTGGGCAATGACAGAGCCCTACCCAGCGCACCTCGTTTTACCGGCGGAACACCACGAAATGGCGTCACCTCGCCGACGGCTCGCCGGGCAAAGCCGACACATCGGCCACGCGCATTGACACCCCTGTGCGACGGGTGGTGGGCTCGTGACCCACTCGTGACCAACCGGCGGAGCCGCCGGGGCCTGTCTTTCGGGTCAGCCCGGCCTGATCCGTCGGGTCAGCCCGGCCTGATCCGAGAGACGGGCCCTACCAGGCCGAAGGGAGACCCTCGTGCACCTCGGGGGCAGGAAGCGCACCGCGACGGCCGTCGCCGCCGCCGTCATCGGCGGCCTCCTCGGCGGCGCGGTGCCGGGCTCGGCGCAGGCGGCCCCGAAGGCCCCCGCGACCCCGACGGCACCTGTTGCTCCGACGGCGCCGGCCGCCCCGACGGCTCCCGCGACGCCGTTCTCCCCGTCCCCCACGGCCCCCGCCACGACCACCACGAGCGGCTCCGCCGCGCGCGTGCCCGCCGTCTGGCCCCGGCCGCAGTCCCTGACCGCCGCCGGGCCCTCCGTACGCCTCGGGGACGAGGTGACGCTGCTCGCGGACGCCGACGCCGATCCGTACGCCCTCGCCGCCCTGCGCGCGCTGCTGCGGGGCGCCGGGGTGCGGACCGTCCACCCCGGCCTGCCCGGCCGGGGCCCGGTCCTGCGGGCCGCCGGGCCCTCCGGCGGGGGCACCGGCTCCGGCTCAGGCGCCGAGGAGGTCCTGGCCGCCCTGCGCGTCCCCGAGCGGCTCGACCTCCCGCGCGGCGGCTACCGGCTCGCGACGGGCCGCTTCCAGGGGCGGGACACCGTCGTCCTGGACGGCGTCGGCGAGGACGGCCTGTTCCACGCCGTGCAGACGCTGCGTCAGCTCCTCGGCAACGGCCGGGAGGTCCCCGGCGTCCTCGTCCGCGACTGGCCCGGCACGGCCGAGCGCGGCATCACCGAGGGCTTCTACGGCCGCCCCTGGACCCTGGAACAGCGGCTCTCCCAGCTGGACTTCCTGGGCCGGACCAAGCAGAACCGCTATCTGTACGCGCCCGGGGACGACCCGTACCGCCAGGCGCAGTGGCGCGAGCCCTACCCGGCCGCGCAGCGGGACGGGTTCCGCGCGCTCGCCGAGCGGGCCCGCGCGAACCACGTGACGCTCGGCTGGGCCGTGGCGCCCGCCCAGTCCATGTGCCTGGCCTCGGACGGCGACGTGACGGCGCTGACGCGGAAGCTGGACGCGATGTGGGAGCTCGGGGTGCGCTCCTTCCAGCTCCAGTTCCAGGACGCCTCCTACGACGAGTGGCACTGCGACCGGGACGCCGACGAGTTCGGGCGCGGCCCGGAGGCCGCGGCCACCGCCCACGCGCGCGTGGCGAACGCCGTCGCCCGGCGCCTCGCCGAAGGGCACCCGGGCGCCGAGCCGCTCACCGTGATGCCGACGGAGTACTACCAGGACGGCGCGAGCGCCTACCGGACGAGGCTCGCCGAGGCGCTCGACGCGGACGTGCGGGTGGCGTGGACGGGCGTCGGCGTCGTCCCGCGCACGATCACCGGCCGCGAACTGGCGGGGGCGCGCGCGGCGCTGGGCGACCACCCGCTGGTCACCATGGACAACTACCCGGTCAACGACTACGCCCAGGACCGGCTCTTCCTCGGTCCCGCCACGGGCCGCGAGCCCGCCGTGGCCGCCGGCTCCGCCGCCTTCCTCGCGCACGCCATGGAGCAGCCCGCGGCCTCCCGCGTCCCGCTCTTCACCACCGCCGACTACGCCTGGAACCCGCGGGGCTACCGGCCCCGGGAGTCCTGGCGGGCCGCGGTGGACGACCTGGCGGGGCCGGACCCCGCCGCCCGCGAGGCGCTGCGCGCGCTCGCCGGGAACGGCTCCTCGTCGATCCTCGACCCGTCGGGCGAGTCGGCCTATCTGAAGCCGCTCCTGGCGGCGTTCTGGGCGTCCCGCGCGGGCACCGACGCGGCCGTACGGGAGAAGGCGGCGCGCGAGCTGCGGTCCGCGTTCACCGTGATGCGCCGCGCCCCCGAAGGGCTCACGGCCGCGGCCGGCGGCACCCTCGACGACGAGACGGGCCCCTGGCTGGAGCAGCTCTCCCGGTACGGCCGGGCGGGCGAGGCGGCGGTCGACATGCTCCTCGCCCAGGCGCGCGGCGACGGCGCGGCGGCCTGGCGGGCGCAGCTGGACCTGGAGGGGCTGCGGAAGGAGCTGGAGGCGAGCCGGGTGACGGTCGGCCCGGGGGTCCTCGATCCGTTCCTCACGCGCGCGGTGGCGGAGTCCGCGGCCTGGACCGGCGCCGACCGGGCCCCTGCGGCCCGGGCCGACCGCGCCCCCGGCTCGTACACCGTGCGGCTGGACCGGGCGCGGCCCGTGGAGGCCCTGACGGTCATGGCCGAGCCGGGCGGGGCCGGTGGCCGGGGGGACGCGCGCGTGGAGGCGTACGTCCCGGGCGAGGGCTGGCGGCCGCTCGGTCCGCTGTCGGCGTCCGGGTGGACGCAGGCCGAGCTGAAGGGGCTGACGGCGGAGGCGCTGCGGGTGGTGTGGAGCGGCGACGGTCCGGCGCCCGGGGTGCGCTCGCTGGTGCCGTGGTTCGCGGACGGGCCGCGGGTCGGTCTCGCCCTCGCGCGGACCGAGACGGACGCGGAGATCGGCGGCCCGGCGCAGCGGGTGGACGTGGAGCTGACGGGCCGGCGCGCGGGCGAGGTGCGCGGGGCGCTGACGGCGAAGGCCCCGAAGGGGATCACGGTGCGGCTGCCGGCGCGGGCCGTGGTGGGGCGCGGCGCGCGGACCGGCGTCCCGCTGGAGGTGTCGGTGGCGGCGGGCGTGCCGGCCGGTTCGTACCGGGTGCCGGTGTCCTTCGCGGGCGAGGAGCGGGTCCTGACGGTCCGGGCGTTCCCCCGGACGGCGGGCCCGGACCTGGCGCGGACGGCGACGGCCTCCTCCTCGGGCGACGAGACCCCGGACTTCCCGGCCTCCTCGGCGGTGGACGGCGACCCGGCGACCCGCTGGTCCTCGCCGGCGGAGGACGGCGCCTGGTGGCAGCTGGAGCTGCCCGAGCCGGCCCGGATAGGGCAGGTGGTGCTGCACTGGCAGGACGCGTACGCCTCCCGTTACCGGGTGCAGGTCTCCGCCGACGGACGGATCTGGCGGACGGCGGCGACCGTCGCGGACGGCAGGGGCGGCCGGGAGTCGGTCCGGATGGACGCGGCGGACACCCGTTTCCTGCGGGTCCAGGGGGAGGCGCGGGCGACCCGCTTCGGCTACTCGCTCTGGTCGGTGGAGACGTACGCGGTGGCCCCGCAGCAGCCGCCGCAGAGCCCGCGGAAGCCGCAGGCCCCGGAGACGCCGTCCGAGGGCACGTCGACCCAGGGCACGCCGGAGGACGGCGCGCCGACCCAGGGCGCGCCGGAGGAGCGGCCCGCGCCCTGAGGCGCGCGCCGCTCCGTCCCGTACCGGCGGAAGCCCCCGCGTACGCGAAAGGCGCCGCGCACGCGAAAGGCCCGGCTCAACCCGTCGTCAGCGCCCTCGCGGGGGCGTCTGCGACGGAGTCGATCCGGGCCATCACGTCCACGGCGCCGTACGGCTCCAGGTACGGCAGCCAGCGGGGGTCCCGGTGGCCGGTCCCGATGATCCGCCAGGCCAGGCCGGTCGGCGGGGCGGGCTGGTGCCGCAGCCGCCAGCCCAGCTCGCGCAGGTGCCGGTCGGCCTTGACGTGGTTGCAGCGGCGGCAGGCCGCCACCACGTTCTCCCAGGCGTGCGTGCCCCCTCGGCTGCGCGGGATGACGTGGTCGACGCTGGTGGCGACGGCCCCGCAGTACGCGCAGCGCCCGCCGTCGCGCGCGAAGAGCGCCCTGCGGGTCAAGGGAACGGGCCCCCGGTAGGGGACCCGCACGAAGCGCTTCAGTCGCACCACACTGGGAGCGGGGAGGACTTGGGACTCGCTGTGCAGGAAGGCGCCGGACTCCTCGAGACAGAGAGCCTTGTTCTCCAGTACGAGGACGAGTGCGCGGCGGAGCGGTACGACGCCGAGCGGCTCGTACGACGCGTTGAGGACCAGGACGTGCGGCACGGATGCCTCCTATGACGCCGGCGGCGCGTGGCTCGCGCCGGGACGAACTGCTCTCAGTCTCTCCTCATGCCTGGTCGCGGCGCCACCACGTATCGGGATCGGGGTGGTGGCCCCGGGGTGTTCTCGACCACATCGGCATCTCTCCCTGCTATGTGCCCAGGTGAGGTCGGTCTCTCCCTCGAACAGGGCTACGGGACCACGTCCGACGCCCCGTTACTGTGGATGGCCTGCGTACGCGATGCCTGGAGGTTGTCCCGTGTCCTGGTCCGCCCTGGCGGCTGCCACCGAACCCGAACCGATGCCGGTGACCCTGGACGAAGCCGCGGAGAGGGCCACGAACGCGGCCAGCTGGGTGGAGGAGAACTGGTCCACCTGGCTGAACACCGGGCTGCGCATCCTGCTGATCCTGGTCGTCGCGCTGCTGCTCCGGATGGCCGTCCGCCGGGCCCTGACGAAGCTGATCGAGCGGATGAACCGCTCGGCGCAGGCGGTGGAGGGGACCACGCTCGGCGGTCTGCTCGTCAACACCGAGCGGCGGCGGCAGCGCTCGGAGGCGATCGGGTCGGTGCTCCGCTCGGTGGCGTCGTTCCTGATCCTGGGCACGGCCGCGCTGATGATCCTCGGCGCCTTCAAGATCGACCTGGCGCCGCTGCTCGCCTCGGCGGGTGTGGCCGGTGTGGCGATCGGTTTCGGCGCGCGGAACCTGGTGACGGACTTCCTGTCCGGCGTCTTCATGATCCTGGAGGACCAGTACGGCGTCGGGGACTCGATCGACGCGGGCGTGGCCTCCGGCGAGGTCGTGGAGGTGGGCCTGCGGGTGACGAAGCTGCGCGGCGTGGACGGCGAGATCTGGTACGTGCGCAACGGCGAGATCAAGCGGATAGGGAACCTCAGCCAGGGCTGGGCGACGGCCGGCGTGGACGTCACCGTCAGGCCGACGGAGGACCTGGAGAAGGTGCGGGCCGTGATCGCCGAGGCGGGTGACGCCATGGCGAAGGAGGAGCCCTGGAACGAGCGCCTGTGGGGCCCCGTGGAGGTGCTCGGCCTGAGCGAGGTGCTGCTCGACTCGATGACGATCCGGGTCTCGGTGAAGACGATGCCGGGCAAGAAGCTGGGCGTGGAGCGCGAGCTGCGCTGGCGCATCAAGCGGGGCCTGGACGAGGCCGGCATCCGGATCGTGGGCGGTCTCCCGCCCCAGCCCGAGGAGTCGCCGGCCGACCCGACGGCCGGAGTGGCGGCCCCGTCGGTCTTCGCCTCGACGACCTCCCCGCAGTCGACGGCGGCGACCCCCCTGCCCAAGTCGGACCTCTCCAAGTAACCGCTCCCACGAGCCGCACGCCCCCGCAGGTGACGCTTCGGCCGCCTTCGGGGGCGTGTCGCGTCCCCGGGTATTGACGTCCCCGTGACGGCCGCCTTACCTTCCTCCCAACTCAATAGGAAACTTTCCTAACAGTGTGTGGAACCAGACGAGGGCAGGTGCGAGTCCCATGGCCGGTACGACCCCGGGAACCCCCGGCACCCCGCGCGTCCTGCGGGCCATGAACGACCGTGCCGCCCTGGACCTGCTCCTGGAGCACGGGCCCCTCTCGCGGACCCGGATCGGCAGGCTCACCGGGCTGTCCAAGCCGACCGCCTCCCAGCTCCTCGCCCGTCTCGAAGCGGCCGGTCTCGTCGTCGCCACCGGGACCACCGAGGGACGGCCCGGGCCGAACGCGCAGCTCTACGCGGTCAACGCGCGGGCCGCGTACGCCGCCGGGCTCGACGTCGACCAGCACCGCATCCACGCCGCCGTCGCCGACCTCACGGGCGGGATCGTCGGCGCGTACGAGCTCCGCACCCCCGGCCGCTCCGCCTCCGACGTCGTCCGCCAGGTCACCGAGGCCCTCGCCGGGGCCGTCGCGGCGGCCGGGATCGCCCGCGAGGACGTGCGGCGCCTGGTCATCGGCACCCCCGGCGCCTTCGACCCGGCCACCGGTCGCCTGCGCTACGCCTCCCACCTGCCCGGCTGGCACTCCCCCACCCTCCTGGAGGAGCTGGCCGCCGCCCTCCCCATGCCGTTCGAGTACGAGAACGACGTCAACCTCGTCGCCGTCGCCGAGCAGCGCCTCGGCGCCGCCCGGGGCCACACCGACTTCGCCCTGCTGTGGAACGAGGGCGGGCTCGGCGCGGCCCTCGTCCTCGGCGGGCGACTGCACCGGGGCTTCACCGGCGGCGCCGGCGAGCTCGGCTTCATGCCCGTGCCCGGCACACCGCTCGTCCGGCAGGTCACCAAGGCCAACTCCGGCGGCTTCCAGGAGCTCGCGGGCATCCAGGCCGTGCCCCGGATCGCCCGCGCCGCCGGGATCGAGACGCCCGACCACCCCTTCGTGCCGGTGGTGACCGGGCTGCTGTCCCGGGCCGCCGAGACCCACGAGGACGACCCGCGGTACGCGGAGCTGCTCGACCGCTACGCCGAACGCCTCGCCACCGGACTCGCCTCCCTCGTCGCCGTCCTCGACCCCGAACTGATCGTGCTCGCCGGGGACGCCCTCGTCCACGGCGGCGAACCCCTCCGCGCGCGTGTGCAGTCCGAACTCGCCGACCTCGCCCCTTCCCGGCCGCGGCTCGTCCTCTCCGCCGTGCGCCGGAGCCCCGTGCTGCGCGGCGCCCTCGAAAGCGCCCTCGCCACCACGCGCGACGAGGTCTTCGACACCTCGCGCTGACCGCCCCCGCTCCTCCGCCCCCGCCCGAAACCCGCCCTCAGGGAGACCTCGTCATGCCCGTACGTCCACGCAGAGCCGCCGCCGCGCTCGCCGCCACCGCCTCGATCGCCCTCTTCGCCTCCGCCTGTACCGGCTCCGCGAACAACGCCGCCACCGACGACCCGAACGCGCGGACGACGATCACGTTCTGGCACGGCTGGTCGGCGCCCGCCGAGGTCAAGGCGATCGAGGACAACGTCGCCCGCTTCGAGAAGGCCCACCCGAACATCAAGGTGAAGCTCGTCGGCGACATCAACGACGAGAAGCTCGGCCAGGCACTGCGCGCGGGCGGCTCGAACGGACCGGACGTCGTGTCCTCGTTCACCACCTCCAACGTCGGCAAGTTCTGCTCCTCCGGCGCGCTCGCCGACCTGGGGCCCTTCATAGCGAAGTCGAAGCTGGACCTGGACAAGACCTTCCCGAAGGTCCTCCAGGAGTACACCCAGTTCGAGGGCAGGCGGTGCGCGATGCCGCTGCTCTCCGACGCGTACGGCCTCTACTACAACAAGGACGCCTTCAGGAGGGCCGGCCTCGACCCCGAGGCGCCGCCGAAGACCTGGTCCCAGTTCGCCCAGGTCGCCAAGAAGCTCACCAAGCCCAAGGGCGACTCCTACGAGCAGCTCGGCTTCATGCCGAACTACCTCGGCTACGAGACCGTCGTCGAGCACTACATGTCGCAGTGGGACCACGCCTACTTCGACGAGGACGGCAGGTCGAACGTCGCCAAGGACCCGGCCTTCGCCGAGATGATGACGTACCAGAAGTCCCTCGTGGACTCCCTCGGCGGCTTCGAGAAGCTCGACAGGTACCGCACCACCTTCGGTGACGAGTGGGGCGCCAAGCACCCCTTCCAGACCGGGCAGGTCGCCATGCAGCTGGACGGCGAGTGGCGGCTGAACTTCATCAAGGAGGCCAAGGTGAAGTTCGACGTCGGCGTCGCGCCGCTGCCGGTCGCGGACGACGAGATCGCCGAGTACGGCAAGGGCTACCTCTCCGGCACGATCATGGGCATCGCGCCGCAGAGCAGGAAGCAGAACGCGGCCTGGGAGCTGGTCAAGTACATGACCACGGACACCGACGCCGTGGTGGGCTTCGCGAACGCCATCGGGAACGTGCCCTCCACCTTCGAGGCGCTGAAGTCCCCGAACCTGAAGTTCGACGACCGCTTCAAGGTCTTCCTGGACATCGCCCGCCACCCGGAGTCCACCACCCCGGACGGCGCCGTGAACGGCCCCGCCTACCAGGAGACCCTCTCCAGCCTCGCCCACAAGTACGAGAGCGGGAGGATCACGGACCTCAAGAAGGGCCTCGCGGACGCCGCCGCCCAGATCGACCGCGACATCGCCGCGGCGAAGTAGTCCGCCATGACCACGTACACGCTCCGCGCGAAGCGACGGCGCGACGCGCTGCGCGCCGCGCTGTTCATGTCGCCCTGGCTGATCGGGTTCGGCTTCTTCTTCGCCTATCCGCTGGTCTCCACGGTGTACTTCTCGTTCATGCGCTACGACGGCCTCAACCCGCCGACCTGGCGCGGCCCGGAGAACTGGACGTACGTCTTCTCCGACCTGCCCAAGTTCTGGCCGGCGATGCAGAACACCCTCTGGCTGGCGGTCGTCATGGTGTCCTGCCGGGTCGTCTTCGGCCTCGGCGTCGGCATGCTGATCACCAAGATCAAGCAGGGCGCCGGGATCTACCGCACCCTCTTCTACCTGCCGTACCTGGCGCCGCCGGTGGCCGCCACGCTCGCCTTCGTCTTCCTGCTCAACCCCGGCACCGGCCCGGTCAACTCGTTCCTGGAGGCGGTCGGCATCCCCGCCCCCTCCTGGTTCAACGACGCGGACTGGGCCAAGCCGGCCCTCACGGTCCTCGCCGTGTGGGGCGTCGGCGACCTCATGGTCATCTTCATGGCCGCCCTGCTCGACGTGCCGAAGGAGCAGTACGAGGCCGCCGAACTGGACGGCGCGTCCCCGTGGCAGCGGTTCCGGTACGTCACGCTGCCGAACATCTCGCCGATCGTGCTCTTCGCGGTCGTCACCGGGGTCATCGGCGCGATGCAGTACTACACCCAGCCGATCGTGGCCGCCAAGGTCGCCTCGGGGGTGATGGGCGGCTCCGGCGTCACCTTCCAGCCCGGCTACCCGGACGACTCCACGCTGACCCTCCCGCAGCTGATCTACAGCCTCGGCTTCAGCCAGTTCAACTACGGCGCGGCCTGCGTGGTGGCGCTCGTGCTCTTCGCCTTCTCCATGGCCTTCACCGCGCTGCTGATGCGGCGGCGCGGCGGCCTGATCGGCTCGGGTGACTGAACCATGACGACCGCGACCGCAACCGCCCCCTCGCCCTCCCCCGCCCAAACCGCGGCGAGCCCCGCCGAGAAGCGGGCCCGCCGCAAGGCGCTGCTGCACTGGATCGCCGTGCACTCGCTCGGCATCGCCGCCGCCCTGTTCTTCGTCCTCCCGTTCGTCTTCGTCTTCCTGACCTCCCTGATGAGCGACGAGCAGGCGCTCACCCGGGACCTGACGCCGAACTCCTGGCACTGGGACAACTACGTCCGGGTCTTCGAGACGGCCGGCTTCCTGACCTGGTGGAGGAACTCCCTGCTGTACGCGGGACTCGGCACCCTCCTCGTCGTGGTGTCCTCGATCCCCGTGGCGTACGCGCTCGCGAAGTTCCGCTTCCGGGGCCGGCACCTGTCGCTGCTGCTCGTCATCGCCATGATGATGCTGCCGCCGCAGGTCGTGATCATCCCCATGTACCTGTTCTGGGCGAAGCAGATGGACCTCTCCGGCACGCTGTGGCCGCTGATCGTCCCGATGGCGTTCGGCGACGCCTTCGCCGTCTTCCTGCTGCGCCAGTTCCTGCTGACCATCCCGAACGAGTACGTCGAGGCCGCCCGGATCGACGGCTGCGGCGAACTGGGCACCCTGGTGCGGGTCGTGCTCCCGATGGCGAAGCCGGGCATCGCCGCCGTCGCCCTCTTCCAGTTCTTCTACTGCTGGAACGACTACTTCGGGCCGCAGATCTACGCGTCCGAGAACGCGGCCGCCTGGACGCTCAGTTACGGCCTGGAGTCCTTCAAGGGCGCGCACCACACCGACTGGAATCTGACCATGGCCGCGACCGTCCTGGTCATGGCCCCCGTGATCCTCGTGTTCTTCTTCGCGCAGAAGGCGTTCGTCGAGGGAGTCACACTGACCGGAGTGAAGGGCTGATACGAGATGAAGCTCGCTGTCGTGGGGGGCGGTTCCACCTACACCCCCGAACTGATCGACGGATTCGCGCGCCTGCGCGACACCCTGCCCCTCACCGAACTCGTCCTCGTCGACCCCGCCGCCGAACGCCTGGAGCTCGTCGGCGGCCTGGCACGGCGGATCTTCGCCAAGCAGGGCCATGACGGCAAGGTCGTCACCACGGGCGACCTCGACGCCGGGGTCGAGGGCGCCGACGCCGTCCTGCTCCAGCTGCGGGTCGGCGGACAGGCCGCCCGCGAGCGGGACGAGACCTGGCCGCTGGAGTGCGGCTGCGTCGGCCAGGAGACGACGGGTGCCGGCGGTCTCGCGAAGGCGCTGCGGACCGTGCCGGTGGTGCTGGACATCGCCGAGCGGGTGCGGCGCACCAACCCCGACGCCTGGATCATCGACTTCACCAACCCCGTCGGGATCGTCACGCGCGCGTTGCTGCGGGCCGGGCACAAGGCCGTCGGGCTGTGCAACGTGGCCATCGGCTTCCAGCGGAAGTTCGCGAAGCTCCTCGGCGTCACCCCGTCCGAGGTCCACCTCGACCACGTCGGGCTCAACCACCTGACCTGGGAGCGGGCGGTACGGCTCGGGGGCCCCGAGGGCGAGGACGTGCTGCCCCGGCTGCTCGCCGGGCACGGCGACGCGATCGCCGGGGACCTGCGCCTGCCGCGCCCGGTCCTGGACCGGCTCGGCGTCGTCCCCTCGTACTACCTGCGGTACTTCTACGCGCACGACGAGGTGGTGCGGGAGCTCGGCACGAAGCCCTCGCGGGCCGCCGAGGTCGCGGCGATGGAGCGGGAGCTCCTGGAGATGTACGGGGACCCGGCGCTCGACGAGAAGCCGGCGCTGCTCGCCAAGCGGGGCGGCGCCTTCTACTCGGAGGCGGCGGTGGACCTGGCGGCCTCCCTGCTCGGGGGAGGAGGGTCGCCGTACCAGGTGGTGAACGCGTACAACAACGGCACGCTGCCGTTCCTGCCGGACGACGCCGTCATCGAGACGCAGGCGGCGGTCGGCCCCCACGGCGCCACCCCGCTGCCGGTCGCGCCGGTGGACCCGCTCTACGCCGGGCTGATCGCGAACGTGACGGCCTACGAGGACCTGGCCCTGGAGGCGGCGCTCCTCGGCGGCCGTGACCGGGTGTTCAAGGCGCTGCTCGCGCACCCGCTGGTCGGGCAGTACGCGTACGCCGACGGGCTCACCGACCGGCTGATCGCGCACAACCGGGAGCACCTCGCGTGGGCGTGAACCTGGACGGAACGCTCCTCGCGGTCGACGCGGGGAACAGCAAGACCGACGTCGCGGTGGTCTCCCGGGGCGGGACGGTCCTGGGGGCGGCGCGCGGCGGCGGGTTCCAGCCCCCTCTGGTGGGGGTGGGGGCGGCGATCGACGGGCTCGTGGAGATCGCCGGGAGGGCGTGGGCGGAGGCCGGCGGCGCCGGTCTCCCGCCGGAGTTCGCGCACGTCACGGCCTGTCTCGCCAATGCCGACCTGCCGGTGGAGGAGGCCGCGCTCCGGGAGGAGCTGCTCGGCCGGGGCCTGAGCCGGTCCGTACGGGTGCACAACGACACCTTCGCCGTCCTGCGGGCCGGACTCGACGAGCCGCGGGGCGTGGCCGTGGTGTGCGGGGCCGGGATCAACTGCGTCGGGATGACGCCGGACGGGCGGACCGCGCGCTTCCCCGCGATCGGGAAGATCTCCGGGGACTGGGGCGGGGGCGGCGGACTGGCCGACGAGGCCCTGTGGTTCGCGGCGCGCGCCGAGGACGGGCGGGGGCTGCCCACCGCCCTCGCCGGCGCGCTGCCCGCGCACTTCGGCCTGGAGTCGATGTACGCGCTGATCGAGGCGCTGCACCTGGGCGAGATCCCGATGGCGCGGCGGCACGAGCTGGCGCCGGTGCTGTTCGCGGTCGCGGCCGGGGGCGATCCGGTGGCGCTGTCGCTCGTGCACCGGCAGGCCGAGGAGGTCGTCGCCCTGTCGTACGTCGCGCTCCGCCGGCTCGGGCTGCACCACGAGGAGGCGCCGGTGATGCTGGGCGGCAGCGTGCTCGCCGCCCGCCACCCGCAGTTGGAGGAGCGGATCCGCGAACTCCTCGCGGTGCGGGCGCCGAAGGCGGTGATCGGCTTCGTGACCGCGCCGCCGGTCCTCGGCGCGGGGCTCCTCGCCCTGGACGAGGTGGCGGCGGGCCCGGAGGCGAAGGCCCGGCTGCGGGAGCGGTACGAGGGCTGAGCCCGGCGGGTGCGGGGCGTTCCGTCATGGGCGACGGGGCGCCCCGCACGCATGTTCACCTGTTCGAGCGATGGCCGATACGGAACCGATCCGGGCCGGACGACGTATTCAGAGTGAGGGGTTCGCCCGCTGATGCGTGGGAGGCATGGGGCACGATAGGTACAAGATCCAGTCAATCCCGGTGTGCGGACGGCCCCCTGCGGCCATACTGCTGGCCGGGTGGTCCACCACCGGAACCGGACCCACCGGCCGGCCGGACGGGCCGACGTCAGCGACCGAGGGGGAGGTCAAGTGACACACCCGCCGAACGCGCCCGCCGCCTCGGCGGCGCGGGGCACGGCTCAGGCGCCCGTGCGCCCCGGCGGCCTGCCCGCGCAGCCGTCGCCCGCGCCCGTCGCCGCCCCGCCCGCGGGGCGCGGCGCCTGGGCCGTGGGACGGGAGCGGCTGCGGGAGGCCGCGACCACCGAGCCCGGCCGCCTCCAGATCCTCGGAGCCGTACTGGCGCTGCTCGTCGTCGCGTTCGGGGCCGTCACCGCCCTGGAGGTCACCGGCCGGGCCTCCGCCGCCGACGACGTCGTCAGCCGCAGCCAGCCGCTGAGCGCCGACGCGGCCGCCATCTACCGCTCCCTCGCCGACGCCGACACCACCGCCGCGAGCGGATTCCTGGCGGGCACCCTGGAGCCCGCGGAGTCCCGCGCGCGCTACACCCGGGACATCACCACCGCCTCCCGGCTGCTCGTCAAGGCCGCGGCGAACACGGACGGTTCGTCCGCGTCGGCCCGCGAGATCGCCACCCTCAACGAGCAGCTCCCCCGCTACACGGGCCTGGTCGAGCGCGCCCGGGCCGCCAACCGGCAGGGGCTGCCGCTCGGCGGCGCCTACCTGCGGTACGCCAACCAGCAGATGACCAGCGCGCTCCTGCCGGCCGCCGAGCGGCTGTACGCGGCGGAGACGGAGCGGCTGCACCGGGACGACGACTCGGCCCGCCTCTGGCCGTTCCTGTCGCTCGTGCTCGGCCTGCTCGCCCTCGGCGTCCTCCTCTGGGCCCAGCGCCGCGACTACGCCCGCACCAACCGGGTCTTCAACCACGGGCTGCTCGCCGCCACCGCCGCCACCGTGGTCACCCTGCTGTGGCTCCTCGCCGCGCACACCGTGACGCGGGCCGAGCTGAACAGCGCGCGGGCGCACGGGCAGGAGTCCCTCCAGGTCCTCAACACCGCCCGGATCAGCTCGCTCACCGCCCGCGCCAACGAGAACCTGACCCTGGTCGCCCGGGGCGCCGTCCTCACCGAGGACGGCAGGAACGACAAGTACGAGGCGGACTACACGGCGAGCATGGGCGCCCTGACGACGGCGCTCGCCGCGGCGCGCGAGCTCGCCGACGACGACGCCGGGCGCGGCCCGGTGGACGACTCCGCCGCGCGCGCGGCGGACTGGCGCGAGCGCCACAAGGAAGCCCGCGCGAAGGACGAGGCCGGCGACTACGAGGGCGCCCTCGCCCGGGTCGTCGGCGCCGAGGACTCCACCGGCCGGTCCTTCGACCAGGTCGACGCGGCCCTGGAGCGGGCCCTCGCGCACGAGCAGTCCGAGTTCACCCGCTCCGCCGGGGCCGCCAGGGACGCGCTGACCGCGCTGCCGCTGGGCGCGGCGGCCCTAGGGATCCTGGGTGCGGCGGGCGCCGTGCTCGGCATCAACCGCAGACTGTCGGAGTACCGGTGAGAGGGGGCGGCATGCCGAACGGCACGGACCCGCTGATGCGGCGGGTCGCCAGGCGGCTGCGGGGCTGGGGCGGGGTGGCCACCATGGCCCTGGCCTGCGGGCTCACCGCCTCGCTGACCCTGCTGCCCCTCGCGCACGAGGGGAGCGGCGCGGCGGCCGCGCCCCGGACGCCCGGCCCCGGCGTGGGCACCGGCGTCCAGATCAAGGCCGACACCTGCGAGCACCCCGAGGCCTCCCTCACGCCCTCGTCGGCGGACGGCCCGTCGGTCCGGGCGATCAAGGACCGCGGGAAGCTGATCGTCGGCGTCGACCAGTCCAGCTACCGCTGGGGCTACCGGAACCCGGAGAAGGGTGTCCTGGAGGGCTTCGACATCGACCTGGCCCGGGCCATCGCCAAGGACCTCCTCGGCGACCCGACGGCGATCATCTTCCGCGCCATCCCGACCAACCAGCGGATCGCCGCGCTGAACAGCGGCAAGGTCGACCTCGTCGTGCGCACCATGACGATCAACTGCAAGCGGATCGAGCAGGTCGCCTTCTCCACCGCCTACTTCCAGGCCGGCCAGCAGGTCCTGGCGCCCAAGCTCGACAAGGGCATCACCGGCTACGACGCCTCGCTGCGCGGCAAGCGGATCTGCACCGCCGAGGGCTCCACGGCCTACGACGCCCTCGCGGAGAACTCCTTCGGCGCGGTCTTCAAGGACGAGGCCGACGGCACCAAGGACGACAAGGACCTGCTGACCGTCCCCAACCAGCTGGACTGCCTGGCCCGGCTCCAGATGGGCGAGGTCGACGCCGTCGTCACCGACAACGCCCTCGCGGCCGGCCAGGCCGCGCAGGACCCGGCGGTCGAGCTCAAGGGCCGGCCGTTCACGAAGGAGTACTACGGGGTGGCGGCCAAGCTGGGCAACGACGACCTGGTGCGCCGGGTCAACCAGGTCCTGGTGGGCTACCGGCAGGGCCCCTGGCAGGCCGCGTACAAGCAGTGGCTGGAGAAGGACCTCCCCGGGATATCGGGGCCACCCGCTCCGTTGTACAAGTAGCGGCCTTGTCCGCGCCCCGACGAGCAACCCTGTACACGAAGCGGAAGAGGTGACCGATGGGCGTCACGGGACCCCCCGGGCCGGTGATGGACCGGGACGAGGTGGACCGTGCGCTGGCGCGGCTCGGCGCCGAGCACAAGGCGATCGAGGACTCGCTCCTCGCGCTCCAGGACCACGCGGGCCGCAGGCTGCTCGAAGGGGCCGAGCTGACCGGGACGACCCGGGACCGGTGGGCGGCCGCCGAGCGGACCATCACCCTGCTCTGGACCTGCTTCGACGTGTACACCGGCGCCCTGCGGGAGGCCCGTGAGGTGCGCGCGCGGCGCCGCTGGCCCGGCCGGGAGGAGCTCGCGGAGCTGACCGACCGGCTGCGCGGCGACACCGTGCTCGTCCCGGGCGGGGCCGCCGAGGGCGCCCTGCTCACCGAGCGGTTCAGCCTGGAGGGGCTGGTCCGTCGGATGAACGAGCTGTACGCCTCCTCGCTCGACCTGGTCGTCACCGCCGACGCCGTCTGGTCGGCGCTGCCCGCCCGGATAGACCTGCTCGCCGCCGAGCTGGGCCGGACGCGTTCGCTGGCGCACTCGGTCGGCGTGCGGCCCGGGGAGCACCCGGCGGGCGACGAGCTGGAGGCGATCACGGCCGAGCTGACCGCGCTGCGCTCCCAGGTCGTGACCGACCCGCTGGCGTTCTGGCGACCGGCGGCGGGGAGTTCGGCGCCGGGCGGCGGGCGGCCCGACACCGAGCGGTACGACCGGGCCGCCCTGGCCCTGGAGGACGTCCGGCGCGAGATCGAGGCGGTCCTCGCGGTCCGGCAGGACTCCGAGGACCGGCTGCTCCGGCTGCGGGACGTGCTCTCGCGGGCGGACCGGACGCTGGCCGAGGCCCGTTCGGCGCGCGGCGAGGTCCTCGCGAAGATCGCCGCCTCCGAGGTGCCGGCCGTCAGCGGGCCGCCGATCGTGCTCCAGGAGCGGCTCGCGGCCGCCGCCGAGTACCGTCGGCGCGCCCAGTGGCACCGGCTCTCCCCGCTCCTGGAGTCCCTGGAGCGGGAGGCGGAGGACGAACTGATGCGGGCCCGCGAGCAGTTGACGGCGGTCACGGCGCCGCTGGCGGTCCGGGCCGAGCTGCGCGGCCGGCTCGACGCGTACCGGGCGAAGGTGGCGCGGCTCGGCGCGGCGGAGGATCCGCTGCTCGTCGAGCGGTACGACGCGGCGCGCCGGATGCTGTGGAGCGCGCCCTGCGATCTGCGGGTCGCGGAGCAGGCGGTGCTGCGCTACCAGCAGGCGGCGGCGGACGTCCTGTCCGGGCCGAGGGACGCGGGAGACGCGGGAGGACGACAGTGGTGAGCGGGGAGACGGGCGTGGGGAGCTGTCAGCGTCCTTCGTGCGAGGGTTCGTACGAGGACATGGGGGGCGGCGAGCTGTACTGCGACACCTGCGGGCTCGCCCCCGTCGTCGCGCCCGGGGGTCTGATCGGGTCGACGCCGACCGGGATGGCCGTGCCCGGCAAGGGGACGAGCGGTGTCGGCGGGCCGGACTCCGGCTCCTCGCGGAGCGGTTCGCGGGCCTCGTCCCGGGCCTCGTCCCGGTCCTCGACCTCGCGCCGGTCGGTCTCCGGCCGGCTCTCGCGCTCGCTCTCCGGCGCCTCCGGCGTCTCCACGGGCCGCTCGGTGTCGGTGCGCAGCTCGGGCTCGTCGACCGGGCAGTCCGCCCGGAACCGGCTGGGCGCGGGCCTGGTGACGATCCCCGAGGTGCCGCGCCCCGACCCGCGGGCGGCGGTGATGGAGAACGCCGAGGTCCCCGAGCGGAAGCGTTTCTGCTCCCGTTCGGACTGCGGGGCCCCGGTGGGCCGCGCGCGGGGCGACCGGCCGGGCCGCACGGAGGGCTTCTGCACCAAGTGCGGGCACCCGTACTCCTTCGTGCCGAAGCTGCGCGCCGGCGACATCGTCCACGGCCAGTACGAGGTCGCGGGCTGCCTCGCGCACGGCGGACTGGGCTGGATCTACCTCGCCGTCGACCGGGCCGTCTCCGACCGGTGGGTGGTCCTCAAGGGCCTCCTCGACACCGGCGACCAGGACGCCATGGCCGCGGCCATCTCCGAGCGCCGCTTCCTCGCCGAGATCGAGCACTCCAACATCGTCCGCATCTACAACTTCGTCGAGCACCTCGACCAGCGCACCGGCTCCATGGACGGCTACATCGTCATGGAGTACGTCGGCGGCAAGTCGCTCAAGGAGATCGCCAACGACCGGCGCACCCCCGACGGCCGGCGCGATCCGCTGCCGGTGGAGCAGGCCTGCGCGTACGGCATCGAGGCCCTGGAGGCGCTCGGGCACCTGCACAGCAGGAACCTGCTGTACTGCGACTTCAAGGTCGACAACGCCATCCAGACCGAGGACCAGCTGAAGCTCATCGACATGGGCGCGGTCCGGCGGATGGACGACGACGAGTCCGCGATCTACGGCACGGTCGGCTACCAGGCGCCGGAGGTGGCCGAGGTCGGTCCGTCGGTGGCGAGCGACCTGTACACGGTGGCGCGCACGCTCGCCGTGATGACCTTCGACTTCCAGGGCTACACGAACGTCTTCGTGGACTCGCTGCCCGACCCGGAGCACATCGAGGTCTTCCGGACGTACGAGTCGTACTACCGCTTCCTGGTCCGCGCCACCGACCCGGACCCGGCCCGCCGGTTCGCCTCCGCCCAGGAGATGGCGGAGCAGCTGACGGGCGTGCTGCGCGAGGTCGTGGCGCTCCAGTCGGGGCGGCCGCGGCCGGCGCTCTCCACGTTGTTCGGCACGGAGGTGCGGGTCACGGACACGGAGCTGTTCGCCGAGCTCACGGAGGACGTGTCACTGCTGGGCGCGCGCCGGGCGCGCGGGCGGCGAGGGGCCCCCGCCGCCGGGGCGCTGCCGCCGGGGGCGATCCCGGGGCAGGCGCCGGCCGCCGGGTCCGGTGCGGCACCGGGACGGACGCCTGGGGCGGTTCCGGGGCAGGCCCCCGGTGCGGCTCCGGGGCAGACCCCCGGTGCGGTTCCGGGGCAGGCGCCGGCCGCCGGGGCGTCCTCGTCCGCCGGGGCCGGGCTCGGAGGGGCGCTCGCGCCGCTCGACGCGCCCGCCACCGCGCTCGCGCTCCCCGTGCCGCGCGTCGACACGAGTGACCCCAACGCCGGTTTCCTCGCCGGTCTCGCGGCCGCCGCCCCGGGCGAGCTGCTCGGGGCGCTCCAGGCCGCGCCCACCCCCTCCGCCGAGCTTCGACTGCGCACCCTGCGGGCCCAGTTGGAGCTGGGCGACCTGCCCGCCGCCGCGCGGACCCTCGCGGGCCTGGAGGAGCGGGACCCGGACGACTGGCGGGTCGTCTGGTACCGGGGCGTGGCCTCCCTGGTGACCGGCGACCACGAGCACGCGGCGCTGGCCTTCGACGCCGTCTACGACGCCTTCCCCGGCGAGCCGGCGCCGAAGCTGGCCCTCGGGATCTGCGCCGAGGTCCTCGGCCAGCTGGACAACGCCGCCGAGTACTACCGCCTGGTGTGGGCCACGGACCCCGGCTTCGTCAGCGCGGCCTTCGGACTCGCCCGGGTGCGGCTCGCGGCCGGCGACCGCACCGGAGCCGTACAGGCCCTGGAATCCGTACCGGAGGCGTCGATCCACTACACGGCGGCGCGGGTCGCGGCCGTGCGGGCGCGGCTGCGGCGGCGCCCGGCGCACGAGCCGCTCGGCGCCGATCTGACGGCGGCCGCGGCGCAGGTCTCCGCGCTCCAGGGCTTCGGTCTGGACGCGGTGCGCCGGGAGCGGTTGTCGACGGAGGTGCTCGGGACGGCCCTCGACTGGGTACTCTCCGGGAGTCCCGGTGCGGCACCGGGCGGCGGCGCGCTGCTGCTCGGAAGTGAACTGGACGAGCGCGGACTGCGCTTCGGCCTCGAACGCTCGTACCGGGTGCTGGCCCGGCTCGCCCAGCGGGGCGAGGAGAGGATCGAACTGGTGGAGCGGGCCAACCGCTTCCGCCCCAGGACGTGGGTGTGAGGATGTCCCAGAAGCCGAAGCCGTCGCACGGACTCGCCGCCTGCCCGGGCTGCGCGGAGCCGCTGGACTCGGGTGACCGGTTCTGCGGGGCGTGCGGCTACGACCTGTCGGCCGTGCCGTCCGCCGAGGCCGGTCCCGACCGCCCGACCGTGGCGATCGGCACCCCCGTGACCTGGCCGGACGCCCCGCCCCGCGAACCCGGTTCGCTCTCGACCATGACCCAGCATCCGGGCGACCTCCCGGGCACCGACTCCGGCGGCCGTGACCTTCCGACGACGGAGATCCGCACGGACGGCCCCACGCCGCCCGAGCCGGTCCCCGCGTCCGGGTCCGCGTCCGCGTCCGCCGCGTCCGGTGGGGACTTCGAGCTGGCCGCGCCCGATCCCCGTGCCGCCGTGCGGGTCGACCAGGCTCCGGCCGCCGAGGCCGTACCCGCGCCCGCTCCCGCTCCCGAGGCCGCCCCCGCCGCCGTGCTCTGCGTGGCCTGCCGGGCCGGGCGGGTGGACACCGACGGGTACTGCGAGAACTGCGGGCACGCCCAGCCGCGCGAGCGCGACCACATGGAGCGGGAGCTCGCCGGCGTCGCCGCCGTCAGCGACCGCGGGCTGCGCCACCACCGCAACGAGGACGCGTTCGCCGTCTCGTCGACCACCCTGCCCGACGGCTCCCCCGCCACCCTCGCGATCGTCTGCGACGGCGTCTCCTCGGCGACCCGCCCCGACGAGGCCTCCGCCGCCGCCGCCGAGGCGGCCGGCGCCTCGCTGCTCGCCGCGCTGCCCCGGGGCACGCACCCGCAGCAGGCGATGCACGAGGCGATCGTGGCCGCCGCCGAGGCCGTCAACTCCCTCGCGGAGGAGCCCGGTCAGGACGGCGCGGAGCACGATCCGCACCGCCACCGCAACGCCCCGGCCTGCACCATCGTGGGCTCCGTCGTCGCCTCCGGCCTGCTCGTCGTGGGCTGGGTCGGCGACAGCCGGGCCTACTGGGTGCCGGACGACCGCAGCACCCCGCCCGCCCGGCTCACCGAGGACGACTCGTGGGCCGCGCAGATGGTCGCGGCGGGCCTGATGAACGAGGCCGAGGCGTACGCGGACGAACGCGCCCACGCGATCACCGGCTGGCTCGGCGCCGACTCGTACGAACTGGACCCGCACACCGCCGCGTTCAAGCCGGATCGTTCCGGCGTGGTGGTGGTCTGCACGGACGGACTGTGGAACTACGCGGAGGCCGCGGAGGACATGGCCCGCGTCGTCCCGGCGGACGCCGCGGACCGTCCGCTGGGCGCCGCGCAGGTCCTCGTCGGCCACGCCCTGGACGGCGGGGGCCACGACAACATCACGGTCGCCCTCGTCCCGTTCACCGCCGCACCCCGAGGGGCAGGATCCGCCTGAGAGCGGTCGCCGATCCCCGTCCCCTTCACCGTATGTCGCGCCTGTCGCGTAGGAGCCGAAAACAGATGGCGAACTTCTCCAAGCCGACCGTGCCCCAGTTCTCCGTGGACGTCTACCAGAACGAGTTCCTGCCGGAGGGCGGCCGGGACGTCAACGCGATCGTCACGGTCACCTCGACCGGCGGCGGCACCACCGGAGCCCTCGCGGGCGGCGGCCCGGCCTCCGCCGGTGTCGTGATCATGGTCGACTGCTCCGGCTCGATGGACTACCCCGCGACCAAGATGCGCGGCGCGCGGGAGGCCACCGCCGCCGCCGTCGACACCCTGCGCGACGGCACGCACTTCGCCGTCGTCGCCGGGACGCACGTCGCGAAGGAGGTCTACCCGGGGAACGGCGGCCTCGCGGTCGCCGACGCCCGGACCCGCGCCGAGGCGAAGGAGGCGCTGCGCCGGCTCTCCGCGGGCGGCGGCACGGCGATCGGCACCTGGCTGCGCCTCGCCGACCGGCTGCTCTCCTCCGCCGAGCTCACCATCCGGCACGGCATCCTGCTCACCGACGGCCGCAACGAGCACGAGTCGCCGGAGGAGCTGCGGGCCGCGCTCGACGCCTGCGCGGGCCGGTTCACCTGCGACGCGCGCGGGGTCGGCACGGACTGGGAGGTCAAGGAGGTCACCGGGATCGCCTCGGCCCTCCTCGGCACCGCCGACATCGTCGCCGACCCGGCCGGGCTCACCGCCGACTTCACGGCGATGATGGAGCACGCGATGGGCAAGGGCGTGGCGGACGTCGCGCTGCGCCTGTGGACCCCGGTGGGGGTCGAGATCATGTTCGTGAAGCAGGTGGCGCCGTCGGTCGAGGACCTGACGGGCCGGCGCACCGAGGCCGGGCCGCGCGCCGGGGACTACCCGACGGGCTCGTGGGGCGACGAGTCCCGCGACTACCACGTGAGCGTGCGGGTGCCGCAGGCGGCGGTCGGCCAGGAGATGCTCGCCGCCCGGGTCTCCCTGCTCGCCCCTGACCCGGCGGGCGGCGATCCGCGCCCGCTGTCTCAAGGACTGGTACGGGCGGTGTGGACGGACGACCTCGCGATGTCGACGTCGATCAACCCGCAGGTCGCGCACTACACGGGTCAGGCCGAGCTCGCGGACGCCATCCAGCAGGGTCTGGATGCCCGCAAATCGGGCGATCGCGACGGCGCGACGGCCAAACTGGGCCGTGCCGTGCAGCTCGCGGCGGCCTCCGGCAACGCGGACACCGCGAAACTGCTTTCGAAGGTGGTCGACGTGGTCGACGCGGCGACCGGTACTGTGCGTTTGAAGGCGAAGGTCGCGGAAGCGGACGAGATGACACTCGAGACCCGTTCCACCAAGACCGTTCGCGTCAAGAGGTAGCCCGGCCACCGGGCCGGACGACGAGAGGGGGAAGCACCGACATGCCGACCTGCCCGAACGGACACCAGTCGGTCTCCGACGACTGGTGCGAGGTCTGCGGCCATCGCATGGCCGGGGCGGGTGCGCCGACGGGTGCCGTACCGCCGCCTCCCCCGCCGCCGCCCCCCGCCTACGGATACCCCGGCCCCGCGGGCCCGGGCCAGCACGGTCCCGGCCCGGCCGGTCCCGGTCAGGCCCCGCCCGGCCCGCCGCCGGGCGCTCCCGGCGGCTTCGGTCCGGGAGGCCACGGTGGGCCCGGTGGCCCCGGCGTGCCCCCGCCCCCGGCCCCCGGCGGCTTCGGCCCCGGTGGCGACCCGAACGCGACGGCCCAGGCGGAGCTGTGCCCGCAGTGCCGTACGCCGCGCGAGCACATGGCGCCGTTCTGCGAGGAGTGCCGCTGGAACTTCCTCACGAACACGGCGACCTCGTACACGCCGCTGTCCCCGCACAACGCGCCCCACGGCGCCCCGCCGCAGCAGCCCGGGCCGCCGCCCGGCCTGAACCTGCCGCCGGGCTTCCAGTCCCCGCCGCCCGCGCCGCCGCAGCAGCAGCCGGACCCGTTCGGCTACCAGGGTTCGCGGCCCTCGCAGGTGAACCGGCCGGCCGAGCCGCTGGGCGCCGAGCCCACGCACCACCAGGCCCCGCCGCAGCGCCCGTCGGCGCAGCAGCAGCCGCCCGCCCCGCCCGCGTACCTCCAGGCGCCCGCCCAGGCCCCGGCCCCGCCCGCGCCGCCCCAGCCGCGCGCGGACGACGACTGGGTCCTGTCGCCGCCGTCGCAGCACCAGCCGCCCCAGGCCCCGCCGGCCCCGCCGCAGCACCAGGCACCGCAGGCGCCGCCGTACCAGGCACCCCCGCAGCACCAGGGGCACCAGGGCCCTCCGCCGCACCAGGGACCCCCGCCGCAGCACCAGGGGCAGCAGCAGCCTCCGCAGCAGTTCCAGCCGCCGCGGCAGCCGCAGCAGCCCCTGAGCTGGACCGCGGTCATCGGTCCCGACCGCGAGTACTTCATGGCGATGATGCAGCGCAGCGGTCCGGAGGCGACGGGCCTGAACCTGCCCGCGTACTCGCCGGACAAGCACGTGCCGCTCCGGGGCAACCAGGTCTCCATCGGCCGCCGTCGGCACTCCACCGGCGAGTCCCCCGACATCGACCTGTCGGTGCCGCCGGAGGACCCGGGCGTCTCGCACCAGCACGCCGTGCTGGTGCAGCAGCCGGACGGCTCGTGGGCGGTGGTGGACCAGAACTCCACCAACGGCACCACGGTCAACGGCGGCGAGGAGCCGATCCAGCCCTACGTCCCCGTCCAGCTCCAGGACGGCGACCGGGTGCACGTCGGCGCCTGGACCACGATCACGGTCCGGCTCGCCTGAGCGGCGGCCTCAGCGCAGGGGCCAGGCGTACGGCCCTCCGGGGTCGTCCAGCCAGGCCCACTGCCGGTCGCCGCTGACCGTCACCCCGAAGCGCTCCCGCCCCGGCCGCCGCTCGCGCAGCCAGAGCGAGAGCGCTTCGCGCCGGTCGAGGGTCCCGCCGACCAGACCCCACAGGAAGAGGAAGCGCTCGTCCCCGGCGGGCCCGGGGCGCGGGTTGTCGTGCTCCGGGGCCCCGGCGGCGACGCCCCGGAGCGCCACGAAGTACGCGGAGGTCGCGAGGAACCGCCCCTCCGCGTGCGCGGCGTCGCGCACCCGCAGCAGGATCAGCCCGGTGGACAGCGGCGCGAGGACGAGCGCGCCGGGCCGGCACTGGGCGAGCCAGGGATACGGGACGGAGGGCACCGCGCAGGTCGCCACGATCCGGTCGTACGGGGCGTGCTCGGGGCAGCCGCGGGCGCCGTCGGCGGCGAGCACGGCGGGCCGGTACCCGGCGGCGGCGAGGTGGGTCCGGGCGGACTCGGCGATCTCCTCGTCGAGGTCGACGGTGGTGACGTGCTCCTCGCCGAGGCGGTGGCAGAGCAGGGCCGCGTGGTAGCCGCTCCCGGCGCCGATCTCCAGGACGTCGTCCCCGTCGCGTACGTCCAGGGCGTCGAGCATCAGGGCCATCAGGGAGGGCTGGCTGGCGGAGGAGACCAGCTCCCCGTCCCGCACCCGGGTGGCGATCGCGGTGTCGGCGTACGCCCCGCGCAGCCAGCGGGCCCGGCGCTCCGGCTCGGGGTCGCCGGCCCAGAGCCGCTCGTAGCCGCCGGGCGCGGAGACGTAGTAGTACGGGACGAAGAGGTGGCGCGGCACCTCGGCGAAGGCCGCCCGCCAGGCGGGATCGGTCAGCAGGCCGTCCGCCTCGATCTCCCGCACGAGCGCGCGCCGCTCCCGCGCGCCTGCCTGGGCGAACTCGTCCATGGGTCCACTCTCCCGCCCTCCGGGGCTCCGGGGCGAGCGGCCGTACGGGCGGTCCGGGGGCGGTCGGGGAACGGTCCTAAGCCTCCGGTCCTCGGCCGGGGCATCTGAGACGATGGAACGGTGAACGAGATTCCCGGGGAAACGACGCAGGAGCAGACCTTCTACGAGCAGGTCGGGGGCGAGGAGACGTTTCGCCGCCTGGTCCGCCGCTTCTACGAAGGGGTCGCGGCCGACCCGCTGCTGCGCCCGATGTACCCCGAGGAGGACCTCGGCCCGGCCGAGGAGCGACTCGCCCTCTTCCTGATGCAGTACTGGGGCGGCCCCCGCACCTACAGCGACCACCGCGGCCACCCCCGCCTCCGGATGCGCCACGCGCCGTTCACCGTGGACCGGGCCGCCCACGACGCCTGGCTGCGCCACATGCGCGACGCCCTCGACTCGCTCGGCCTGGCGCCGGAGCACGAGAGCGAGCTGTGGCGGTATCTGACGTACGCGGCGGCCTCGATGGTGAACAGCGCGAACTGAGGGTGAGCAGCGCGGACTAGCGGGTCGCCGCCCCGCGGCCCGCACGGCGGGAGCGCCCCCGGCCCACGGCGCGGCGCAACCGGACACGGTGGAAAGGGCGTCCCCACCCACGGATCCGGCGGATCCGGCCGACTGCCGAAGCCGTTCACGGGGGTGCCCATGCGCAAGGCCGTGCCGTACGCCGGGGCGCTGCTCGTGCCCGCCGTCGCCGGAACGCTCCTGTGGCGGTGGGCGGACCGGAGCCTGCGGAGCCCGCACGGCCTGCCCACCGTCCTGGCGCTGGTCGGCGGCCTCGCACTGACCGCCGTCGCGCTCCTGGCGCACAACGCGCTCTTCCGCGAGGGCGGCGGCATCGCCGCGGTCGTCCTGCTCCTGGCGGGCCTGACGGCGGTCTGGGTGGAGGCGCGGGATTCCGCGGTCCTCGGCGCGGTCACCGACTGCGTCGTGGTGGGCGAGGTCCGGGTGACCCACCACCCGACCTTCGGCGAGGGCGCGCCGGCCCCCAAGACGCTCTACCACCACACGCTGGACTGCGTCGGCGGCTATCCCGCCGAGTTCTCGGCCGAGGAGCGGATCGCCGGGCCGGGCGGGGCGGTCCGGATCGCGTACGACCCCGACCGCCGCATGGATCCGGTCCTCGCCCGCGACAACGAGTCCCACGGCTCCCCGGTGATCCCGACGTCCCTGCTCGTGCTCTCGGCGGCGCTGTCGGTGACCGCGATCGCGCGGGAGGGACAGGGGGAGGGAGACGGGGAAGGACGTGGGGAGGGCCGTCGGAAGGGACTCAGCTCGTGAGGTCCATGAGCCCGGCGGCGGTGGGCCGGAAACCGCAGCGCTCGTGGAAGGCGGCGAGGTGCGGCTCGTAGTCCACGTGCAGCCAGTGCGCGCCGCGCTCGCGGGCGGCCGCGGCGGCGGTCCGCACGAGGGTGGCGCCGAGGCCCCGGCGGCGCTCGTCGGGGTGGACGGTGGTGTCGAGGAGGAAGGCGTGGACGCCGCCGTCCCCGACGACGTTCACGTATCCGACGAGCCGCCCGGCGCGGCGGGCGGTGACCCGGAGCAGGCTGCGGGCGAGGACGGAACCGAAGTCGGTGTCCCGGTGTCCGGGCCAGGCGGCGCGGAAGAGGACGTTGAGCTCGTCCCCGCCGAGAGGCCCGTCGACCTGGACCTCGGTCATCGGGGGGCGACGCCCAGCGAGAGCGGGGGCACGGTGCGCAGCGCGATCGAGCCGTACGGGGTACGCAGCCGCAGCCACGGCCCGGAGGCGAACAGGGCCGTCGGCGCCTCCCCCGGGGGAAGGAAGCCGAGGGACTGCGCGGCGTGCACGGCGCGCAGCGGCAGCCCGGTGGCGCCGAGGGTCCGGGACCAGATCTCGCGGCCGAGGGCGTCGCGCTCGGCCCGGGTGCGCCGCTCCTCGGGCAGTTCCTCGTCCCGCGCCCGGAACTCGGCGACGGCGGCGGCGACCGCGCCCCGCAGCTCCGGGACGCCCGGCAGCCCGGGGACCGGCTCCCAGCCGCCGCGCGGCGGGAGGACCCCGGTCCACGGCGGGCCGGTCACGGAGTCCGGGACGACCGCCTTGCCGGCCGACTCCTCGATGCCGTCGAGGAGTTCACCGGCGGAGACGGTGACGTCGAGGTCCACCGCGTCGACGAGCCGGGCGGTGCGGATCGCGAGCACCTCGAACGACGGCGGCCGCCCGAAGACCGCCAGCGCCCCGCCGCCGGCCTGGAGGCGGACGGCGGCGGCCCGGTCGTAGTGGACGAGCCGGGTGAGGAAGGCGGCGAGGGCCGCCGCCTCCCGGGCGTCGGCGAAGTGCAGCGGAGCGAGCACGGTCATGCGGCCGACGACATCCCGTCGTCCACGTACTCCTGGAGGAACTCGCGCTCCTCGGCGGAGATCCGCCGGGGCCGCTGCGCCTCCAGGTCGAAGGGCACGACGACCGTCGAGGCCCGCACGTACGTGACGTCCGGATCCTTGATCTCGTACGCGATCGTCAGGGACGCCGCGCCTATCTTCGTGACCCACGACTCGATGGTCACCGGCTCGTGCCGGTGGACCAGCGGCCGCACGTAGTCGATCTCGTGCCGGGCCACGACGGACCCGCCGGAGAACGAGGGGGAACCGTCCCCCGGCGCCAGCCGGAACATGAAGTCGATCCGCGCCTCTTCCAGGTACCGCAGGAAGACGACGTTGTTGACGTGCCCGAAGGCATCCATGTCCGACCAGCGCAGGGGACAGCTGTAGATGTGCCTCGCCATGAAGTGATCAGCCTCGGGTCAGCTTCTTGTACGTGGCACGGTGCGGACGGGCCGCGTCCGGGCCGAGGCGCTCGATCTTGTTCTTCTCGTACGACTCGAAGTTGCCCTCGAACCAGAACCACTTCGAGTCGCCCTCGTACGCGAGGATGTGGGTGGCCACTCGGTCCAGGAACCAGCGGTCGTGGGAGATGACCACGGCCGCGCCGGGGAACTCCAGGAGCGCGTTCTCCAGCGAGGACAGGGTCTCGACGTCGAGGTCGTTGGTCGGCTCGTCGAGGAGCAGCAGGTTGCCGCCCTGCTTGAGGGTGAGCGCGAGGTTCAGACGGTTGCGCTCACCGCCGGAGAGCACGCCGGCCGGCTTCTGCTGGTCCGGGCCCTTGAAGCCGAACGCGGAGACGTAGGCGCGGGAGGGCATCTCGACGTGGCCGACGTTGATGTAGTCGAGCTCGTCGGAGACGACGGCCCACAGCGTCTTCTTCGGGTCGATGTTGGCGCGGCTCTGGTCGACGTACGAGATCTTGACGGTCTCGCCGACCTTGACGGAGCCGGAGTCCGGGGTCTCCAGACCCTGGAGCATCTTGAAGAGCGTGGTCTTGCCGGCGCCGTTCGGGCCGATGACGCCGACGATGCCGTTGCGCGGCAGGGTGAAGGACAGGTCGTCGATGAGGACCTTGTCGCCGAAGGCCTTCGACAGGTTCTCGACCTCGACGACGATGGAGCCCAGACGCGGGCCCGGCGGGATCTGGATCTCCTCGAAGTCCAGCTTCCGCATCTTGTCGGCCTCGGCCGCCATCTCCTCGTAGCGCGCGAGACGGGCCTTGGACTTGGCCTGACGCCCCTTGGCGTTCGACCGCACCCACTCGAGCTCTTCCTTGAGGCGCTTGGCGCGCTTGGCGTCCTTCTGGCCCTCGACCTTGAGGCGCTCGGACTTCTTCGTCAGGTAGGTCGAGTAGTTGCCCTCGTAGGGGTGGGCGCGACCGCGGTCGAGCTCCAGGATCCACTCGGCGACGTTGTCGAGGAAGTACCGGTCGTGGGTGATGGCCACGACGGTGCCCTTGTACTGGGCGAGGTGCTGCTCCAGCCAGTTCACCGACTCGGCGTCGAGGTGGTTGGTGGGCTCGTCGAGGAGCAGCAGGTCGGGGGCCTCCAGGAGGAGCTTGCAGAGCGCCACGCGGCGCTTCTCGCCACCGGAGAGGTTGTTCACCGGCCAGTCGCCGGGCGGGCAGCCCAGGGCGTCCATGGCCTGCTCCAGCTGGGCGTCGAGGTCCCACGCGTTGGCGTGGTCCAGGTCGTCCTGGAGCTTGCCCATCTCCTCCATGAGCTCGTCGGTGTAGTTCGTCGCCATCTCTTCGGCGATCGCGTTGAACCGGTTGAGCTTGCCCTTGATCTCGGCGACGCCGTCCTCGACGTTCTCCAGGACGGTCTTGGACTCGTCGAGCTTCGGCTCCTGCATGAGGATGCCGACGGAGTAGCCGGGCGACAGGAACGCGTCACCGTTGGACGGCTGCTCAAGGCCCGCCATGATCTTCAGAACGGTGGACTTACCGGCACCGTTCGGGCCGACCACACCGATCTTCGCACCCGGCAGGAAGCTCAGCGTCACGTCATCCAGGATGACCTTGTCGCCGTGCGCCTTGCGCGCCTTGCGCATCGTGTAGATGTACTCAGCCAAGAGAAACCGTCCGGCAAAGAGTGAGTGGGCAGATACACCCCATCTTGCCTGACCGCCACCCCTGGGTGCGAACCAGTAGGCGGGGAGCCCCCTGATCCGCGCTTCTCCGGGGCGGCCCCGCGGGCCTTTCGGACGTGCGACGACCCCGGCCGCGGGTGCGGTCCGGGGTCGTGCGGGGTCACGCGGTCAGGCCTGGGCTCACTGGCCGGCGGCCTTCTTCTTGCGGAGGAAGAACACCGCGCCGCCGCCGATCACGACGAGCGCGGCGGCGATGCCGGCGATCATCGGGGTGGCGCTGGAGCTGCCGGTCTCGGCGAGGTCGCCGCCACCGGTCGTGGTGGCGCCGGTGGTGTCACCGGTCGTGCCGCCCGTGGTGGACGGGGTGGAAGGCGTGGCCGAGGGGGTGGTGGAGGGGGTCTCCGACGGCTTCGGGCCGGGGGTGGCCGTCTTGCAGTCCAGGACGCCCTCGAAGGTCTCCTCGAAGCCGTTCGGGCCGGTGATCGTGAACTTGTACGCCTCGTCCTCGGCGAGCGGGAGGGCGATGTTCTTCGTCTCACCGGCACCGACCGTGTACGAGGTGCCCTTCAGGTCGAAGGTCCAGGCCTCGTCGCCCTTGTTGGAGGCGATGATCTCCAGGCCGCCCTTGGCGCAGTCCTTGGCGACCGTGACGGACGGGACGGCACCCTTCTTGGCCCACGTGGCGGAGGCCTTGGCGGTGACCGTGGAGTCGCTGGAGCCGGCCAGGATCAGGGTCTGCGACGGGCCGTCGACGGAGACGAAGGCACGGCCGAGCGAGACCTTGGTGGTGGCCTCGGCGGTCAGCTCGGCGGTGCCGTCGGCGGTGCCGGCCGGGACGTCGAAGTAGATCTGGTCGCCGTTCTTGGCGTCGGTGACCGGCTTGCCGTCCTTGTCGACGACCTTGACTCCGGCGGAGGCACCCGGGGCGGCCGCGAGCTTGGCGGTGGCGTTGGTGGTGACGGTGATCGGGCCGAGCTTCTCGCCGGCCTTGCCCGCCACGGTGGCCGGGGAGAGGCTCAGGGAGGCCGTCGGCTCGTCGAGCTCGACCGCCTTCTCCAGCAGGTACTCCTTCAGCTTCTCCGCGTCCTCGTCCTTGGGCGTGGCGACGACGTTGTCAGAGAGGGTCCAGATGGCGGCCTGCGTACCGGCCGCGGCCTCCTGCTTGGAGAGGTCGACCCCCACGTTGCCGCCGAGGGTCTCGGCGGACAGCTTCGGGTAGGCGTGCTCCAGGATCCAGAGGATCTTGCCCGCGTTGCCGTTGTTGTGCAGGGAGGACTCGTCCCAGCCGACTTCCTTGTAGTTGAAGTCGCGCTTGGCCGGGGTGCGGAGGTCGATGCAGTAGGTGAAGAGGCTTCCTCCGCCGTCCACCTCCATCTTGAACAGACCACCGTTGACGGACCACTTGGTGCCGTCCTTCTCGGTGATCTCGACGGCGCCCGCGTCCTCCGTCATGCCGCCGAACTTCGCCATGGCGCCACCGGCACCCGGGGCGTTGTCATCGGCCAGGGCCGGACCGGCGGTCGCCATCGCGCCGGTCGCGACGAGGCCGGAGACCAGGATCGTGGCGGCGAGACGGGCAACGCCACGCCCACGAACTGAAAACATTGGATTCCCCTCCGGGCGAGACACTCCGCGAACTTGGTCGATTCGCGTGGGGGGAGCGCACGCCAGCAAGACTCACAGACTCGATGGGCTCACGTGCCACATGAGTATTCGGGAATCCTAGGGACGCGGAACCCCCCGGTGCCCTGTCGTACGGTCAGATAACCATTCCGACTCGGAATCGTTATCGGCAAGGCGAGTTGGTCGACAAATCCCCACAACACAAGGTCAGGACGCGGTTACCAACTGGGGTGGCACGGCCGTCCCCTCCTCCGCCGCCACCGCCCACGGGTCCTGCTCCGACTGCGGTTTGGGCTCCACCCGGGCGGCGCGCCGGAAGGCTGCCGTCCCCCTGCTCAGGTCGTGCCCCACGGCCGTCGCGTCCACGTCCACGAAGGTCTTGCGCTGTCCGTCGCGCTCCTCCTCACGGACCTTCAGCCGCCCGTGCACGACGAGCGGTTCCCCCACGGAGACCGAGGCGGCGAGGTTGGCACCGAGCGAGCGCCAGGCCGACACCGTGTAGAAGCTGGTGTTCCCGTCGGACCAGAGTCCCCGCTCCCGGTCCCAGCGGCGCGCGGTCACCGCGAACCGGAAGCGGGCCACTCCGCCCGCCGCCGTGTCCCGGTACTCCACCGCCGTCGCCACGTTCCCGACGAGCGTCACGGTCGTGTCGTTCATGGTTCCGCCCCCATTCTTCCGGCTCTTCCGGTTTCTCCGGCTCTTCCGGTGTCCTGCTGCGTGGACACCCCGTGGGAACCATGCTGGGGCGGCCGGGCGCACCGCGCTCCGGCCTGTGCACAACCGCGCGCCTGGGGACGACGCCCTCACCCGGGAGGGGGAACCGTCCCGCACCCGACGCCCCGGCGACCGGTCACCTCACCCGCGCTCCCGCCCGCGTCGCGCCCAGCCGGCCCGTACCGGAGCGGCCGCCGCCTCGGCCGCCGACGACGATCCGGGACGTCGGCGGGCGCGAGCCCACCACCGTCGCGTACTGCTCGCGCACCTCCCGGTAGCGCATCAGCTCCGCCGCCACCGGGTCGAGGACCCGGGCCCGTCCGCAGGCCGCGGCGGCCTCCCGCAGGCGGCGTTCGGCCTCCTGCCCGTACCGGCGGGCCGGGCCCTTCACGGCGCCCTCGCAGGCCCATTCGACGAGCGGGCCGCCGATGATCCCGCCGAGCATCACGAGGACCGGCGGCAGCAGGCCCGGCTCGACGACGCCCAGGATCTGCCCCACCAGCCACAGCGCGCCGAAGATCTGCAGGAGCGTCATCACCGCCTGGGCGAGGACGGCCGCGGGCCACCAGGCGGGCCGGGGCGGCCGGGCGGCCGGGTCCCCCATGGAGACCGTCAGCTCGTCCAGGGCCTCCGGCAGCCCCTCGGCCCCGCGCACCGCCGCCTCGCGCACCGCCTGGGCCCAGGGCACCGGAAGGCCCCGCGAGGCCTCGTCGGCGACGATCCGTACGGCCTGCTCGACGCGTTGGCGGGCCGTCAGCTCGTCCTCGACGGGGACTTCGAGGCGGGGGTCGGTGGAGCCGTGCGCACGCATCCGCTCGTACCAGCGGTAGAGCCGCAGCCAGGGGGTGCCGCAGGCGCGGATGGCGCCCCGGCGCCAGACCCGCTCGGCGGCCTCGCCCGCGGCCTGGGCGCCGACGGCGACGGCGAGCCGGTCCGTGAAGGCGTCCCGGGCCCGTTCGTCGAGGCCGGTCCGCCCGTCGGCGACGTACGCCTGGCGCAGCCGGGCCGCGGCGGCGTCGACGTCGGCGGCGAGCCGGCGCTCGGGAGCGGTGCGTTCCTGGACGAACCGGGCGACGGCCTCGCGCAGTTCGGGCACGCCCTCGCCGGTCAGGGCGGAGACGGCGAGGACGGTCGCGCCGGGTTCGCCGTGCTCGCCGAGCGCCACGCCGTCCTCGTCGAGGAGGCGGCGCAGGTCGTCGAGGACGAGGTCGGCGGCCTCGGTGCCGAGCCGGTCGATCTGGTTGAGGACGACGAAGGTGACCTCGGCGTGCCCGGCGAGGGGCTGCAGGTAGCGCTCGTGGAGGGCGGCGTCGGCGTACTTCTCCGGATCGACGACCCAGATCACGGCGTCGACGAGGCCGAGGATCCGGTCGACCTGGTCGCGGTGGGCGGTGACGGCGGAGTCGTGGTCGGGCAGGTCGACGAGGACGAGTCCCTGGAGCTCGGTGTCGCCGGCGCCGCCCGCGAGGGGGCGGCGGCGCAGCCTGCTGGGGACCGCGAGCCGGTCGAGCAGTCCGGCGGCGCCGTCGGACCAGCTGAGCGCGATGGGCGCGGAGGTGGTGGGGCGGCGCAGTCCGGTCTCGGAGACGGGCACGCCGGCGAGGGCGTTGAAGAGCGTGGACTTCCCGCTGCCGGTGGCGCCGGCGACGGCGATCACGGTGTGCCGGGAGGAGAGCCGCTGGCGGGCCGCGGCCTCGTCGAGGACGCGTCCCGCCTCGGCAAGGGCCTCGCTCTCGACCCGGGTGCGGGAGAGCCCGACGAGCTCGTGGAGGGCGTCGAGACGGCGGCGGAGGGGCCCGCCGTAGCTGCCGCCGAGGGGCGGCAGGTCGTCCTCCTCCTGCGGCTTCGCCGGCGCCTTCTCCTCCGCGACCACGGCCTTCTCGGCCGCGCGCCGCGCGATCAGCCCGTCGTCCCAGCGCGCGCGGTCACGCTCCCGGTCGTCGTCCACCACGTCACTTCTCCTTCTGCAGTACGGAGAGCGCGGCGATCAGCTCCGCCTGCGGCTCGGGGGTCACGTCGAGGGCGTCGAGGGGGGCGAGGCGGCGGTCGCGCTCGGCGTGCAGGACGCGGTCGACGTACGAGAGGACGAGTTCGCCGCCCTTGTCGCGCAGCCGCAGGGCGGTCTGGGCGCCGAGGAGTTCGGCGAGGCGTTCTCCGGCGGCGCGGGCGCGGCGGCCGCCGAGGAGGGAGGTGGCGAGGAGCGCGGCGACGGTGTCGGGCTCGGGGACGGCGCCGGAGGAACGGGAGCCGGAGCGGCGGGACCCCGGGGGGCGGTCGACGCCCCGTGCCTCCTCCTCTGCCAGCTCCTCCAGCTCACGGCGCCAGCGCCGCGCCGCGACGCCGATCCGCTCCGCCGCCTCCCGGTCGGCGCCGGCCCGCGGCGGGCCGAGGGGCGCGGAGGCGGGTTCGCGGCGCCAGGTGTCCCGGACGTGCTCCTCGGCCGCGGAGACCGCGCAGTGGAGGAGGGCGGCGAGGGACTCGGTGAGGGCGTCCAGGAGCTCCTCGGAGGTGCTGTCGCGGGGGTAGGCGCGCCAGCGGGTGCGGGCGTCGCCGGCGAGGACGGCGCCGCGGCCGAGCTCCTTGCGCACCCGCTTGCCCTGCTCGCGGTAGGCGGCCTCGACGACGCCGCCGAGGCGGACGGCCGCGGCGTACTGGGCGGCGACCGCGCCGGCCAGCTCGGGCAGCCGGGTGTCGAGGGAGTCGATGACCCCGGAGGCGGTCCGGTCGGCGGCCTGCTGGCGGGCGGCCGGGTCCTGGGCGCGGTGGGCGAGCCAGGCGCGCAGCTCGGCGACGGCGCTCTCGGGCAGCAGTCCGCTGCCGCCGCACGCGGACTCGGGCAGCTCGGGGATGGTGAACCGGGGCACGTGGCCGAGGCCGGCCTTGTCGAGCAGCGCCGCGTACTGCCGGGAGACCTCGCCGATGACCTGGTGGGGGACGCGGTCGAGGACGGTGACGAGGGTGGCGTCGTACTCCTTGGCGGTACGGAGCAGGTGCCAGGGCACGGCGTCGGCGTACCGCGAGGCGGTGGTGACCATGACCCAGACGTCGGCGGCGCAGATCAACTCGGCGGCGAGGAGCCGGTTCTCGACGACGAGGGAGTCGATGTCGGGCGCGTCGAGCAGGGCGAGCCCCCGGGGCAGCGAGGAGGCCGTCTCGACGCGCAGCGCGTTCTCCTCGGGGGCGGGTTCGTCGACGGGGTGGTCCTCGTCGGCCTGGGGCAGCCAGACGCGGGTCAGCTGCGGGAGGACCCGCATCCCGGCGAACCAGTGGTGGTCCTCGGGGTGGCAGACGAGGACGGGTGTCCGGGTGGTGGGTCTGAGCACTCCCGCCTCGCTGACGCGGCGCCCGACAAGGGAGTTGACGAGGGTGGACTTGCCGGCTCCGGTGGATCCGCCGACGACCGCGAGGAGCGGGGCGTCGGGGTCCTTCAGCCGGGGCACCAGGTAGTCGTCGAGCTGGGCGAGCAACTCGGTCCGGGTCTGGCGGGCGCGTGGGGTGTCGGGAAGGGGCAGTGGGAGACGCACGGCGGCGACACGGTCGCGCAGGGCGGAAAGTGCGTCGATCAGCTGAGGCCGTTCGTCCAAGGTCACCACATGCGAAGAATGCCCAATTTATGAGTGTTTTTGAAGCGTATGAGTACCCTGCGCGCCGAAGAGAAGGGTGGCGACCGGAAGGCCGGGCATAACGAGTGCACAACACCCGCCCCGAGCGACGTGAAAACCGCTGCGCGAATCGCACCTGCCTGCGATTATCGGTTCGCTTCACCGAACCTCCACATCGTGCCACGCAGGTGAAGCAACCGGGCCAAGGCGATCGGAGCCCTATCCTTGTCCCGGCAGGCACACCCCACCCACCAGGGGCTCCTGGCCACACGGCCACCACCCGGCCCCCGTAGCTCAGTGGATAGAGCAGGTGCCTTCTAAGCACTTGGCCGCAGGTTCGAGTCCTGCCGGGGGCGCAAGATCGGGACCCTCCTTCGGGAGGGTCCTTTTTGCTGGTCAGAGCAGGTTTCCGGAGAGCGGGCCGGAGCCGGATACGCCCCCTGGCGGGCAGCGGACGTATCCGGCTGGCTCCGGCTCATCCTGCGTTTCTGCGGGTGGCCTCGGTGAATACGCGGTGGAGTTTTCAGACCCCCGCCGCGGCAGGGTCGGGCAGCTCCCCCGCTCCCTCGATCCGCTGCTTCAGGTCGTCGAGCTGTCCGTCGATGCACCGGGCGTAGGTGGCGAGGAGGACGGGGACGCTGTTGCCCGCCCACTCGGCCACGGTCGCGGGTGGGACGCCGGCATTGAGCCAGTTCGTCAAGCAGGTGTGGCGGAGGTCGTACACGCGCCGGCCGAGCGGGGAGCCGAACTCGTACGGCGTGAGCACTTCCTTCCGAGCCCGCCGCCACGCTCGCCGGATCACGGACCCGGCGAGGTCCCCGCCCTTCTCCCCCTGCATCAGCAGCTCACCAGGCTTCAGCGCCTCCTTCTCGATGTGGGCCCGGAGGATCCGCGTCAGGGCGGGGCGGCAGGGCACCGTCCGGGTGTCGTCGGCGGCCCGTCCCTTGAGGCCGCGCTGCTCGCGCACCTCCCCCGTGTCCGTCCACTGCCTGCCGACCTCGGGGTGGGCGGTGTGGAGCAGCAGCTCGCCCCACTGGTCGTCGGCGTCCGCGTCGGGCAGGCGGACGTCGCCGACATCGATCGCCACAACCTCCTCGGGCCTGGCGCCGGCGTAGTACATCGTGGCGAAGAAGGCGTGCAGCCGCGGGCCGCCCCTCGGCCGGGCGTAGACCCAGCCGAGGAGCTTGGCGGCCTGCTCCTTGTTGAGCAGGGAGCGCTTGTCGACGGCCGAGGAGGTCTTGGACGCGGCGGCGCCGGCGCCCTTCCCCTTCGGAAGCGGGTTCTCCTTGAGCACCTTCTTCTTGATGGCGTGCTCGATGAGGACGTTCAGGACCCGCTTAGTGCGCCGTGCCGTGCTGGCGGCCACGGGGGTCCCGTCCAGCTTCGTCCCGGCGGCCCGCAGCACCATCTCCACGGTGCCCTCGTCCTCCCAGGCCGCCATGGTGAGCGAGTTCCGCTCCACCCACTGCAGGATCACAGCGATCTCCGGCGGGGCCTGGTCGCGCCGCAGGGTGTTGAAGGCGTACTCGCGGAGGGCCCGGCGCACGTCGACGCCCTTGAACGCGGTGGGCTGGGATCGGAGCAGGGCGATCGTGACAGGCGTGAGCGCCTTCGCCACGTTCCGCCGGTTGTTCGCGGACGTCCGCCCCCAGAGCTGATCCACGAACTGGATCGCGAAGTCGTACCACGTCACGCCGGCCGCCTGGGAGATGTGCGAGACCGGGAGCCCGGTGGAGAGGCTGAACGCCTCCCCCTTCCGCGCCGCGGACACCAGCCCGGCGCGGAAGGACTCGGCGAGGGCCGCCGTGACGAACGTCTGGCGGTGCTCCCGGCCGTTCAACTCCCAGCGCACGGTGTGGGTGGTTTTCCGCTTGCCCACGTTGACGCCGGTCTTCCAGAACTTCACGTTGTACGTCGTGTCCATCAAGCGGCGTCCTCGTGCTCGTTCAGCCAGAGCTCCAGGTCGACCCGGCGGACGCGGAGGGCTCCGTTCGGGAGCTTGATGCAGCGGGGTGCGCGCCGCTTCAGGCGCCAGTCGTAGAAGGTCGAGCTGCTGATGCCGAGTTCCTCGCAGATCTCGGGGACGGTGAGCATCTCGCGGGCCTTGGCCGTGCCAGCCATCTAGTGCCCTCCTCGGGCGAAAAAGTTGGGATGACATTGCACTGAGTCGCGACTCAAGCGACTCAAGTCGCTCAGGAAGTCGGGTTGAGGGTGATTCCGGAGTACTTGGCCACCTGACGGCCGTAAGCGTCGCGGGGCCGGGTGCGGTGGAGCTGGGGGACGACGGAGAGCAGGTTGCGGCCGAAGAGCTGCTTGCTCCCGATGACCTTCACGCCGTTGTCCTCGGCCCACTCGCGCCAGGCAGCCCACAGGACGTCCACGGGGACTTCATGGGTGGGGCCGGTGGTGCAGCGCTCGCGGACGAACGCGGAGGTGGGCGAGGCGGTGTCCTGCATCATCGTGACGGCGTCCTGCGAGGAGGCGGGCTCGGTGATCCGGCCGGTGCGCTCCAGGCGGGCGAGGCCGTCGAGGGCCCAATTGATGATGCCGGGCATCTCCGCAGCGAGCTTGCCGGTCAGGCCGGTGTCCTCCTTGCCGAGCCAGGAGACGGTCATGTTGAGGACGATGAACCGGCGGGCGATGACGCCGGAGGAGTCGCCGAAGTTCGGCAGCTCGTTGGTCAGCACCATGAGCCGGGTCGGGAGCTTCCCGGTCCAGGGCTCGCGGTACTTCCGATCGATGTCGATCGTGTCCTCGCCGGAGATGGTCAGCAGCCGCTCGACGACCTGGCCGCCGTCGCCGGACAGGCGGGCGTCGGAGATGACGGCGAGCGGCTTGCCGACGAGGGTAGAGAGCCCGAAGTTCGTGCCCAGGCCGGCGAGCGTGGGACCGGCGAGGTTCTCCTTGCCGACCAGCTCCTTCAGGATCCGGGCGATGGTGCCTTTCCCGGAGCGGGAAGGGCCCTTCATGAGCAGGATCTTCTGCTGGTCGGTCCGGCCGGAGAGCACGTAGCCGAACCACTCTTGAAGGGCGGCGATGGACTCGGGGTCGTTCGGCCAGATCCCCGCCAGAAACGCCTCCCACGTGGGCGCGGTCGCGGCGGGGTCGTAGTCATACGGGACGGAGACCAAGTTGAAGAACCCGGGCCCGTGCGGCAGGAGCTCACGATCCCGGATCCGCAGGAGTCCGTTCCGGCAGGCGACGATCGGGCTGGTGTCATTGCGGTCGTGCTCGCCGTCGATCCACGACGGCGCATCCACGTCCGAGGGCAGGAGGGTAATGGCGCTCAGCGCGTCGAGCAGGTTGCTGATCTTCGTCTTCGTCGGCGCCCACTCCCGCATTTCCGGCTCACCGTTCTTGTCGACGCCGGCGAAGAAGGTGACGTGCTCCAGGCGCTTGTAGAGCCCGGCGCGCATCTGCTGCTCGTCGTACTCCCGCCAGCACGTTCCGGTCCACCGCATCCACGACCCGCGCCAGCGGCGCAGCCGCAGGTGTCCGTCCTCGGTGTGCCAGGCGGGCACGATCCTGCGGGCGACGGCCATCGGGTTGGACGGCGAGGGCAGCTCCTCGATGCCGGTCACGCGGTTGCTCCCAGAGCCGCCTGGAGGCCGTTGGTGATCGCCCGGCGGGCGTACGACTCAGGGACGCCGACGGACACGGCGGCGTCGATGAGGTCCTCGCCCAGGGCGTCGAGCCCGCACGGGCCGGGGCAGGCGGTGTGCTGCTTGGCAAGGAACCGGGCGGCCCCGTACGCGGCCGTCCCGGCGCCCTTCTCGGAGCGGGCCCGGACGTGTGCGACACCTCGAGAGAGGCCGGTGCGGATGTAGGCGTCGGTGTGGCGGCAGCCGGTGGCCACGCTCCGGTCCCACCGGGCACGGGGCACCGACGAAGAGTCCACGGCCTCCCCGGGCCGGGTGGGCTCTTCCCTCTCGACGAGGGCGAGGACGACCGGCGGCAGCACCGCCATGCCGCCGGTGCCCGGGCCGAGCCACCGGGCGTAGGACATGAGGGACTTGATGTCGACGCCCGGCCGAACGTGGTTGGCGGAGCGCATCACGCCCCGATAGATCCAGTGTTCACCGCGCGTCGTGGCCACGGTGCGAGTGGGCGGCAGGGTGGTGCGGGCCCAGGTGACGGCGTCGACGTCGTCCAGGTCGACCACGGTGACCCCGGCGCCGCCCGGGTGGTACCCGACGACTCCCGCGCCGCGCCAGGCCATCGCCCATGCGGGCGAGGCGAGGACGCGGGGGTCGGTAGTGGCGGCAGCCCAGGCGTGACACGGACGCGGGCAGGAGCAAGGCCCGGGGGCCTTCATGTTCGGCCGGCCGCCACACGCGTTGTCGGCGCAGTCGGGGCAGTTGCCGAACGGGCCCTTCCCCGCTCGCAGCGGCAGCACCGGCACGCGGCCCGCCGCGAGATGCAGCGCGGTGGCGAGGTGGCGTCCATCTCGCCGGATCGGGATCGGATGGGTCATGCTGGGTGTCTCCAGTTCTATTGACGGTGCTGGTGAGCGAGGGCGGCCCCGGTTTCTTTGGCGAGATGAGGGGCCGCCCTCGGCGTAGCTATGGGTTGGTACGGGACGCAGGTTCTCCTCAGAAGGTGGAGAGGGCGTCGATGACGCTGTTGGTGAGCTGGTCGATGGGGGTGGCGGCGCCGGTGGAGGCGAGGAAAAACCCGAATCCGGCGGCGATGAACGCCGAGCCGTAGCCAAGGTTTCCGGCGCGCAGGAGGAAGTACAGGACGAGTCCGAAGAGGGCGACGAGCGAGACGGTGATGGCCACGGCGGTTCTCCTTTCGGGGACGGGGTGCGGTCAGTGGCGCTTGTGGTGGATCAGGTCGCGGCAGGCGCCGGGGAGGTCGGCGAGCAGGTCCCAGTCGTCGAGCGTGAGCCCGTACTGGGCGCCGGCCGCCAGGAGCAGGACGAGCAAGTCATGCGCCTGGTCGAGCTCGGCGGCGGTGGGCGGCGTGCCGTACCGGTGCACGGCGGTGATGCGCTGGGCGAGGGTCCGGCCCTTGGAGTCGGTCATGCCGTGCACGGCGGTGTGGACGGCGTGGCGGGTCTCGGCCTCGGTCAGGAGCTCGTCGATGACGCGGTCGGCCCACTCGTGGGTGCGGTGCTCGGAGTCGTGCTCGGCGCGGATCTGGCGGATGCGGTTACGGGAGATCATGCGTGGGCCTCCTGGCGGGCGTGGGTGGCGGCGGTGCGGACGAGGGCGAGGGCTTCCTCGCGGGTGCGGCCGGTGGCGTCGTTCCAGCGGTGATAGGGCTCGGTGATCCCGCGTGCGGTGAGGACGGCCTGGAGGCGGTGGCCGGCGGCCAGGGCGGTGGTCTCGTCGCCGTAGCCGAGGCGGAACAGGACGGCCTGGGCACCGAGGATGCAGCGGCGGCCCGATGTCGAGCGCAGCGCGCCGCGGTGCCAGCCGTAGCGCTCGATCACGAGGGCGGTGAGCTCCAGGTGCTCGGCGACGCTGATCTGCCGTCCGCCGCCGTGGAGCTGACGGAGCAGCGGGAAATTCAGCACCCAGTCGGGCAGGAGGCGCAGCGCGCGGGCCGGGACGGTGAGGACCGGCGCGGCCGGGGCCGCCGGGGCGGTGCCGAGGGCCTCGGCGATGAGTTCGGCGGTGGTCTTGGTGACCAGCGGGTGGGCGGTCGTGCGGACGCGGGCGGTGAGGTACTGCTCGATCTCGCGGACCAGAAGCACCGCCTCGTCGGCGAGCTCGGGGGCCGGGGCGGCAGGGGCGGTGAGGGTCTGGGCAGTCACGGTGCCTGACTCCTTATGTACCGGTTTGGGCTAAGACAGAGACCGGGACGAAGCCCGGACGGCTCCGCGTTTGCGCAGGCCAGAGAGGTGGGCGACCCGGACGGATCCGGGCCCGACCCGGACGCGGGTGGCCGGGTCGGGCCCTCCGGCGTCCGGGTCGGAGCCCGGTCCGCCCGGGGGCATTCCGGGTCAATCCGGGCGCCGGTCCAGGTGGTGTCCGGGTCGGAATCAGGCGGTAAGCCCGAATCGGGCGGTGGCGGCGGCCTCGACGCGGGCCAGCGGGTAGCCCGCGAGGCGGGTCTTCTTCTCGCCCCACGGGCGCTTGGCCTTCTCCTCGTCCGTGCGCTGGACGAGGGCGCCGAGCTTCTCGGCGGTGACCGAGTGGCCGGCGGTCTTGAGCTCGTCGAGCAGGAGCTGTCCGGGCAGCCACTCGGCCGGGCCGTCCTCGCCGGCGTGGGCGGCGAAGACGTCCAGGACGGCGGCCAGGAGCAGCGCCTCCTCGTCGCCCTGGGCGCGCAGCTGGTCGACGAGGGAGACCGGCCCGCTGGGCAGGGTCCCGGCCGCACGCCGCCACTCGGTGGCCCGCTCGATGAGGGCGGTGACCTGCTCGTCGGTGTAGTAGTCGGCGCGGACCATGGTCGGGTTGGTGCCCTCGGCCCACAGCAGGCCGGCGCCCCGCATCTCGGACTGGATCGTCTTCGCGCTGTAGCCGGACGCGGCGGCGCCCTTGCCGAGGATCGTGTCCGAGGCTTCCGGGGTGGTGCAGCGCAGCGCCCACCGGATCGACAGCAGGTCCCGCAGCGAGGTGTCGACGACGTCGGAGCCGGGCTTCTGGGTGGCGCAGAAGGTGATGATCCCGGCCGCCCGGCCCCGGGAGACGAGGTTGCGGAGCTTGCGGGTGATCTTCTTCCCGAACTCGTCGTCGGTCGTGTAGAGCATCAGCTCGTCGACCCACAGCAGGAGCTGGCGCAGCTCGGGGTGCTTGTTCGCGAGTTCCTCGGTGACCTTGCGCTTGCCGAGCTTCTTCAGCAGCGTGTACCGGGCCTTCATGACGTCGAGGAGCTCGTCGAGCATCGTGTCGAAGGCCTCGGGGTCGGCGTCGCCCTCGTAGCGCTCGCAGAGGTGCTCGAAGGGCTCCAGGTCGCCGCCGCCCTTGCCGTCGGCGAGCCAGAGGATGACGCGCGGGTCGAGCGCGGCCGCGAGCAGGATCGTGTTCCCGGACGCGGACTTTCCGGCGCCGGGCTCGCCGCCGATCAGGCCGGAGCGCTCGACGACGGAGATGGACTGGTGGATGCCGCGCACGTCGGGGCCGATGGAGATGCGGCCCCAGAAGTCGGCGGGCGACTCCAGGGCGAGGAGCGGGCCGGGGGCGGCCTTGTCGGTGAACGGCAGGTCGCGGCTCACGTAGAGCTCGATGCGGCCGGCGCGGCCGCGCTTGGCGACGGAGACCTGGGCCTCCTCGACGCCGAACGCGGCGGCCAGCTCGTCGGTCGCGCGGATCGCCTTCTTCGCCGGGACCCCCGGCGGGAGGTCGAGGACGGCCGTCCAGGCGCCGCGGGCGTCGAGCATCGGCATCTGCACGACGCCGAGGGACTCCTCGGAGCCGATCACCTTCGCCGCTCGGAAGGACTGGTCGAGCATGGGGGCGGTCATGCGGTCGCCGTCGCCGAGCGAGCGCCAGTCGCTCGTCCAGTCCGCCTCCTCGTCGTACGGCTTGCGGCCGACGAACGCGCCCCCGGCGAACGTCGAGAGCAGACCGGCCGCGAGGCCGAGGCCGCCGCCGTAGGCGTAGCCGGTGCCGAGCGCGGCGAGCGGCGGGCCGTAGACGACGCCGGCCCGCAGGTTCCTCGCGCGGTTGCGGTCCTTCTTCGCCTTCTTGTGCAGCAGCACGGCCTCCTCGGCGGCCTTGGTCGCCTTCTCCGCGGCCTTCATCGCGAGCTCCTTCTTCGCCCCGAGGATGCGGGGGGTGAAGCGGGCGTGGCGGGCGGCGAGCTTGGCCTCCCTCGTGAGGACGTGGGCGGTGTGGGCGGCGGACTGCACGCGCACGCCCTCGAAGCCGACGACCCACTCGTGGGCGCGGCGGGCGCCGCGGCCGAACTGGCGGACGTGACCCTTGCTGGTGGGCTGGCGGCGGACCCAGCGGCGGAAGTCCCTCCGGCGGGCCCGGTAGAAGACCCCGGCCCAGGCGGCCCAGCCCTCTGCCGAGTACATCCAGGCGGGGATCAGCGGGGCGTCGTCGAAGTCGTCCAGGTCCACGGTCCCGGCGAACTTGCCCGGCCGGACCACCGGCTCGGCGGCCGGGGTCTTGTCGAGGATGACCCGGGCGGTCTCCAGCACGACGGTGCGGTCGTCCGGGCCGATGGCCGGCGGCTCGGTCGGCATCGGCGGGACGACGACCGGCGCCGCACCGGCCGGGGCCGGGCCGGAGTCGAAGGAGTCGTCCTCGTCGCCCTCCTCCCAGTCCTCCCAGGCGTCACCGTCGGCGGGCGGGGTGGCGGGGTGGAGGAAGGTGACGGTCGCGATCGTCGGCTCGGCAGGGGTGATCGGAGTGAAGGGGGCGTTGGTTTCGGGCAGGTGCTCGGTCATGCTTGCGGTGCCTCCTGGTGAGGTAGCGGGGCCCGGCCGGTGCTGCCAGGCGAGGGCCGGGCCCCGCGTACGTGGGGTGGGTCAGGCGACGTGCAGGCGGCGCTGTTCGATGACGCGGTCGCGGAGCTTGAGGGCGTCCTCGCGGCGGATCTGGAGCTTCTTCGCCAGACCGGTCGCGGAGATCTGCTTGCCCTCGGCGACGAGCTCGGCGGCCGCGCTCAGGGCGTCCGGCAGGAGCTCGTTCAGCTCTTCGTCGGACCGTCCCCGGGCGGGCGTCTCACGGGGCTTCTCGGCGGGCGGTTCGGGAGGGTTCGACCCAATTCCCGCTTGGGCTGTAGGGGTCTGGGTCAGCTCGGCGAAGGGGTTGAGCCGGGCGGCCTTGAAGCCGGTCTCCAGCAGCTCCTCGCGCACGTTGTCGCCGAGCTCGAACGCCGCGCCGAGCGAGAGCACGGCCTCGGTCGCGGTGGCGTACAGCTCGGCCGACAGACCGGGCTCGGCGCCGGTGTGGATCCGCCAGGCGGCGGCGAACGCCGCCTCGTCGTCCAGCACCCCGAACGGCAGCGCGGCCTGAAGCTTCACCGCCTGCTCGACGATCTCGGGGTGGTGCTTACGCCGGGCCAAGACGTGCGCCTTGCGCGCCTTCTCCGCCTGCTTCTGCGCCTTGGTCTTGCCGTGGGAGCCGTGGGTCTTCAGGTCCCAGATGTAGATCGCGAACAGCGAGCTCGCGCCGAGGACGAAGGCGACCCAGGGGTGGGCGGCGTAGGCCTCCAGGCCGTGCCAGAAGTTCACCGCCGCGGCGACGGCGGCGACGGCCCAGGTGCCGATCCGGTACTTCCGCGGTTCGCGGCCGGCGTCCTCGGCCTGCTTGCCCATGAACGTGATCGCCCAGGCGCCGCCCTCCAGCATCGCCGCGAGCAGGCCGGCCATCGGCGCCGCCACCCTCGCGCCGGTCAGCGCGCCGATCTGGGACAGGATCGCCGGGACGATAGAGGCGACCATCACGAACGCCACGAACAGCGTCGCCGGGTTGGTCTTCAGCCAGCGCAGCAGCTTGGCGCGCTTGGCGGCCGCGGCCGCCTTCTTCGCCGCCTGCTCGGCCTGCTTGGCCTTGCGGTCGGCCTGCTCCTGACGCCGCTTGGCCTCGGCGTCCTTGCGCCGCTCCTCCGCCTTGATCTGCTCGCGCTGGGCGGCGGCCTCCAGCTCCAGGCGGCGGTCCTCGCGGTCCTGAGCCCGCTCGGCGGCCCGGTCGGCCCGCCGGTCCTCGCGGTAGGTGCTCATCGGGTACCTCCGGCGGGCGTCGTCGTGATCCCGTACAGGACGTCGGCGAGCTCCTGGCGGAGCTTCGGGGAGAGACGGGCGAGCCGGAACCGGCGGGCGAAGGCCTCGTCGAGACCGGCGACCGCGCGGGCGACCGTCTCGGTGATCAGGCTGAGCAGAGCGACCGTCCCGGCCAGCAGGCCGAGCGAGAGCTCCAGGACAGTGAGGACGAACAGCAGCACCTGGGCGAGCGTCTTCACCGCTCCTCACCCGCCCCGGCGAACTCCTCGTAGCGGTCGGCGCGGAGCAGGAGCCGGTCGACACCCCACACACCGAACGCCGCGATCGCGCCGACGAACATGACGTCGTTCATGCCGGCGACGGCGCCCCAGATCTCGACGCCGATGCACAGCGACAGCAGCACGTAGTAGGCGATGGTGTTCACGCGGCACCCCGCTCGAAGCCGAGGGCGGAGCGGCGGGGGAAGGCCAGCACCCGGGCGCCGAGCAGGCCCCGGTAGTGCGCGAGGTCCTCGGCGTCGACCTCGGTCACGGCCTCGGTCTCCAGGGTGGCGACGAGGTCGCGCAGCGCGTCCTGGCCGGCGGCCGAGTCGAACTCCAGCGGCTCGACGGGGTCGGCGTCGAAGCCGAGCGCGGCCTCGATCAGCTCGGCCCTGGTAACGATCCTCTGACCAGCAACGATCACGTTCATGGGTCGTACTTCCTTTCACCGGGTTGGAACGGCCCGAACCGAGGCCCCGGTGTTCGAGCACCGGGGCCTCTCGCCGTTGGAGTCGTGGGTACTTCCGGCTCCCCACCACCCCGCCCGTACGGCACCCCAAGCGGGGCCCGGACGGGCGGAGGAGGCAGCCGGCCGCAGCCGAGCGGCTGCGGTAGCCAGGTGACGCGGTGGGCGCGGCCACTCCCGCCGGTCAAGCGGGGGCGGCGCCCAGGGTCTTAAGCGCTTCACGTCGGCCTCCAGGGGCGGACATGGTGCGTGGCGTTGGTCGCGATCTTCGCCCTTGTCTCACCGCACGTACGGATCGCTTGTCCGCCCCACAAGGGCGGCCTGGGAAAAGGTGCTTGCTGCTCGCGCGGCAGGGCCTACGGCTTGTCGCAGATGCCTGTGTCCACTGTTCAGTTCTCAACCGTGACTGGCGCTTCCATCGAGCCCCTCTCGAGAGCCCTCCGGGCGACATAGGTAACTCCTGCACTCCTGCACTCATGTGCAGGAGTGATGTGTACGAGAGTGGCCAACTCCTGCACATGAGTCAACCCGCCGTACGTCCGTGGCGCGGCGGGTTGGGCTCAGAGCTGCCTGTTTTCAGTCACCGGCGGGGATGCGGTACTCCAGAACGAACTGGTCAGCGGCCATGAAGGTGTCGCAGACCTCTACTACTCGGCCATTCGAGGATTCGGCGTTCCTGGTCAGGTGGATGATGGGTGACCCGGGGCTGAGGCTCAGGGCTGCGACTTCCTGCTTGGTGGCGAGACGCACGCGGACCGTCTCAGTGAACTCGACCAGCGAGTGACCATGCTCCTCCAGGCGTGCGTAGATGCCTCCGCCACCCGGGTTCTCCTCGAAGAGTTGCGGGATGTCCTTGGCGACATCCCACGGCAGGTAGGAGATCGCCTCCTCGGTCGGGATGCCGTCGCTGAAGTACAGGCGGCGCCGGGCGAGGATCTTGGAGCCGGTGGGGACCGACAGCCGTTCGGCGATATCCGTCGGCGCATCGACCGGGCCGACGTACAGCACGCTGACGCTGGGCTTGCTGCCGGACTGCTCGGCTTCGGCCAGGTAGGCGGCCTTGCCGGCCGTACGGTGGGCCCTCCTGAACCGATCGGACGACTTCCGGCGGACCGGTGGCCGGCGCTTCACGAAGGAGCCCTTGCCGTGGAGGGTGTCGATAAGGCCCGTGGCCCGAAGCTCGGCCATCGCCTTCCGTACGGTGCCCTGCGAGGCCGCGTACTTCTTCATGAGGTCCGACTCGCTCGGTACCTGCTCGCCGGGCTCAAGCACAGCCTCCTTGATCTGCTGGACGAGATCATCGGCGATCTGGAGATACCGAGGCTTTCCGGAGTCCCGTGCGGGGGTGGATGCCATGTCCTTCAGTTCCTCCTAAACTCCTATACATAAGCAACGCTACTGGAGGGCGCAACTATGCCGCTGCACTCGGTGTCGGTAGCTGGAGTGGTGGTGCGGGAAGACGGCCGCATCCTCGCGATCCGGCGCGCGGACAACGGCACCTGGGAGCCCCCTGGCGGGGTGCTCGAACTGGACGAACAGCCCGAGCAAGGCGCGGCCCGGGAAGTACTCGAAGAGACCGGCATGCGCGTCGAGGTCGAGCGCCTGACCGGGGTTTACAAGAACATGACCAGAGGTGTGGTCGCCCTCGTCTTCCGATGCAGGCCGACCGGCGGCGAGGAGACCACTTCCACCGAGTCGACGGCCGTTGAGTGGCTCACGCGCGACGAAGTCGAGACGCGGATGGGTGAGGTGTACGCCGTGCGGATCCTGGACGCGTTGGACGTGGTGAGCGCGCCGTATGTTCGTGTACACGATGGACGGCACCTGATCGAGAGCGCCTGACCCTCGGCAGAGCCCGGTATCAGCAAAGGGGGCGTTCAGGGTCCTGTGGGCCTTGCATGGGCCACAGGACCCTGAAACGACTCCCCACACTCAGGAAACGCGCAATTCAGAGCACGTACGGCCACTGTGCATTATTCAGCCTTGAAAGCCGTCGTGGCGCCTCACGATGACTGCCGGCACCTGGGCCACAGTCCAGTCGCGCAGCGCCGACCCCTCGGTGGCAGTAAGCACCGGATGAAAGTAGCTGGACTATGGGCATGTCACGTGATGCAGCTCTCTGCGCTCGCATGTGATTTAGCTGCCGCCTCATGGTTGCCACCGCGGGCGTAGGCCGTGGCTGACTGCTGCCATGCCTCCTGGATTCGGGATTTCTCGCCATCGGATGCGCTCAGCGTGGTGGCAAGTTCACCCCATGCCTCTCCGACGAGCGACCAGCCCTCTGCTTGGGTCAGCATTGCGACTGCCGTCTCAGCGGCTGTGATGGCCTCCACGTGGCGCCCCAGAGCCCGGCAGGTAGTACCAATGTTGTTCCAGGCCATGCCTTGACCACGAACGTCGCCCCTCTGCTGGTGGAAGCGTAGGGCGGTTTCGTGAGCTTCGAGTGCTTCGTCATAGCGATGAAGCTCTCTAAATGCGTTACCGAGGCCGTTCCAGGCATTTCCTTGACCGTTAATGTCGCCGATCTGCTGGTGGAGACTGAGGGCTTTCTCGTTAGCCTCGATCGATTCTTCGAACCGCTTGAGCGATCCGAGCGTTAAGCCAATGTTGTGCCAGGCAGCGGCCTGGCCGTTAATGTCGTCCATTTGTCGATGTAGGCGGAGGGCGGTTTGGTGAGCCTCGAGCGATCCGTCGTAGTCCCCGATCTCACCATACGGGAAGCCGAGGTTGTTCCAGGCAGTAGCCTGCCCTTGAATATCGCCATTTTGCTGGTGGAGACGGATGGCTGTTTGGAGAGCCTCGAGCGATCCGTCGTAATTTCTGAGCTCACTGCGCACGGTACCGATATTGTTCCAAGCCGTGGCCTGGCCGTGAATGTCGCCGATTTGCCGGTAAAGACGGAGGGAGGTTTCATTAGCCTCGAGTGATTCCTCGTACCGCCTGAGGTCCGATAGTGCGCTGCCGATGTTTTGCCAGGAACTGGCCTGACCCTCAATTCCACCGATCTTCTGGTAGAGACGAAGGGAGGTTTCGTGGGCCTCGAGTGCTTCATCGTGACGCCCAAACTCTCTGAGTACGCCGCCGAGGTTACTCCAGGCGCCAGCTTCATTGTTTGTGTCACCAAGCGCCTGGCAGGAATTGAGCGCATGGGCACGCATGGTGAGCAAGTCCTGCAGGCGCCGTCGCCATTCCAGGTAGCGACCAAGAGCGAATCCAAAACGGGCCGTATCTTCGTGGGTGCCGAGATTAGCGTGGGCGGTGGCGAGAAGATTCTCACGTTCGGCATCGAACCACGCCAACGCATGCTCCCTGCTGGCAAACAGCGTAGACACAGGCCGACCGGGCGGGCGCAGATGGGTGTTGGCCGCTTCTGCGTGGCGGATGTAGTAGTCAGTTAGCCGCGTGCGTGCCTGTTCCATGCGCCTACGAGAGGCGCGGCCACCGTCCATGCTGCCCCGGGCCTGCTCCTGGGCATGTACACGCAAGAGGTCGTGCATGGACCAGCGGTCGCGTGCCTGACTGTTCTGGATGAGAAGCCGCGCCTGAACCAATTGCCTCAGTAGCAGAGTGATCTGTTCGGCAGGCTGGTTAGTGAGGGCCGCGACGGCAGGTGTGGAAATATCAGGGCCGGCGTGGAGACCAAGAAGGCGATAGAGGTCGGCCTGCTGGTGGGTGAGGCGGGTAAGGCATTCATCGAAGACTGCGCGCAGGTTGCGCTCACCGTCGTCGAGGCCACCGAGACGGCTGCCAGCGTCGGCGAGCATCCGCACCCGCTCGGAAAGTGGCTGATATGGGTCGTCAGCGAGAAGAGCCGCAGCGATCTGCAGCGCTAGGGGCAGGTAACCGCAGAGCGCGGCGAGTTCCTCCGCGGCCGCGGGCTCTTCCTCGACGCGCCGGTCGTCGGGATCGGCGACTTCCAGTCGCTGCTGCAAGAGATCGACAGCGGCATCCGGCTGCAGAGGATGGAGATTGACCAGCCGGGCGCCGAGCCCAGGCAACGTGTGGCGGGAGGTCACCAGCACCGCGTGGTGACGGGCCGGCAGCAGCGGCCGGATCTGCTCGGAGGTGGAGGCGTTGTCTGCCAGGATCAGAAAACGCTCCCCGTCTCTCGCAAGGGCATCGAGTTGAGAGCGATAAAGCCCCGCACGCTCGTCGAGAGTTGGCGGAATGTGGTCGGCCGCGACACCCAAGGCTCGCAGCAATGCCTCCAGCGCGTCCTGCGGCGGCACAGGGTTCGGGTCGTAGCCCCGCAGGTTCACCAACTGCACACCGGTGAACCAGCCCTTGTCGAGCGCGGCATGACCTACGGCGTAAGCGAGCGTGGTCTTGCCAACACCCGGCAGCCCCGCGACCGACCCGACCGCCGCACCCGCACCGTTCCCCGGGCTCAGCAGAGAAAGAATCTTCGCGATCTCGTCCTCACGGCCGGTGAACTCCTGCGGCAGCCCCGGCAGCGCGTTCAACGCGGTCGGCACCGCCGCATATGCCTGCACGTTGATCTTCGTGCTCTGCGTCCCGCTACCGAGCACCTGACTGCGTTCGAACGACGCCCCCACGAAGCTGTTCCCGGCCCACTGTCCTTGTCCCGGAAGTTTTTTCTTCGTACCGCCGTTCTTGCGCTTGCCGGACTTCTTCTTCGCCCCCATACCGCCCGCCTCGCTACCGGTTGATCGTGTTGTTCTGCGTGCCGCTGCCGAGAACCTGGCTGTCGGTGAACGTCGCGTTGCTGAAGTCGTTGTGCGTGCTCTGTGACGGAGCCTGGGATCGAATCTGCTCGACCAGAGCCTGCAGCTCAGCAGCCACCTGCTGTCGCTCCCCATCCGGAAGCTGCTCGAGAAGCATCTCCAAGCGGGTCTGCCAGCGCGTCACAAGAACCGTCTGTACTCGCTCTGCCCCAGCGCCGTCACCGGCCGACTCCAACTCGGCCCGCGTCTGATCCAGCCGTTCCAACTCAGCCTGTTCACGGCCCGTGTCGCCGCGCCCGAGGATCCGCGCCACGCCGCTGCGCATCCCGGCCCAGGCATCGGTCGCCGCCGCCTGCACGATCGCCCCGCCACCAGCCGCAGCCACCGCCATCAAACCCTCAACCAACACGACGACACCTCCACACACCAGCGGACAAGAAGCCCAGCGTAGGCCGATACTCCCCGCCCGATCAGCCGAACCACAGACCTTTCTCTGGTACTTCAGGTCCAAGCGGAAGCGCAGTAGTCGCACGCTCCAGGTGCCGGGAGATGGAAGCAACAAGCTGCGGGCCCTGGTCTCTCGATCACGGGCAGGACCCCGTCGTGCTTGAAGAGACCACCAGCCCGCCGCGCGCGGTGGTCTCTTCTGTGCTGCGGGCTGAGTCGCAATCTGAGACGCGATGAGTCACGATGCTCGTCTCGTGGGCATCCCCTCTGACCTGCACTGAGACGCGATGAGTCGCTTGAGTCGCGATGATTCAGAAACTAGATGGAACGTGCTCTGCCAACACCCGGAACCAGGCCCTCCGGTGGATGCGCGGGGGAGGCTCCGAGAGAGCGCATCAGAGAGCATCGAAGTGGCTGGTCAGCGGCCCAGGCGTGCTGCTGCGGCCTAGTCCCTTCTAAGCACTTGGCCGCAGGTTCGAGTCCTGCCGGGGGCGCACGGCGAAGACCCTCCTTCGGGAGGGTCTTTTTGCTGGTCAAGAGCGATTTTCGGCCGACAGCAAGGGGGCGGGGGCGAGCGGGCCGCGGAGGTCGTGCCGGGTCGTGCGGCGTGCTGCCGTGCGGGGGCCGGGGACGAGGAGGTCGGCCGGCGTCTCGTGGGGACGCCGGCGGTGAACTGCCCCGGCGGGGAGAGCTGGTGGGCGGACCCGTTCTCAGGTGATCCGTGGGCTGCGGTGTTCGAGGAGGAGGACGTCGCGCCAGACGCCGTGGTGGCGGCCGATGCGTTCGCGGGTGCCGATGACGCGGAAGCCGGCCCGTCGGTGGAGGGCGAGGCTGGCGGTGTTCTCGGGGAAGACGCCCGACTGGACGGTCCAGATGCCCGCCGACTCGGTGGAGGCCAGGAGGGCGGTCAGCAGGGCCAGGCCGACGCGGCGGCCTCGGGCCTCGGGGTGGACGTAGACGGAGTGCTCGACGACGCCGGCGTACGCGCACCGGTCGGAGACCGCCGACACGGCGGCCCAGCCGAGCACCCGGTCGCCGCCGTCGTCGACGGCGACCAGCCGGTGCGCGGGCAGCTTGGCCGCGTCGAACGCCTCCCACGTCGGGGCGGTGGTCTCGAAGGTGGCGTTCCCCTCGTCGATGCCCAGTCGGTAGATCGCGAGGACCTGTTCGGCGTGCTCCGGCCCCATGGGCACGACGCGGGGGCCGGGCGGCGGGGTGGTCATGCGCGGTCCTCGGCGTCGAGTTCGGCGAGGAGGCCGCGGACGCGGCGCTCGATCTCGTCGCGGATGGGGCGTACGGCTTCGACGCCCTGGCCGGCGGGGTCGGCGAGCCGCCAGTCGAGGTAGCGCTTGCCGGGGAAGACGGGGCAGGCGTCCCCGCAGCCCATGGTGATGACGACGTCGGAGGACTCGACCGCTTCCGCGGTGAGGGTCTTGGGGGTCTCGGCGGTGATGTCGATGCCGGCCTCGCGCATGGCTTCGACCACGGCCGGGTTGACCGTGTCGGCCGGGGCGGAGCCCGCGGAGCGGACCCGCACGCGGTCGCCGCCGAGGCGGGCGAGGAAGGCCGCGGCCATCTGGGAGCGGCCGGCGTTGTGCACGCAGACGAACAGGACCGAGGGGGCGGCGGGGGTGCTCATGGGACCAGGACGCTTTCTGCCGCTTCCGCGACGGTACGGGTGGGGGCGGGGCGGCGGCCGAAGGTGACCGCGACCAGGACGAGGCCCGCGGCGGCCCCGAGGAGCTGGGCGCCGACGAAGGGGGCGACGGAGGCGGGGGCGATCCCGGCGAAGGTGTCCGTGAAGGCGCGTCCGATCGTCACGGCCGGGTTGGCGAAGCCGGTGGACGAGGTGAACCAGTACGCCGCACCGACGTACGAGGCGACGAGGATCGGGGCGAGGTGGGTGCGGCCCGCGCGGGTCAGGCCGAAGACCAGCCAGACCAGTCCTGCCGTGGCCACGGCCTCGGCCGGCCAGAGGTGCCCGGCGGAGCGGTCGTGGGTGGAGAACTCCACCAGGGGTCGGCCGAACATCGCGTCCGCGAGCACCGCGCCGCCGATCGCCCCGGCGATCTGGGCGGGTATGTAGGCGGCCGCCTCGCGGAGGGACGGGCCGTCGCCGTCGTACCAGGCGGCGAGCGTCACGGCCGGGTTGAAGTGCGCACCGGACACCGGGCCGAGCAGGGCGATGAGCACGCCCAGGCCGAAGACGGTCGCCAGGCAGTTGGCGAGGAGCTGGAGGCCGACGTCCTGGGTGAGCCCGGTCGCCTGGATGCCGGAGCCGACCACCACGGCGACCAGGGCGGCCGTACCGAGGCACTCGGCCGCCGCACGCCGGATCAGAGGGGCGTTCACGCCCGGTCCCTCGCGGGCGCGGCGGGGATCTGGAGCAGCGCGGACAGCCGGGCCAGGGCGTCGGGCAGCACCCAGTAGTAGACCCAGGTCCCGCGCCGCTCGGAGTCGACGAGGCCGGCCTCGCGGAGCACCTTGAGGTGGTGGGAGATGGTCGGCTGGGAGACGTCGAAGGGGCCGGTCAGATCGCAGACGCACGCCTCGCCGCCCTCGTGCGAGGCGATCAGCGAGAGGAGTCGCAGCCGGACGGGATCCCCGAGCGCCTTGAACATCCGCGACAGCTCGACCGCGCTCTCCTCGCCCAGGGGCTCGCGGACCATCGGCGCGCAGCACGCCGCCGTCTCGTCGTCGCCCTGCCCGACCAGCGGCAGCAGACCAGCTTGTTTCGACATGCCTCGATATTGACAGTCATCGATCCCGGTGGCAACGTCAACTGTATCGACAGATGTCGATACAAGCTGCTTTCCCGAGGGAGACCGCCATGTCCCGCGTCCAGCTCGCCCTGCGCGTCGCCGACCTCGAAGGCTCGATCGCCTTCTACTCCAAGCTCTTCGGCACCGAACCCGCCAAGCGCCGCCCCGGCTACGCCAACTTCGCCGTCACCGAGCCCCCGCTCAAGCTCGTCCTCATCGAGGGCCAGCCCGGCGAGGACACCCGCCTCGACCACCTCGGTGTCGAGGTCGCCACCACCGAGGACGTCGCCGCCGCCACCGGCCGCCTCCAGGACGCCGGGCTCGCCACCTTCGAGGAGAACGACACCTCCTGCTGTTACGCCCTCCAGGACAAGGTCTGGGTCACCGGCCCCGGCAGGGAGCCCTGGGAGGTGTACGTCGTCAAGGCCGAGGCCGACACCCTGGAGAAGGGCTCCACGGCTCCGGCAGCGGCCGGGTGCTGCGGCCGCTGACCACCCGCGCCGACGGCGGGATCCGGTGCCCGGGGCGCCGGGGATCGCCTTCCCGTGGATTCCCGGGCGGCGGGGAGGTGTCGAGGCGTCGTCCTGCCGTCGACGGGGTACGGGACGTGGGTGGCTTTCCCGGGGAGGATGTTCGTGACCGTCGTTCAGGCCTGTGTGCGAGGCGGGGCGGGCGGGTGGGGCGGCAGTCCCACGGCCGTCCTGGACGACGGGGCGTACGGCGAGGACGAGCGGCGGCGGGTGCCCGGGGTGGCGGGGGCCTCGCACGCCGTCTTCGTCGCGAGCGAGGGCGAGCGGGACGGGCGTCCCGCCTTCTCCCTCCGGTTCTTCACCTCCGAGGGGGAGTTGCCCTCCTGCGGGCACGGCACGATCGCCGCCCTCGGCTTCCTCGCCGCGCGGGCCGGCACCGACACGTACGAGGTGTCCCTCCGCGTCGCGGGCCGTACGTTCGCCGGCCGGGCCGTGCGGAAGGGGCCGTACGCCGAGGTCGACTTCGCCTACGGCCCCGTGGAGCTCCGCGAGCCGACCGGGGCCGAGTCCGCGCTCGTCCTGCCGGCCCTCGGCCTCGCCCCGGACGCGCTCGGGCCGGGGGTGCGGGTCGCCTCCGTCGGGCGGCCGCGCCTGCTGGTCCCGGTGGCCTCCCGGTCCGCGCTCGCCGCCCTCGCCCCGGACATGGGGCGGCTCCGCGCCGCCTGCGACCGCTTCGGGCTCCTGGGTTGTTACGCGTACTCCGCGCCCTCGCCCTCGGGGCGGGCGGCCGCCCGCATGTTCGCCCCGTCGATCGGCGTCCCGGAGGACATCGCCAACGCCAACAGCACGGCCTGTCTCGCCGCCCACCTCGCCGGCCGGGGCATCGACCGCATCACGGTCGACATGGGGGATTCCCTCGGCAGTCCCGCCACCATCGGCGCCACGATCCAGGCCGGCCCGCCCGGTTCGTCCGGTCCGGCGGTACGGCTCGGCGGCGGCGTCCTCGTCAGACGGCCGGGCCACCGTCCGTAGGACCTCCGTTCCCCGTCGCCCCCTGACCGGCGCCGGGCTCAGCCGACGGTGCGCAGGGCCCCCAGCAGGTGCCGCAGGGCCGGTCCCGGCGGGCCCGGCCGGACGGCCAGCGAGGTGGCGACGGTGAGGCCGGCCAGCGGGCGCACCGCGACCCTGGGGACCCTCGGCAGCCCCCGCACCTCGTAGAAGAGGGTCCACGACGGTTCCCGGGCCGTGCCGATCGCCGTGAGCGTGGCCTGGAGGTCGCTGAACGGCGGCCCCGGGACCGGCCGGCCCCCGACCGCCCCGAACGCGCCGGTGACCAGTGCGTGGAAGGGCGGGTTCTCCTCCCGGGGAGCGAGCCGCAGCGGGAGGCCGGCCAGCTGCTCCAGGCGCGGTTCCGGCTCGGTCGCGAGCGGATGCTCCTCGGGCAGGGCGGCGTACAGCGGATCGCTCCACAGGGGGAGCAGCGTCAGGCCGGGTGCCGCCCCCGGCTCGTCCGGCAGCGCCCGTACGAAGGCCGCGTCCAGCTCTCCGTCGCGTACGGCCGCCAGGCGGCGGGTGACGGGCAGCCGGCGCAGACGCACCTGCAACCGGGGTGCCCCGGAAGCGAGTTCGCCCAGGACGCGGTTGATCCGGTCCCCCGGGCCGTGGATGCCGCCCAGGCGCAGGATCCCGTCGTCGCCCGCCGTGATGTCGGCGGCCACGCGCGCGGTGCGGTCGGCGGCCGCGAGCACGGCGCGCGCCTCGGGCAGCAGCCGCTCGCCGGCGGCGGAGAGCCGCACGCGCCGGGTGGTGCGCTCGAAGAGCTCCACTCCCCAGGCCCGTTCGAGCCGCCGGACCTGCTGGCTGACCGCCGACTGGACGACGCCGAGGCGCTCGGCGGCCCTGCCGAAACCGCCCTCCTCCGCCACGGTCACGAAGTACCTCAGCTGTCTCAGCTCCACCGCCGCCCCTCCCCCGCATTCATCACGAACGGTGATCCCCGCCGTCTGCAACCGCCTGTGGTGCGGGCTCTCTTCCCCGGATCGAATGGACCCCGAAGTCCCCGGCAGGAAGGAGCCGTGAGCCATGTCCGAGGTCCGGAAGGCGCTGGTCGTGCACGCCGAGGAGGCCGAGCGGGTCGACCTCCCCCACGGGGGCGGTTTCCGCCTCCTCGCCGACGCGCGCGACACCGGCGGCGCGTTCGGCGCCAACCGTCTCTCCCTCGGCGAGGGCGCGGCCGGCGCCCCGCCGCACTTCCACGCGCGGTCGACCGAGCTGTTCCACGTACTGGACGGGGCCATGCGGTTCGTCCTGGACGGCCGTACGGCGACCGTGGCCGCCGGCGGGCTGGTCTCCGTGCCGCCCGGGACACCGCACTCCTTCGGCGCGGCACCCGGCTCGACCGCGGAGGTGCTCGTGGTCCTGACCCCCGGCGTCGACCGCTTCGGCTACTTCCGGTCGCTCGGCCGCGTCCAGCACGGCCTGGAGACCTTCGACGCCCTCCTCTCCGCACAGGACCGCTACGACGTGCACTTCCTGTGAGCCGTGCCGGCCAGGGGGTTGCGGAGGGGGATCCACTCGTCCCGGTCCACGCCGCGCAGGCGCATCAGGGTGAGGGCCTTGACCCGGAGCTCCGGGGCGAAGAGGGCCGCCCGGTCGGCGCGGTTCTCCGGGGTCGACGGCAGGTCGTCGTAGGCGCGGTCGGCCGCGGCGGCGACGACCGCCCAGAGCCGGGCCCCGGCGGTCCGGTCACGGTCCGCGAGGGCGGAGACCAGGGTCCCGAAGGTCGTTCCGAAGAGGTGGCCGAAGAGCATCGTGCGGAGCACGGCCGGGTCGTCGTCGACCACCCGCCCGCCGACCGGCGCGGCGTCGAAACCGTGCCGGGCGAGACGGGCCGGGCTCAGCCGGACGTCGGCGAGGTCCCGGTAGACCAGTCGGCGGGGCCGGGCGTGCGCGTCGAGCACGACCAGGAGGTTCTGCCCGTGGGCGGCGGGGGCGACGCCCCGGCTCAGGAGGCGGACGAGCGGCGGGACCGCGAGGGCCGCGAAGGCGGCCAGCCAGTCGGCGCCCGCGTCCGGAGCGCCGGCCGACGCCAGGAGCGTCCGGATCAGGGGCGGCCCGTCGCCGGCGGGGCGGGCGGCGAGCGCCGCCACCGGCACGACCGTCTCCCCCGCCCGCAGGCCCGCGGCGGCGGACGGGGACTCGCGGAGCAGCACCGCGAGGTCGCCGCTGGGCTCGCCGCGCACGAGCGCGGAGGCGCCGGCGATGTTGCGGGTGACCCGCAGCGTGTCCGCCAGGTCGGCCACGACGTGCGCGAGGAGCTCCGAGAGCGGCGCGCTGTTCTCGACCCCGCTCGCCGAGATGTCGCGGACCGCGCTGGTCATCCGCGTGGACAGCGCCGTCTTCAGGTGCGGTCCGCCGTCGAGCGGCGCGAGGGTCCGTACGCTCATCAGCGGCCGGGCGGGGATCGCCCCGGTGGCGAACGGCCGGTGTCCGAGCCCCGGCAGGACGTGCTCGCTCTGCCAGGGGTGCACGGGCAGCAGCAGCCGGTCGCCGTCCCTCAGCCGGTCCGGCCACGCGCCCGCGACCCGGCACCGGTCGGCGGGGACCGCCACCAGGTCGAGGCCGACGACCGGGCGGTGCTCGGGGGCGTACGCGAGCTGCTCGGCCACGGAGAGCCCGGGACGGCTGCGGCAGGAGGGGTGGTACGGGTGGCCGTCGACGATGCTCTGCTCGACGTACGCGAGCGGGTCGTCGCCGCCGGGGCGGGGGGCCGGGCCCTCGGCGTACGCGAACGGGCCGGCGCCACGCGGGCCGGAGGCCGGGTCCGCCGCCCCCGCCGCGTCGAGCCGGTCGTCGCCGCCCGGGCCGGAGACCGCGCCCGCCGTGTACGCGGCCGATCCGTCGCCGTCCGGCCCGGGGGCCGCGCCCGCCGCCCCCGCCCGGGACAGTGCCAGGGAGGCGACGCTGTGGCCGAGCTCGGCGATCAGGGGGGCCGCGCCCGGGAGGTCGAGGGCGGCGAGGAGGGCGGCCGGGTGGTCGTGGGCGCGGTCGTCGAGCCGTACGGTCACGTCCTCACCGGGAACGACCAGGTCGTACGGGAGCCGGGGCGGGCCGCTCAGGACGCGCCCGTCGGCGAGCCGCACCCGGCCTGCGTCCCCGTCGCGCTCCACGACCCCCGGCAGCGGCTCGTGCAGCAGCGCACGCCACAGCCGGGCGAGGACCGCCGCCCGGGCCGGGGCCAGCTCCTTCCGGTAGGCGGGGAGGAGCCGGGGAGCCACCTCCGCCAGCTCGACGACGAAGGCCGCCTCGGCCGTCCCGGACGCCTCGGCCATCTCGGACGTCCCGGCCGCCTCGGACGTCCCGACCTCTTCGGCCATTCCGGCCGTCCCGGCCGCGAGAACGGCCCCGGCAGCGGAGGCCGCCCCCGGGGCGGGGGTCCTCGCGGCGGCAGCCGTCCCCGGAGGGGAGTCCTTCGCGGTGGCCGTCTCGGGGGCGCGCGGCGTGGGACGCGCGCTCGTATCGTGATCCGGAGCGGAGTGCATGAAGGCTCACTACCCTGCACAGGATGTCCCTATCGGCGGACGTTCCGCCGGGGACCGTGTGGAAGGCGCTGTCGTGAGTGAAGCCAAGGGTGGGGCCGACGCCCTCTCCGCCACCGCCCTCCTCAACTGCCTGATCCGGGAGGTGGCCGAGACCGGGCCGCGCACGGATCCGGACCACGCCGTGCACCGGCTCCCGGCGACCGGCCGGCTGCTTCGGGTGCGGGCCGGGCGGCGGCCCGCCGACCCGTGCGTCCGCACCGACGGCGGCTGGCTCCCGCTGACCTTCGAGGCCCTCGTCGCGCTGACCGCCGACGAGCTGGCCCGGCGCACCGGCGTCACCAACAGGACCGTCGTCGGCGAGATGACCGACAGCAGGGACGTCGTCGCGGCGCTGCAGGACGCGCGCGCGTCCGCGTGCCCGCCGGAGGACCCGTACCTGCGGTCGGAGCAGGCGCTGCTCGCGGGGCACCGGTACCACCCGGCGCCGAAGTCGCGCGGGGCGGGCGCCCCGGAGAGCTGGCTGCCGTACGCGCCGGAGGCGTACGCCCGGTTCCCGCTGGAGCTCCTCGGCGTCCGGGCCGACGTGGTCGCGGAGGACGGCGACCTGTCGCTCCTGGACGTGCTGGGCACGGAGGCGCCCGAGGGCCACGTCGTCCTCCCCATCCACCCCTGGGAGCTGGAGCTGCTCCGCGAGAGGACGCTGCCCGCGTTCCGTGACGGGCGGCTGCTGCGGCTCGGCCCCGGTGCGCCACGGGCGGGCCTGGCCGTGCCGACGTCCTCCGTGCGGACGGTGTACCTGCCGGAGGCCGACCTCTTCTGCAAGTTCAGCCTGGACGTGCGGATCACCAACGGGAACCGCCGTCTGGAGCTGCGCGACCTGCTGTGGCTGCGGACGGTCGGCGAGCTCCTCGCGCCCGTCTTCGAACCGCTCCCCACCGCGAGCTTCCTCGCCGACCGGGGCTACCGCACCGCCGACCTCGGCGGGCAGCACGCCTACGAGGGCCTCGCGGTGATCGCCCGCGAGGGGTTGCGGCCGCACCTGCTGCCGGGGGTGACGCCGCTGCTCGCGGCGGGCATCGGCGAGGGCTTCCCCGGCAATCCGGTCGACGGGCTGACGCCGGAGCGGGCGCTGGCGTGGTGGCGGCGCTACCTCGACCTGCTGGTGCCGCCGGTGCTGCACGCCTGGCGGGCGCACGGCCTGGTCCTGGAGTGCCACCTGCAGAACGTCCTCGTGGGCGTGGACGCCACCGGCCGGCCGGCGCAGGTGGTCTTCCGCGACCACGAGGGGGTGCGGATCGTCGCCGAGCGGCACCGGGGGCTCCTGGACCGGTACGCGTCGCGGGGGGCCGCACCGGTCCTGGACGCGGCGCACGGCTGGGAGCGGCTGGCGTACTGCCTGGTGACGAACAACCTCTCCGAGATCGCCGGCGCCCTCACCGACCGCCACCCGGAACTGGCCGGCGAACTGTGGCCCCTGGCCCGGTCGGTGTTCGCCGGGTACGCGGCGGAGCACGGCGGCCCGGCGGAGGTCTCCGCGCTGCTCGACTCGCCGCACGTGCCCGCGAAGACCAACCTCCTGCTGCGCTGGCTCGACGTGGACGGCGCCGACGCCCGCTACGTACCGATGGCCAATCCGCTGCGGCCGCCCTCCCGCGGGGGGCTCAGCGGACCGGGCGGTCCAGCCTGACCCGTACGAGAGTGGTGTCCACGCCGCTGTCGACGAGGCGGCCGTTCGGGTCGAAGGCCTCCGGGCCGTCCGTCATGCCGAAGTCGTTGTCGTTGAGCAGGACGAGGGTCGAGGAGCCCTCGACGGCGACGCCCTCGATCTTGCCGGGGACGCCCCCGACGGTGTGGAGGTCGATCACGAGGCGCTTGTCGAGGACCGGGACCCCGGCCGCGGCCGTGTCGTCGAGCTGTTCCAGGGTAGGGGTCGCGGCGGTGTCCCAGGAGGAGCCGAGGATGTCGGAGCCGCGGCGGAGGCGGACCTCGTAGAGGCGGGCGGCCTTGTCGGTGCGCTCCTGGACCAGGAGGCGGTCGCCGCCGACGGCGACGAGCGCGGAGAGCTTCAGCTCGGAGGTCCTGGTCTGGCCGGGCTCGACGACGTCGACGGCGTCGAAGCGGTAGGCGTACTCGGCGGTGACCCGGTTCTCGCGGGGCGAGAAGCGCAGGAGCCTGGTGGTGCGGGAGTTCTCGCCGGCGGCCTTGTCGGGGTTGAGCAGCGGGCTCTGCAGGCCGAGGACGAGGTCGCCGTCGGGCAGCAGCGCGAGGCCCTCGAAGCCCCGGTTGGTCTTGCGCTGGAGGAAGATCGACGGCAGCGACTCGACGACGGGGTAGTCGGTGCCGGTCAGGCCGAGGCCCCGGGGGACGTGGCGGGCGAGGACCCGGCCCTTCGCGGAGACGTGCACGAGCGAGGGCCCGTACTCGTCGACCAGCCAGAAGCCGCCGTCCCGGTCGCGGACGAGGCCCTCGGTGTCCAGGCCGTTCGGGTCGTACGCGAGCGGGGTGGAGGCGTCGTACGAGTACGGGGCCTCGTCGCGGCCGGGCTGGTTCGGCAGGCCGGTGACGGGGGCGCCGGAGGCGGTGGTGAGCGGGATGGACTTCACGACCCGGATCCGGTCGCCGACGGTGCGGATCTTCACGATGGCCGGGTCGAAGCCGGGCACGGGGAAGGTGCGCCGCTTGTCCTTGCCGACGGCGATCTGGCCGTTGGGGCCCCGGTCGGTGACGGTCCAGTACTCGCCGCGCCGCCCGGCCGGGTACAGGTCGCTGCCGATGCCGCCGAGGTCGACGCCCCGGTCGTCGGCGACGCTGCCCGGCAGCAGGGCGTTGCTGAAGGCGGCCAGCGGGATGTCGGGCAGGGTCGCGGTGGAGACGACCCGGGCGGCGGGGGCGCCGTGGTGCGTCGGCGTGGCGTCGGCCGTCCCGACGACCACCGAGAGCGCGAGCGCGGCGGACAGCGGCAGGACCACGAGGGCGGGCCGGCGCGGGAGGCGCGGATTCAGCGGATGCATCAGAACTCCCTTGAGCACGTGGAAAGTCGCCGGTGAGGGCGGCCTCATGGTCCGGTCCTTCGCTCAACTCCGGGCGACGCGTCCGCGACGCCCGGGCGAGTCCTGGGTGAACGTGCGTCTCCGTGCGCCCCCCGTTCACCACCGACGAGGATCAGCGCCGGTCGAGGATCAGCACCGGTCGAAGATCAGTACCGGTCGAGGATCAGCTGCGTCTTGAGGATGTCCCCGTGGTAGAGCCAGCCGTGGGACTCGGCGACGGCGACGGCGTCCGCGTGCAGGTCGGCCGCGTCGGCGTACGAGTCGGTCTTGAAGGAGAGTTCGACGACGTACTCCGTGCCGGTTCCGTTCGCGCCGACGACCGGCAGCACCTCGATGCTCGCGTCGTCGGAGGGGCCCCAGGCACCCCCGTACACCTTGGCGGTCACCGGCCCGTGGGCGCGGGAGGCCTGGAGGGTGGCCTTGCCCCAGCCGGCGCCGTTCCAGTTCTCCAGCTTGCCGGGGACGTCGTTGACGAGCCAGGTGCGGCCGGTCGTGCTCGTCGGCATCGTGGTGCCCGAGTAGCCGCTGGAGCTGTGGGACTTCTCGTTGGAGAAGCTGAGGGTCTGCTTGGCGTAGCCCCAGTCGACCTCGGCCTCGTAGTTGGTGTCGCCGCTGTCGAAGCCGGCGGCGTTGGCCGTGGTGAGCGCCGCGTCGATGTCTCCGTCGGTGACGGGGAACCGCTTCTTGTACGTCTCCTCGAACGACGAGCCGCTCTTGTGGCGCAGGCGGACGCTCCAGCCCTGGGCGTCGAGCGCGAGCGCGTCCGTGTCGTAGTAGCTGTACGAGCGGGCCTTGGCGGAGCCGGTGATCCCGAAGGCCGACCTGACCGCCGTGCTCGGCGCGAAGCCCGCTTCGAGGGCCGCCGTGGTGAGGTTGATCTTCACCTCGTACGTCGGGACGGCGTTGGCCGCGGCGTACGCCGGCGAGCTCGGGGCGAGGAGTGCGGCGGCGACGGCGAGGGCGACGGCCGGGCCGGCGGCGGCCGGGCGGGTGGTGCGGGACAGGAAGGTCATGCGCCGATGCTCACGAGCGCGGGTGAGGACCGCGTGACCCCTGGAGGTGGGCCCGGTGAACCGGCGGCGTCGGAACCGGAAGACCTCCCCCTCAACGGCCCTACCGCAGCAGCAGGTTCGTGCCCACGTCCTCCGGGACGGCCTCCCGGACGGGGGTGCTGTCCGGGCCCGGGACGCGCAGGCCGGGGATCGGTACGGGGCGCGTGCGGTGGAGGAGGACGGTGCCGTCCCGGTGCCAGGCCGTCGTGTAGCCGTGGGCGAGGAGGAGCGCGACCCGCTGCCGCTGTTCCTCGACGGAGGCGAAGGGGAAGGTCCGGTCGTCCGTCCGGAGGAGGACCCAGTCGGCGCCGCGCGGGGACCCGTCGGCGATGACCACGTCCGTACGGGCGGTCAGGCGGGGCGCGACGGTGTTGTCGGCCTCGACCCTCGCGCCGTCGGGTATGAGCGCGGCGGCCGTGACGAGGGGCCGTTTGTCCGGGGAGGGCCGCCAGGAGTCCGGCCGGACGAGGAGGTCGAGCCCGAGGACGACGGCCGCGGCGGAGGAGAGGGCGAGCGCGCCGGCGGCCCAGCGGCGCAGGAGGGCCCGCCGCCCGTGCAGCCGGGCCAGGGTCTCCAGGGCGGCCGTCAGGAGGACCGGCCAGAGGAAGGCGTCGTAGTGGTTGATCACCGGCCAGTGGTTGGGGTTGTCGGAGAGGACGCGTTCCGCGAGGAGGGGGACGGCGAGCAGGCAGGTCGGGGAGCCGAGCGGGAGCAGGGCGAGGGTGCCGAGGATCCAGGCCACCATGGCGACCTTGACGAAGGGGGTGACGGCGACCTGGAGCAGGGTCCAGGGGGCGGTGAGGACGTGGGCCAGGGCTTCCGCCGGATCGGCGCCGAGGCGTCCGTACGACCAGTAGTAGCCCTCGGGGCCGCCCATCGCCGGCAGGAACCAGGAGATCACGAGGGCGGAGACGAGCGGTCCGGCCAGGGCGAGCGCGAGGCCCGTGGCGCGGCCCGCCCGGTGGCCGGCGCGGTGGGCGCGGACCGCGAGGACGAGGCCGTACGCGCCGACGACGAGGCCCATGTCCTCCTTGGCGGTGCACAGCAGGGCCGCCCAGAAGGCGGCGGCGCCGTACCGGTGGGCGAGTCCGCGCTCCAGCATGAGGAGGGTGAACGGCACGGCGAAGGCCACCTCGTGGAAGCCGTTGTAGGAGGAGCCGAGGAGCGGCCAGCCCAGCGCGTACACGAGCCCGCCGAGGTCGGCGGCGCGGCGCCCGACGAGGGGCGGCGCGTCCTGGAAGGCGTGCCGGGCGATGCGCCGGACCACGGGCACGCCCGCCGCGAACAGCGCGGCCTGGGCGAGGATCAGCGTCCGCGGGTCGTCCCACAGCAGGTAGAGCGGGGCGAGGAGGGCGAGCGCGGGCGTGAAGTGGTCGCCGAGGAGCGAGAAGCCGGGCGGGAACTCGTGGTGGACGTTCTTGATCGGTGACCTGGGGAGCTCGCCGTGCGCGTAGGCCCGCACGGCCTGGTCGAAGATGCCGAGGTCGAAGCCCGTGGCCCGCAGGGCCGTCCAGGACTGCAGCCCGAGGCCCGCGCAGACGAGGAAGCAGAGGGCGGTGAGAGCGACGCCCCGGCGCCTGTCCCGGGCCTTGTCCCGGCCCTCGTCCCGGCTCCCGTCTCGCCCCTCGGCCCGACCCCTGTCCCGCGCCCCGTCCTGATCTCCGCCCCGCGCCCCGCCCTGCCCCCCGGTCCGCGCGCCGTCCCCCGCCTCCCGTGGTCCGTCGGGCGCCGCCGTCGGGTCCCCTCCGCCGACCGGACTCGGACTCGGGCTCGGATGCGGGCTCGGGATCAGGCTCGGCGCGAGGCCGGCGTCCTCGTCGGACGGGCGTATCGGCAGATGCGGCGGTGCGTTCCCCATGATCAGGACAGTACGTGGCGGGTCCGGCCGCGCCGGAGGGAGAATCGCGCCATGGTGATCTCCGCGCGCGCCCTCAACCGCTCCACCCTCCACCGGCAGTTGCTCCTGGAGCGCGCGCCGCTCGGTGTCGCGGACGCCGTCCGGCGGGTGGTGGGCCTCCAGGCGCAGCATCCCGGTTCGCCCTACGTGGCCCTGTGGAACAGGATCGCGGACTTCGCCCCGGAGCGCCTCGACGAGGCCGTGAACGGCTTCGAGTTGGTCAGGTCGACGCTGATGCGGATCACGCTGCACCTGGTGCACGCCGAGGACTACCGGGTCTTCCGGGAGGGCATGGAGCCGACGCTGCGCGGTTCGCGGCTGCACGATCCGCGGTTCACTAAGGCGGGGTTCACGGCCGCCGACGCCGACGCGCTGCTGCCCGGCCTCCTGGAGTACGCCGGGAGCGCGCGGACCGGGGCCGAACTGCGGGGGCACATCGAGGAGGGCCGGGGCGGGCCCGTGGAGAACGTGGTCTGGCGGATGGTGCGGCAGTACGCGCCGCTGTGGCACGTGCCGACGGGCCCGCCGTGGTCGTTCGGCACCGCGCAGTCCTTCGTCACGGCGTCCGAACTGCCGGTGCTCGGGGACCCGGAGGTGTCCGCCGCCGGTCTCGCCGCCCTGGTCCGGCGCTGTCTGGAGGGCTTCGGGCCCGCGTCCGTACCGGACATGGCGCAGTTCACGACGGCCCCGCGCCGCCTGGTGCGGGAGGCGGTGACGTCCCTGGAGGGGGAGCTGGACCGGCTGGAGGGGGCCGACGGGACGGTGCTGTACGACGTGCCGGGGGCGGTGCGGCCCGACGAGGACGTCCCGGCGCCGCCCCGTCTCCTTGCGATGTGGGACAGCGTCCTGCTGGCCTACGCGGACCGCGGCCGGGTCATACCGCCCGCGTACCGCAAGCACGTCATCCGCGTGAACGGCGACACGCTTCCGACCGTCCTCGTCGACGGGTACGTGGCCGGGGTGTGGCGGCCGGTCGACGGCGGGATCGAGGTCTCGGCCTTCCACCCGCTGCCGGCGGACGTCTGGGAGGCCCTCGCCGTCGAGGCGGGGGCGCTCGGGCGGCTGCTCGCGGCCCGGGACCCCCATGTCTACCGCCGCTACGACCACTGGTGGGTCAAGGGGCTGCCGGCGGTCGAGTCCCGGGTTCTGCCCTCCTGACGTCCCGCCAGTGCCGCGAGGGCGACGTTGAGTTCGAGGACGTTGACGCGGGGCTCGCCGATGAAGCCGAGGAGGCGGTCGTCGGTGTGGTCGGCGACGAGCTTCTCGACGCGGGCGACGGCGAGGTGGTTCCTCTCGGCGACCCGGTGGACCTGGAGCCCGGCGTACTCCGGGGAGATGTGCGGGTCGAGGCCGGAGCCGGAGGAGGTGACGGCGTCGGCGGGGACGTCCGAGGGCTTCACGGCGTGGCCCTTCACCGAGTTGTCCCTCACGACGGCCGCCTTGGCCTCCTTCACCCACTGGATCAGCTCCGCGTTGTCGCCGGAGCGGTTGGTGGCGCCGGAGAGGATCAGCCCGTACCGGGTGTTGACGGTGTTCGCGCCGAGGCCGCGGGACGGGCGCGGCTGGAACCAGCGGAGGTCCTCGTACGTCTGGCCGATGAGCTTCGAGCCGACGACCTTCCCGCTTCCGTCCTTGATCTCGGAGCCGTTCGCCTGGGCGGGGAAGGCCACCTGGGCGATCCCGGTGACGGCGAGCGGGTAGAGGACGCCGCAGATCACGGTGAGGACGAGGAGCGCGCGCAGGCCCGCCCAGAGCACACGGCCGGTGTTCGCTGCTGAGTTGGTCATCGTGGGTCAGCCGATTCCGGGGATGAGGGAGAGGAGGAGGTCGATGAGCTTGATGCCGACGAACGGGGCGACGAGGCCGCCGAGTCCGTAGAGGCCGAGGTTGCGGCGGAGCATCGAGTCGGCGCTGGACGGCCGGTAGCGGACGCCCTTGAGGGCGAGCGGCACCAGGGCCACGATGATCAGCGCGTTGAAGACGACGGCGGACAGGATCGCGGACTGGGGCGAGGCCAGGTCCATGATGTCGAGCTTGTCGAGCGAGGGGTAGGCGACGGCGAACATCGCGGGGATGATCGCGAAGTACTTCGCCACGTCGTTGGCGATGGAGAAGGTCGTCAACGCCCCGCGGGTGATGAGGAGCTGCTTGCCGATCTCGACGATCTCGATGAGTTTGGTCGGGTCGGAGTCGAGGTCGACCATGTTGCCGGCCTCCTTCGCGGCCGACGTGCCCGTGTTCATCGCCACGCCGACGTCGGCCTGGGCGAGCGCCGGGGCGTCGTTGGTGCCGTCGCCGGTCATCGCGACGAGCTTCCCGCCGGCCTGCTCGCGCTTGATGAGGGCCAGCTTGTCCTCGGGGGTGGCCTCGGCGAGGAAGTCGTCGACACCGGCCTCCTCGGCGATGGCCTTGGCGGTCAGCGGGTTGTCACCCGTGATCATGATCGTCTTGATGCCCATGCGGCGCAGCTCGTCGAACCGTTCCCGCATCCCCTCCTTCACCACGTCCTTCAGGTGGACGACGCCGAGGACCCGGGCCCCGTCCGCGTCCTCCACGGCCACGAGCAGCGGCGTGCCGCCGGCCCGGGAGATCCGGTCCGTGAGCGCCCGCGCGTCCTCGGCGACCCGGCCGCCGCGCTCCTCCACCCAGTCCGCGACCGAGCCGGCCGCCCCCTTGCGGACCTTGCGCCCGTCGACGTCGACGCCGGACATGCGGGTCCGGGCGGTGAACTCGATCCATTCGGCAGGGGCGAGTTCGCCCCGGTGGCGCCCGCGCAGCCCGTACTCCTCCTCCGCGAGGAGCACGATCGAGCGGCCCTCGGGGGTCTCGTCGGCCAGCGAGGACAGCTGTGCCGCGTCGGCGACCTCGACGGCCGTCGTCCCGGCGACCGGGACGAACTCCGACGCCCGGCGGTTGCCGAGGGTGATCGTGCCGGTCTTGTCGAGCAGCAGCGTGGACACGTCGCCGGCGGCCTCGACCGCCCGCCCGGACATCGCGAGGACGTTGCGCTGCACGAGCCGGTCCATGCCGGCGATGCCGATCGCGGAGAGCAGGGCTCCGATCGTCGTCGGGATGAGGCAGACGAGCAGGGCCGTCAGCACGATCATCGAGGTCTGCCCGTCGGCGCCCGCGTAGATCGCGAACGGCTTCAGCGTCACCACGGCGAGCAGGAAGACGATCGTCAGCGAGGCGAGCAGGATGTTCAGGGCGATCTCGTTCGGGGTCTTCTGCCGGGCCGCGCCCTCGACCAGGTTGATCATCCGGTCGATGAACGTCTCGCCGGGCTTCGTCGTGATCCTGACGACGACCCGGTCGGAGAGCACCTTCGTACCGCCCGTGACCGCGCACCGGTCGCCGCCGGACTCGCGGATGACGGGGGCGGACTCGCCGGTGATCGCGGACTCGTCGACGCTCGCGACGCCCTCGACGACGTCACCGTCGCCGGGGATGACGTCGCCCGCCTCGCAGACCACGAGGTCGCCGATCCTCAACCGGGTGCCGGGGACCCGCTCCTCGCCCGTGCCGGTGACGCGGCGGGCGACGGTGTCGGTCCTGGCCCTGCGCAGGGTGTCGGCCTGGGCCTTGCCCCGGCCCTCGGCGACCGCCTCCGCCAGGTTGGCGAAGACCGTGGTCAGCCAGAGCCAGGCGGTGATCGCCCAGCCGAACCGGTCGCCCGGGTTCTTGATCGCGAGCGCGGTGGTGACGACCGAGCCGACCAGCACCACGAACATCACCGGCGACTTCGCCATCACGCGCGGGTCGAGCTTCCTGAGCGCGTCCGGCAGGGACGTGACCAGCTGCTTCGGATCGAACAGTCCGCCGCCGACGCGTCCGGTGCCGGCCGGCCGGCCGGCGGTGGGCGCCCCCGACTGCGGGGGCCGGGTGGGAGTGAGGGTGCTCATGCTGCGAGTCCTTCGGCGAGCGGGCCAAGGGCGAGGGCCGGGAAGTAGGTGAGACCGGCGACGATCGTGATCGTGCCGACCAGGAGGCCGGTGAACAGCGGTTTCTCGGTCCGCAGGGTGCCCGCCGTCTCCGGTACGGGCGTCTGCTCGGCCAGCGCACCGGCGAGCGCGAGGACGAACACCATCGGCAGGAAGCGGCCGAGGAGCATCGCGAGGCCGATCGTGGTGTTGAACCACTGGGTGTCGGCGTTCAGGCCCGCGAACGCGGAGCCGTTGTTGTTCGCGCCGGAGGTGTAGGCGTACAGGATCTCGGAGAAGCCGTGGGCGCCGGAGTTCGTCATCGAGTGCGCCGGGGTGTCCAGGACGAACGAGGCCGCCGTGAAGCACAGCACGAGCGCCGGGGTGATCAGGATGTAGCAGGCCGCGAACTTGATCTCGCGGGTGCCGATCTTCTTGCCCAGGTACTCCGGGGTGCGGCCGACCATCAGGCCGGCGAGGAACACCGCGATGACCGCCATGACCAGCATGCCGTACAGGCCGGAGCCGACACCGCCGGGCGCGATCTCGCCGAGCTGCATGCCCAGCATCGTGATCCCGCCGCCGAAGCCGGTGTACGAGGAGTGGAAGGAGTTCACCGCGCCGGTCGAGGTCAGCGTCGTGGCGACCGCGAAGATCGACGAGCCGCCGATCCCGAACCGCGTCTCCTTGCCCTCCATCGCGCCGCCCGCGAGGTCGAAGGCGGGACCGTGGTGCGCGAACTCGGTCCCCATCATCAGCGCGGTGAACCCGAGCCAGATCACGGCCATCGTGCCGAGGATCGCGTACCCCTGCTTCAGGGACCCGACCATCCGGCCGAAGGTCCGCGTCAGCGCGAACGGGATGACGAGGATCAGGTAGATCTCGAAGAGGTTGGAGAGCCCGTCGGGGTTCTCGAAGGGATGGGCCGAGTTGGCGTTGAAGTACCCGCCGCCGTTGGTGCCCAGCTCCTTGATGACCTCCTGGGAGGCCACCGCCCCGCCGTTCCACTGCTGCGAGCCGCCCGCGAACTGCCCGACCTCGTGGATGCCGGAGAAGTTCTGGATCGCACCGCAGGCGACGAGGACGAGCGCGCCGACCACCGAGATCGGCAGCAGGACGCGGACGGTGCCGCGCACCAGGTCGGCCCAGAAGTTGCCCAGCTCGCCGGTGCGGGACCGGGCGAAGCCGCGCACCAGCGCGACCGCGACCGCCATGCCGACCGCCGCCGACACGAAGTTCTGCACCGCCAGGCCGCCGGTCTGCACGACGTGACCCATGGCCTGCTCGCCGTAGTACGACTGCCAGTTGGTGTTGGCGACGAAGGAGGCGGCGGTGTTGAAGGCCTGGTCGGGGTCGATGGAGACGAAGCCGAGCGAGCCGGGCAGGGAGCCCTGCACCCGCTGGAGCAGGTACAGGAACAGCACGCTCACCGCGGAGAAGGCGAGCACCCCGCGCAGATACGCCGGCCAGCGCATCTCCACCGAGGGATTCGCACCGATCGCCCGGTAGACCCACTTCTCGGGCCGGTGGTGCTTCTCCGAGGAGTAGACACGCGCCATGTGGTCGCCCAGCGGCCGGTACGACAGGCCCAGGGCGACGATCAGCGCCAGAAGCTGGAGGATTCCAGCCAGGACGGGACTCATCTGGAACCTCAGAACCTCTCGGGCTTGACGAGGGCGAGGACGAGGTAGCCAAGGAGGGCGGCCGCGACCAGCAGACCGACGACGTTCTCGGCACTCACAGCCTGGCCACCCCCTTGGCGATGAAGGCCACCAGCGCGAAGACCGCGATCGTGGTGACGACGAAGGCCACGTCGGCCATCGTGAGCTCCCGGATGAAGGAAGAACGGATTCTCGGACGAGACGAGGAAACCCCCCCTCCGGGCCGTCCGCCGCCTCCGTTGACGCGCCTCTGACGCCGCTCGCGCCCGTCTTGACGGTTCCCCTACGCGAGGCGCTGCCCATTGCCAGCCACCGGGAACGGACATATCTTCGAGCCGACACCTACGGACCGGGATGCTCGTCAGTCCCGGGGCGGTCCGCCGTTCACGGGCCGGACGGCGGGGAGCGACCTCCTGGACGACGGAGGGCGCTGGACGCCGGGCGTACGGGATATCCGTATCCACGTACCCGCAGGAGCTGAGCAGCACATGAGCAAGCACGTCCTCGCCCAGAACCAGTACGGCAAGGCCGAGAACCGCATCGTCACGGTCACCCGCAAGGGCAACGACGGCGCGTGGCACGAGATCCGCGACCTGAACGTGTCGGTGGCGCTGCGCGGTGAGTACCGCGACGTCCACCTGACCGGCGACAACGGCAACTGTCTGCCGACCGACACCACGAAGAACACGGTCTACGCCTTCGCCAAGGAACACGGCGTCGACTCCCCCGAGGCCTTCGGCATCCACCTCGCCAGGCACTTCGTGTCCTCCCAGCCCGTGATCCACGAGGCGCAGATCCGGATCGAGGAGTACGCCTGGGAGCGGATCTCGGTGCCCTCGCGCAAGGAGCAGCACTCCTTCGCGCGCAAGGGCCAGGAGGTCCGCACGGCGCAGATCACGTACTCGGAGACCACCGGGCTCCAGGTCCTGTCGGGCCTGAAGGAGCTGACGGTGATGAACTCGACGAACTCCGAGTTCCACGGCTTCATCAAGGACGAGTACACGACGCTCCAGGAGGCGTACGACCGCATCCTGGCCACCAAGGTCACCGCCCGCTGGGCGAACTCGGCCTCGGCGGCGGCGGACGCGGAGCACGACTGGGACGCCTCGTACGCGAAGGTGCGGCGCCACATGCTGGAGGCGTTCGCGGAGACGTACAGCTACTCGCTCCAGCAGACCCTGCACGCGATGGCGGACCGGGTCCTGGACCACGTCTCCACGGTCAACGAGGTCCGGCTCAACCTGCCGAACAAGCACCACTTCCTGGTGGACCTGGAGCCGTTCGGGCTGAAGAACGACAACGAGGTGTACTTCGCGGCCGACCGGATGTACGGCCTGATCGAGGGCACCGTCCACCGTCAGGGCGTCCAGCCGGTGATCGCGACCAGCGACTGGATCACCGCCTGACCCGGCGGATCAGCCGAGCCCGGCCGCCGTCTCCACTCCCAGCCACACGGCTCCGAGTCCGGCGGCCAGGCTCCCCGTCACGTTCAGCGCCGCGTAGCCCTTCGCCCCGTTCTCGTACAGCCGGAACGTCTCGTACGAGAAGGTGGAGTACGTCGTCAGCGCCCCGCACAGGCCCGTGCCGAGCAGCAGCTGCGCCTGCGCCGAGGCGACGCCGGTCAGGAGTCCGAGGACGAACGAGCCCACGACGTTGACGGTGAAGGTGCCCCACGGGAAGACCGAGTCGTGGCGCGCCTGGACCGCGCGGTCGGTGAGGTAGCGCAGGGGCGCGCCGACGACGGCGCCCGCCACGACGAGCAGCCAGTTCACGCGTGCCTCCCCCGGCTCCGTACGACCGCCCGGGCGAGGGCGACGCCCGCCCCCACGGCGGCGAGGGCGGAGAGCAGGGTCCCGCCCAGGTAGAGCAGCCCGCGCGCCGGGTCGCCTCCGTCCAACAGGCGCTGGGTGTCGAGGCCGTACGTCGAGAAGGTGGTGAACCCCCCGCAGAAGCCGGTGCCGAGGAAGGGCCGGAGCAGCGGGTGCGGGGCGGTCGTGGTCTCGGTGAGCAGGACCATGAGGACGCCGAGCAGCAGGCAGCCGGTGACGTTGACGGTGAGGATCGTCCAGGGGAAGGCGCCGGCGGGGGTGGGCCGGGCGAGGGTGGCGCCGTAGCGCGCGGCCGCGCCGAGGGCGCCGCCGGCGGCGACCACCGCGACGACCGGCAGTTCCTTGCGCAGCCCCATGCGCCCAAGGTTACGAGAGCGGGGGCACCGGTCGGCCGCGAGGGGCCGGCGACGGCCACGGCCACGACCGCGGCGCCGGGGGACGGCCACGGCGCCGGGTGAAGGCGAGGGCACGGGCGCGGATCCCGGCCTGGGGCATTAACCGGGATCCGGCCCGTGCAGCCTCGCTCTGCGATGGTCCGGCCACGCCCTGCGACGGGTCAAAGCCGGGCCGTCGAGTCTGTCAGATCCCCCCACGGGGTATTCCGGAGCGTCCGTACGCTTCCCCGTCACGGGCCTTCCGACCTGCGGCGACACGGCGAGAGGTGGCCGGGTCACCATCCGGCGGCCGATTCGGGTGCCGGGTACACCTCGTCCCCGGGAGCCGACCCGCGCGAGGGTGGTGGAGCAGCGGGAGGGAGCTGCTCAACCTGAGGGCAGGAGTGTCGTGAGTACATCCGTCGCAACCAAGCGCAGGGCCGCCACCGGAGCCGTCGCCCCGGCCGTGCCCCTGGGCGTCGTCAGGTCCTCCGGCGGCGCGGCCGACTCGCGCGAGGACGCCTACGCCGAGCTGTGTGCCGCGCTGTTCTCCGGCTTCCCGCGCCGCGACCAGCGCCTGAAGGCCGAGCAGTACCTGCACGGCCTGCTCACCGCGCAGGGCCGCAAGTCGATCCGCAACATCGCCGCCCAGATAGGCGGGCCGGCGGCCGAGCAGAGCCTGCACCACTTCGTCTCCAGCTCCACCTGGGACTGGCAGCCCATGCGGGCCGCGCTCGCCCGGTACCTGGAGCGGCACAGCTGCCCGCAGGCGTGGGTGGTGCGGCCGATGCCGATCCCGAAGGCCGGGGAGCACTCGGTGGGCGTGGACCGGCGCTTCGACCCGGAGCGCGGGCAGGTCTTCCACGGGCAGCAGGCGTTCGGCGTGTGGTTCGCGAGCGATGAGCTGAGCGTGCCGGTCAACTGGCGGCTGTTCCTGCCGGACCCCTGGGTGAACGACCGCACGCGGCGCGACCGCGCGGAGGTCCCCCAGGAGGCCGGCGAGGAGACCATGGAGGAGTGCGCGGTCGCCGCGGCGCTCGACACCGCCCGCTGGTCCGACGTCACCCGCAAGCCGGTGCTGCTCGACATCCGGGGCGGTGCGGGGCGGGCCGCCCTGTCGCGGCTCGCCGGGGCGGGCGTGCCGGTGGTGGCCCGGATCAACCCGGGCTCGCGGCTCGCGATCGCCGACCGCTCTCTGCCGGGCTTCGGCGCGGGCCCGCTGTCCGCCGTCCAGATCCTGGAGTCGCTCAAGGGGCTGCGCCGGCCGGTGAGCTGGGTGGACACGGTGGCGGGCGCGCGGACCTCGCGGACCTCGCTCGCGACGGCCGTCCGGGTCGCGCTGCCCACGCCCGGCGGGGAGCGGATGCGTCCGCTGGTGCTGCTCGGCGAGTGGGACGACCCGCGTCGGGCCCCGGCCCGGGTGTGGATCAGCGATCTGACGAACTCCCCGGTGGGTTCGCTGGTGCGGATCACGAAGCTCGGCCGGCGGGTGGAGCGGGACTTCGCGGAGGTCGGCGAGGGGGCGGGGCTGCGGGACTTCGTGGGCCGTTCGTTCCGCGGCTGGCACCGTCACATCACGCTGGCGTCGGCGGCCCACGCGGTGACGGTCATGGCCGGCGGGTGGGACGCGGCGTACGACACGGGCTACGGCTCACGGCGTTCGGCGAGCTGAGCCGGGCCGGGGGGCCGGTTCTTCCGCCCCTCCGCGTGACGCGCCTCTTCCGCATGACGCGCCTCTTCCGCGTCACGCACTTCTTCCGCCCCTCCGCGTCACGCACCGCGCTCCGGCGGGCCCGGCTGACGGGCCGGGTCCGCCGTCGTGCGTCCGCGGGCCAGGACCTCGCGGGTGCGCTGGAGGCGCAGCGCCAGCTGGACCTCCAGGACCTGGCCGGGCTTCTGCCACTCGGGGCCGAGGAGTTCGCCGATCCGTTCCAGGCGGCGGGAGACCGTGTTGGGGTGGACGTGGAGCGCCTCGGCCGCGGCCGAGGGGCTGCCGCCGGAGGCGAAGTACGCCTCCAGGGTGTGGGTGAGGTCGGTGAACCGCTCGGCGTCGTAGTCCAGTACGGGTCCGATCGCCGACTCGACGAAGCCGTCGACGTCGTTGTCGTCGGAGAGCAGCAGCCCCAGGAAGCCGAGGTCCTGAGCGGAGGCGGCCGAGCCGGTGCCGCCGAGCGCGCTCATCGCGTCCAGGCAGCGGTGGGCCTCCTGGTGTATCCGCCCGACGCCGTCCGGGCTCTGGGCGGGTCCCGCGGCGGCGACGGAGACGGGATGCCCGAGCAGCGGGGACAGTTCGGCGGCGACGGCCTTGGCGGCGGCCGAGGCGTCGATGCCGGGGAGCAGCAGCACGATGCAGCCGCCCTGCACGGTCTTGAGGCCGGAGAGGCGGTACGCGTACGAGGACGCCCAGACCACCGCCCGGCCCTGCTCGCCGCCCTCGGGCCGGGCGAGCACGAGGACGTGCGGCCGGCCCAGGTCGACGCCGAGGCGGCGGGCGCGCTGGGCTATCTGCTGGGGGGCGTGCGGCGGGTCGGCGATGAGGTCGTCGAGGAGTTCGTCGCGGACGGGACCTTCGGCGACGGCGGTGGAGCGGCGCATCAGGAGGAGGAAGGCGACGCACTGGGCGGCCAGTTCGAGGAGGCGTTCGTCCTCGCCGGTGAGTCCGCCGGCGGCGCGGACGACGAGGCCGCCGAGGTCCTCGGAACCCGCGATGACGGGCGCGACCCAGGTGTCGTCGTCGGTGAGGACCGGGCGGCGCCGGGCGTGGGCGTCGAGGGAGGCCTTGGCGACGGCCTCCTCGTCCAGGCCGGGGATGTCCCCGGCGGCGGCGAGCGGCCGGCCGCCGGGATCGCGGATCAGCACGGTCGCGTCGAGGGCGTCGGCGGCGGCCTTGGCCACGTTGCACAGGTCGCCGCCGGCGAGGACGAGGTTCATGATGCGGCCGTGGGCCTCGCTGACGTGCCGCATCCGGGCGAGGCTGGTGCGCACCCGGGAGCTGTCGCGCTCCAGTTCGGAGACCTCGGCGCGGGTGCGGTCGAGGAGGCCGGCCTTCTCGACGGCGAGGGCGGCGAGGTCGGCGAGGCCCGCGAGGAGTCCGATCTCCTCCGGGGTGTGGTGGCGGACGCGCCGGTCCGCTCCGTAGAGGGCACCGACGACGGTGTCGCCGCTGCGCAGCGGGGCGGCGACGATGGCGTGGACGCCCTCGGCGCGCAGGGCGGATTCGGCGGCCTCGTCGAAGGCGGGGGCGTGGACGCCGGCGTCGAGGGAGCCGGAGGGGGCGAAGCGCTCGTCGGCGAGGTAGTCGGCGGTCCAGACGGGGCCGCCGTGGAGCTGGACGGCGCCGCCGAGTCCGTACCCCTCGGCGATCCGGAGCCCGGGGGTGAGGCGCGCGCCGGGGCCGGTCGCGGGGCGGGAGCCTTCGGAGGTGTGGACGTAGCTGGCGCCGTGCGGGCCGCGCAGGGTCACGTAGGCGAGGTCGAGGCCGAGGAGGCGCCGGGTGCGGCGGGTGACGACGCGCAGCAGGCTGTCGAGGTCGTAGGAGAGGGTGAGGTCGCGGGCGGTGTCCGTGAGGGCGGCGAGTCCGGCCTCGCGGCGGGTGTCGCGCGCGCGTCCGGCGTGGACCGCGCCGGCGAGGTCGACGGCCCGCTCCAGGCGGTGGAGTTCCTCGCCGGCGAGTCCGGTCCGCCGGGCCTCGTCGAGGAGGGTGTCGAACTGGGCGGGCGGGGCCTGCCGGGCGAGCAGTTCGAGGACCGTGAGCAGCGCGTCGGCACCACCGGCTCCGTCCGCGCCGTGCACTGTCATGGCCCCTGCCCCCGTGGTCGAGCGAAATCGGGCACCTGGGAGGAAACCCGTACTGCTCGCCGAAAATAATTCGGCTTCGGGAGTCGGTCAACGGTGAGTTGCCGCACTTCATTCCCGTTGACGGGCGGTCACACCGCCGGGCGGCACCGCGCCGCCGCCGTCATGCCGCCGCCGTCATGCCACCGCCGTCGTGTCACCACCGTCGTGTCGCCACCGTCGTGTCGCCACCGTCGCTCAGCCGACGGAGCCCGCCGGGACGAGCCGGGGGCGGGCGGGGCCGTACTGCGCCGTGCCGTACTGGGCGGGGACGTACGGGGCCGGGACGTGCCGGCTGGGGATGTACTGCGTGGGGATCCGGGGGCCGTACGCGGGGCGGCCGGCCGTGTCCCGCACGGCCAGGACCGAGCGCTGGAGCCGGCGGAGCCGCGCCGAGGGCTCCATGCCGCTCTCGCTCTTGAGGGCCGTGCGCAGCCGCTCGTACACGAGGAGGGCCTCGTCGTGCTGGCCGCAGCGCAGCAGGGCGACCATGAGGTGGGCGTGGAGGGGCTCGTTGGTGCGGTAGCGGGCGACGAGTCCGGTGAGTTCGGAGAGGAGTTCGGCGTGCCGGCCGAGGCCCAGCTGGGCTTCGAGCCACTGGTCGAGGACGCTGAGCCGGGACGTCTCCAGACGTTCGATCTCCCGGCGGAGGCGGGGCCCCGCGGCCACGCCCGCGTAGGGTTCGCCGCGCCAGAGGGCGAGTGCCTCGCCGAGGCGGAGGGCGGCCCGGGACAGGTCGCCGGCCTCCATGGCCCGGTAGCCGGCGCCGGCCGCGCGCTCGAACTGCCAGGCGTCGTTGGGGCCGCCGCCGGTGTCGAGGCGGTAGCCGCCGGGCTGGGAGACGAGGATCGCATCGGCGCTGCGCCGGTCGGACCAGCCGGGGCGCGGTTCCGCCGGGCCGGCGGCGCGCAGGGCGCCCGCGATGAGGGTCCGCAGCTCCGTTATGTGCGCCTGCAGTTCGGCGCGGGCGCCGCGGGGCGCGCCGGACGGCCAGAGCTCCTCGGTCAGGACCGTCACGGGGACGACCTGGTCGGCGCTGGCCGTGAGCAGGGCGAGCAACTGCCGGGGCGCGGCCGCCGTCGGGGTGATCGACACCCCGTTCTCACGTACCGAAAGTCCCCCCAGAATCCGGACGTCCACCTTGCCCCCTCAGTGTCTGTGCGGTGCCTGCGCGCGGATGGCTCTCGATGATTAGAAAAGACCCCCGTAGTCATGTCAATAAGAAACCGGAGGGTACGGAATCACACTCCGGGATATCAGGGTGATTCACCCTGTTCGTCCGGTTATCTAGGAGTCGGTTTCCGTCACTGGCGCAGATCTTGCGTATGCCGAAAGACTGTTTCCGGACTCGGGGGTACGCTTTCGAAGGGCCCTTGCGGATGCGGAGGGGGTCGCCACCCGCGAGTTCACGCCAGAAACCGGCACGCGGGTACGGTTTGCCGGGGGCTCCGCGGCTCGTCTAGAGCACCGCGGCGGCGGTGAGCAGTCCGAAGGCGAGGGTGATCAGGGCCGTGCGGACGCGGTGGAAACCGTTCCAGCGCTTCTCGAAGGCGGCCCGGACCGCGGACGGATCGCCCGCCGGATCGGCCGCCGGGGCCCTCTCCGACGCCGCGAGGGCCGTGTTGAGCGGGACGTTCCCGCCGATGGTCACCGCGTGGTTGAGGACCGCGGCCACGAGCCCCGCGAGGACCAGCCACTTCTGCGCGTCCGTCCGGCCGTCGGCGGGGACGAGGAACGCGGCGGCGGGGAAGGCGACCACGCCGAGGAAGACCGTGAGGAACACGGCCCTCGGCACGTACTCGTTGATCCGGCGCATCGCCGTGACGAACTCCGGGTCCGTCAGACGGCCGAGCGCGGGCATGATCCCGGTCTGGAAGATCAGCAGGAAACCGGCGTAGAGCCCGGTGCTTCCGACGGCGAGGGCGAGCAGCAGGGTGGCCATGCGGCCATTCTGTCCCGCCGCCCGCCGCGCACGTCAGCTGTAGGGGTCCCCGGACTTCAACTCGCCTTCCCGCGAAGGGCCTTCTTCCTGACCGGGACCGAGCAGGCCGGAGGCCTTCCGGATGGCGTCGGCCAGTTCGGTGACCACCGCCGAACCGGACCGGTCGGCGATCGCCCCGGCGTGCTTCGCGAGGGCCGGGAGGCCGGGGGCGCCCGGCAGGTCGCCGCGGCGCAGGGCGTCCGCGAAGTACGCGGCGATCGCCGTCAGTTGCAGGCTGTCGTGGCCGTCGCCCCAGACGTCCCCGGTCAGCGCGGTCGCCCCGAGGGTGCCGGACCGCTCGTGCGGGGCCCGGGTCGCCGGGTCGAGCCAGCGGACCGTCGCGGTGGCGAGGGGACCCGTGGCCCCGGGGCGGGTCTTGACCGCGTAGAGCGCGGTGACCGTGTGACCGGCCCCGATCTCGCCGCCGTCCACCCGGTCGTTCCGGAAGTCGTCGTCGGCGACCGCCCTGTTCTCGTACCCGATGAGCCGGAACCTCTCGACGGTCCGCCGGTCGAAGGTGACCTGCGCCTTGGCGTCCCGGGCGCGCAGCTCGACATGGGAGGGCAGTTGGTCGACGAAGACCTTCCGGGCCTGCGCCGGGGTGGAGACGTACGTGGTCTGCCCGTCGCCCTTGTCGGCGAGCCGTTCCATGAACGCGTCGCCGTACTCGCTGCCGACGCCGACGCCGAAGAGCGTGATGCCGTACTCCCGGCGCTCCTCCTCGATGCGCGCGAGGATCGGATCGGCCTCGGTGTCACCGGTGTTGGCGAGCGCGTCGGAGAGCAGCACCACCCGGTTGGTGGCGCCCTTGCGGTGGCCCTCGACGGCGACGTCGTAGCCGGTGCGGACGCCCGCCCCCACATTGGTGGAGGAGCTCGTCGCGAGCGAGCCGACGACCTCGTGGATCCGGTCGCGGGCGCCTCCGACGCGGGTCATGGGCAGCCGGGTCTCGGCCTCGTCGCTGAAGGTGACGAGCGCGATCGAGTCGTCGTCGCGCAGCTGGTCGGCGAGCAGCCCGAGGGACTCCTTGACCAGGTCGAGCCGGCCCGGCTCGTCCATCGAGCCGGAGACGTCGACGACGAAGGTGAGGGCGGCGGGCGGGCGTTCGGCGTTCCGGTCCGCGCCCCGGGTGGCGAGGCCGACCCGGAGCAGGGACCAGCCGTCGGCGCCGGTGCGGGCCCCGTCGAGGGTCACGCTGAAGCCGTTGTCCTTCGGGCGCGGGTAGTCGGGCCGGAAGCTGTTGACGAACTCCTCGGGGCGCACGGTCGCGGGGTCGGGCAGCCGCCCCTCGGCGAGGGTGCGGCGGGCGTAGCCGTACGAGGCGGTGTCCACGTCCAGGGCGAAGGTGGACAGGTAGTCGGGGGCGGGCGTCGGGGAGCGCTGCTCGCCCTCCCGGGGCGCGGCGGTCCCGGCGCGCCCGCCGTCGGGGACCGTGCCGCCTTCCTTGAGGTCCCGGGCGCCGGTCCTGTCGGTGCCGCCCGCGCTGCAGCCGCCGACGGCGAGTCCGGCCGCGAGCAGGGCCGCGACCACGGCGGGGAACCGGGTCCCGCGGCGCGGCCCCCTGTCCTCGCGCTGCCGTTCGCCCTGTCGTCCGTTCCGGTGTTCGTCCTGTCGTCCGTTCTGGTGTTCGCCCTGTCGTCCGTTCCGGTGTTCCATCTCATCTCCCCCTCGTCGTCCGGCACTTGTGAATGTGACGAACGGGAGGCCCGCGCGGAGCCGTCGAAGGAGTTGCGGATGGATCTCGATGCGGCAACGGCGACGCGGGTGAAGCGGCGTGGCATGGATTCGCCATCCTTTTCAACAGGGGTTGTCACCGTGTGCAGTCACATGCGTACATGGAGTGGACATCGATCGGGCGGGGGTGGTCAGCGGTGGCAGAGAGCGCGGGCTCCGTGATGCTCGCCCGTTCGGCGATGAACCGGGCCGTGACCGAGGGACAGCGGCCCGCCGGGCGGCCGGTCCGGGGTGCGCGGCGGATCAGTGCCGCACTCGCCGGGCTGGCCGCCTCCACCCGGCACGAGCTGCTGACCTTCGACGACCCGGTCGCGTCCGCGGGCTTCGCGATCCCCGAGCCGTTCCTGGAGCTGGCGGGAGCGTGCATGCGGGCCGCGGTGGAGCGGGCCGAGGAGGTCAGACGGATCGTCCCGAGGCACGCCCTGCCCCGGCTCGAAGGAGGGCTCCGGTTCCCCGGCCGGGCCCGCCTGGCGGAGGCCATCCCGTTCAAGATGATCGTCGTCGACCGGACGGTGGCCGCGGTCCCGCTCGACCTGGAGCTGCTGTACAACGGGCTGCTGCTGATCCGGGACCCGGTCGTGGTGCAGACCCTCGTCCGGACGCACCACGCCTCCTGGGCGGCGGCCGAGGAGCTGAGCTGCGCGGCGGCACCCCCACCGCCCTCGCCACCGCCGCCGTGCGAACCGCCCGCCCAGTTGCGCCCGGTGCTCGACGCCCTCCTGTCGGGGGTCACGGACGAGACGGCGGCCGCCCGGCTCGGCATGTCCGCGCGGACGTACAGCCGCAGGGTGGGCGAGCTGATGGCCGCCCTCGGCACGACGAGCCGCTTCCGGGCGGGCGCGGAAGCGGCTCGAAGGGGGTGGGTGTAGGCGCTAGGAGACGATGTCCTTGCGGGCGAAGCCGCGGAAGGCGAGTGCGAAGAGGACCAGGGCGTACGTCACGGAGATCGCCGTGCCCTTCACCATGCCGCCCCACTCCAGCTGGGGCTGGAGCGCGTCGATCCAGGCGAACTGCCAGTGCGCGGGCAGGTAGTCGCGCCAGTCGCCGAGCGCGGTGACGGCGTCCAGGACGTTGCCGACGATGGTCAGGCCGACGGCGCCGCCCACCGCGCCGAGCGGGGCGTCCGTGCGGGTGGACAGCCAGAAGGCGAGGCCGGCGGTGACCAGTTGGGAGGCGAAGACGAAGACGACGGCGATACCGATCCGCAGCAGGGCATCCCCGGCGGGGACCGAGCCGCCGGTGGGCAGCCGGAGCGGCCCCCAGCCGTAGGCGACCGTGCCCGCGACCAGAGCCACGAGCGGGAGGAGGACCATCGCGGCCGCGCTGTAGCCGAGGGCGACCGTCAGCTTGGAGGCGAGGAGCCGGGAGCGCGGGACGGGCGCGGCGAGCAGGTACCGCAGGGAGGACCAGCTCGCCTCGGAGGCGACCGTGTCCCCGCAGAACAGGGCCACCGGAATGACGAGGAGGAAACCGGCGGAGACGAAGAGGCAGGTCGCGGCGAAGTTGGCGCCGGAGGCCGTCGCCGTGTCCATCAGGGTGATGCGGTCGTCGCGGCCGCCACCCCCGGAGCCGCCGATCGCGAAGGCCGCGATCAGCACGAACGGCAGGGCGACGAGGACGCCGCCCATGACCAGGGTGCGGCGGCGCTTCCACTGGCGGAGGGCCTCGACGCGCAGGGGCAGGGTGCGCCCGGGCCGGTAGCCGGGGGCGCTCGTCGACGAGGCGGACGAGCCGGGCGGGGTGGCCGGAGCGGCCGGGGCGGGCGGGGTGGCCGGGGCGGTCACGCGGCTCCTCCGATCAGGGTCAGGAACGCGTCTTCCAGACGCCGGTGGGGGCCGACGCCGGTCAGCGGCACGTCCAGGCGGACGAGTTCGCCGATGAGGGCGGTCGGGTCGGTGCCGTCGAGGCGGACCAGGAGCCCTCCGTCGGTGCGGGTCGCCGCGCCGATGCCGGTGAGGGCGTCGATCTTCGCGACGAGGGCGTCGTCGATCTCCTCGGCCAGGCTCACGAGGAGGGTGTCGCCGGAGCCGGTGATCTCGGCGACCGGTCCGGCCTGCACCAGTCGGCCCCGGTCCATGACGACCAGATGGGTGCAGGACTGCTCGACCTCGGCGAGGAGGTGGCTGGAGACGATGACGGTACGGCCCCCGGCCGCGTACCGGATCATCACCTCGCGCATCTCGCGGATCTGCGGCGGGTCGAGCCCGTTGGTCGGTTCGTCGAGGATGAGCAGGTCGGGCAGGCCGAGCATGGCCTGGGCGAGGGCGAGGCGCTGGCGCATGCCCTGCGAGTAGGTGCGGACGGCGCGTTCGAGGGCGCCGCCCAGGTTCGCGATCCGCAGGGCCTCGTCGACGTGGGCGTCCTCGGCGGGGCGGCCGGTGGCCTTCCAGTACAGGTCCAGGTTCTCCCGGCCCGACAGGTGCGGCAGGAAGCCCGCGCCCTCGACGAAGGCGCCGACGCGGGAGAGGACCGGGGCGCCCGGCCTGATGGCCTGGCCGAAGACCCGGATCTCGCCCTCGTCGGGGGTGGTGAGGCCCATCAGCATGCGCAGGGTGGTGGTCTTTCCGGCGCCGTTCGGCCCGAGGAGGCCGAGGACCTGGCCCTGCTCGACGCGGAAGGACAGGTCCCGGACGCTGTACCGATCCCCGCCCTTGTACTTCTTCGACAGGCCGGTGATCTGGAGGGGCACGGCGGCGAGTTCCGGATCGGGTGCGGGGGCGGCCGCCTTGCGGCGGGCGGTGAGCAGGAGGGCGGCGGCGCCGGCGAGGCCGAGGAGCGGCAGGCCCCACACCCACCGGGGCAGGGCGGCGGCCTGGGTGGCGAGACCGGGCGCGGTGGGGACGGTGAGCGGGCCCTCGACGGCGACGGTGTAGCCGGCTGGGACGGCCGGGGAGGCGTAGCCGAGGTCGGTGGCGGCGACGACGAGCCGCAGCCGGTGCCCGGCCTCCACCTCGTGGTCGATCGCGGGCAGGGTCAGCGTGAGGCTCTTCCCGGCCTTGGCGCCGTCGACGCGGACGGGGGTGACGAGCTGGGCGGGCAGCACCTGCTGCCGTCCGTCGGGCCCCACGTCGTACGCCTTGGCGAAGAGGACGGCGGAGCCGTCGGCGGCGGTGGAGGTGACCTTGACGCGGACGGTCGGCGTGCCGGTGATCCGCAGGGGCGCGGTCTGCGGCGCGGCGTCGAAGCGGGCGTGCTGGCCGGGGAAGTCGAGGGAGAGGCCGACGCCGAGGGAGGAGAGTCCGGAGAGTCCGCCGCCGAGGCCGGGGACGGCCGACACGGCGGGCGGTGCGGCGCCCGGCGGGTTGGTGAAGGTCTGCGGCGGTCCGCCGAGGGCGAGGCGCGTGGTGCCGGCGGTGAGGCCCGGGTAGCGGTCGGCGGTCGCGGCGCGGAGGGTGGCCTGCCCGTCGGTGGAGTCGACGCCGCCGGTGCGGCTGACGCGGAAGGCGGGGCCGGTGTCGACGGAGGCGTCGCGCTTCAGCCAGCGGTCGAACCAGGTGGTGATCCGGTGCTCGACGCGCTCGGTCTCGCGGTCGCCGCCGTCGTGGCCGCCGGCGATCCAGTCGACGGCGACGGGGGCGCCGTTGGCCGTGAGGGCGCGGGCCGTGGCGTCGGACTGGGCGAGGGTGAAGAGCGAGTCGGACTGGCCCTGGACGAGGAGCGCGGGGACCTTGATCCGGGAGCCGACGGCCGAGGGGCTGCGGGCTTCGAGGAGGGCGCGGGCCGCGGGGTCGGGCTTCCCGGAGACGGCGACGCGCTGGTAGAGGGAGCAGAGTTCGGCGGTGAACCGGCCGCAGGAGCCGGCCGGAGCGGCTCCGGGGCGTCCCGCCGGCCGGTCCCCGGTGGCCCGGCCGGCGTCCTGGCCGGTGGGTCGGCCGGCCTCGGGCGACTCGCCCGTGGAGAAGAAGATCCCGGCCCACAGCTTCTTGAAGACGCCGTTCGGGAAGAGGGCGTCGGCGAGGTTCCAGTAGGTGATCTGGGGGGCGATCGCGTCGACGCGCGGGTCGTGGCCGGCGGCGAGCAGGGAGATCGCGCCGCCGTAGGAGGCGCCGGTGACGCCGACGCGCGGGTCGCCCGGCTTGTCGAGGAGGACCTCGGGACGGGCCGCGAGCCAGTCGATCAGCTTCCGGACGTCCGCGACCTCGTGGCCGGGGTCGTTGAGGCCGATCTCGCCGGTGGAGGCGCCGAAGCCGCGGGCGGACCAGGTGAGCACGGCGTAGCCGTCGCGGGCGAGGCCCTCGGCCTGGGCGCGGACGTCGTCCTTGGAGCCGCCGAAGCCGTGGCCGAGGAGGACGGCGGGGCGCCGGCCGGTGGAACCGTCGGTGAAGTACGAGGTGTCGATGCGCACCCCGTCGATGTCGAGGGTCCGGTCCGCGCGCCGCACGGGAGGCGCCTCGTCCGTGGCGACGGCGGTCCAGGTGCCGGCGCCGGCGAGGACGGCGAGGACGGCGGTGACCGCGGCCCACCGGGGAAGTCGGAGTCGCATGGCGTCGAGCCTAGGCGCCACCGCCGCGGAACACGGCTGTCCACGGAGGGAGATCGGCGGCCTTCTCAGGTCGTACGCGGCCGTGTCCGCGTACCGCGCCCGCTGTACGCGGACACGGGAACGGCCCCCGGGGCGTGCTGTCCGGCACCCCGGGGACCGTCGGTCGTCCGTGGATCAGTGGTTGCGGGGGAAGCCCAGGTCGACGCCCGCGGGGGCCTCGGACGGGTCCGGCCAGCGGGTGGTGACGACCTTGCCGCGGGTGTAGAAGTGCACGCCGTCGTTGCCGTAGATGTGGTGGTCGCCGAAGAGCGAGTCCTTCCAGCCGCCGAAGGAGTGGTAGCCCACCGGCACCGGGATCGGCACGTTCACGCCGACCATGCCGGCCTGGACCTCCAGCTGGAAGCGGCGGGCGGCGCCGCCGTCGCGGGTGAAGATCGCGGTGCCGTTGCCGAACGGCGAGGCGTTGATGAGGGCGAGGCCCTCCTCGTACGTCTCGGCGCGCAGCACGCACAGGACCGGGCCGAAGATCTCGTCCTGGTAGGCCTTGGCCGTGGTCGGCACGTGGTCCAGGAGGGAGAGGCCGATCCAGTGGCCGTTCTCGTGGCCCTCGACGGTGTAGCCGGTGCCGTCGAGGACGACCTCGCAGCCCTCGTCCGCCGCGCCCTTCACGTACGAGGCGACCTTGTCGCGGTGGACGGCCGTGATGAGCGGGCCCATCTCGGAGGTGGGGTCGGTGCCGGGGCCGATCTTGATCTTCTCGGCGCGCTCGCGGATCTTCTCGACGAGCTCGTCGCCGATGGAGCCGACGGCGACGACCGCGGAGATCGCCATGCAGCGCTCGCCGGCGGAGCCGTAGGCCGCGGAGACGGCCGCGTCGGCGGCGGCGTCGAGGTCGGCGTCGGGGAGGACCAGCATGTGGTTCTTGGCGCCGCCGAGCGCCTGGACGCGCTTGCCGTTGGCGGAGGCGGTGGTGTGGATGTAGCGGGCGATCGGGGTCGAGCCGACGAAGGAGATCGCGGAGACGTCCGGGTGCTCCAGGAGGCGGTCGACGGCCACCTTGTCGCCGTGGACGACGTTGAAGACGCCGTCCGGCAGGCCCGCCTCGGCGAGCAGCTCGGCGAGCTTCAGGGACGGCGAGGGGTCCTTCTCGCTGGGCTTGAGGATGAAGGTGTTGCCGGTCGCGATGGCGATCGGGAACATCCACATCGGGACCATGGCCGGGAAGTTGAAGGGCGTGATGCCGGCGACGACGCCGACGGGCTGGCGGATGGACGCCACGTCCACGCGGTTCGACACCTGGGTGGAGAGCTCGCCCTTGAGCTGGGTGGTGATGCCGCAGGCCAGGTCGACGATCTCCAGGCCGCGGGCGACCTCGCCGAGGGCGTCGGAGTGGACCTTGCCGTGCTCGGCGACGATCAGCTCGGCGATCGCGTCGCGGTTGGCGTCGAGCAGCGCGCGGAACTTGAAGAGGATCGTGGTGCGCTGGGCGAGCGAGGAGGCGCCCCAGGTGGCGAAGGCGTCCTTCGCGGCGGCGACGGCCGCGTCGACCTCCTCCACCGAGGCGAGGGCGACCTGCGTGGTGACGGCTCCGGTGGCCGGGTCGGTGACCGGGCCCCAGTTGCCCGACGTGCCCTCGACGGTCTTGCCACCGATCCAGTGGTGGACGCTCTTCGTCATGACGAGTTACTCCTTCAGAGCCTTCAGAGATGGCGGCGTCGGGCGGTGACGTGCCGGTCGTACTCCTCGCGGGCCTTGACCGCCGACGGGCGGGTCGAGATCTCGGCCACGGGCACATCCCACCACGCCTGGGCCGGAGGCGGGCCCGACACACTGTCTGCCGTTTCGGTCTCGACGTAGACACATGTGGGATCCGTGGCCGCCCGGGCGTCCGCGAGGGCTTCCCGCAGGTCACGGATGGTGCGGGGGCACAGTACGCGCATCCCGAGGGAGGCCGCGTTGGCTCCGAGGTCGAGGGGGAGCGGGGGGCCCGTGAAGCTCCCGTCGTCGGCTCGCAGGCGGTAGTCGGTGCCGTACCGCTCGGCGCCGACGGCCTCGGAGAGGCCTCCGATGGAGGCGTACCCGTGGTTCTGGAGGATGACCAGTTTCAGCGGGAGGCGTTCCTGCACGGCGGTGACGATCTCGGTGGGATTCATCAGGTACGTCCCGTCTCCGACGAGCGCCCAGACGGGCCGGCCGGGCGCGGCGAGGAGGGCGCCGACGGCGGCGGGGATCTCGTAGCCCATGCAGGAGTAGCCGTATTCGACGTGGTACTGCTCCGGGGAGCGGGTCCGCCACAGCTTGTGGAGGTCGCCGGGGAGCGAGCCTGCGGCGTTGATCAGAATGTCGCTCGCGTCGACCAAAGTGTCGAGTACGCCGAGGACCTGGGTCTGGGTGGGGCGGGCGTCCTCGTCGGGGACGGCGTACGCGGCGTCGACGCGGGCCTCCCAGCGGAGCTTCTCCTCGGCGTACTCGTGGACGTAGTCCTCGGTGACGTGGTGCTGCTCCAGGAGCGCGTGGAGCTGTTCGAGGCCCTCGCGGGCGTCGGCGACGAGCGGGAGCGCCGCCATCTTGTGGGAGTCGAAGGCGGCGATGTTGAGGTTGACGAACCGTACGTCGGGGTGGCCGAAGAGGGTGCCGGAGGCGGTGGTGAAGTCGGTCCAGCGGGTGCCGACGCCGAGGACGAGGTCGGCGGTGCGGGCCAGGTGGTCGGCGGCGGCGGTGCCGGTGTGGCCGATGCCGCCGACGTCCTGGGGGTGGTCGTGCGGCAGTGAGCCCTTGCCGGCCTGGGTGGAGGCGACGGGGATGCCGGTCCGGGCGGCGAGGTCGGAGAGCGCCTCCTCGGCCGCGCTGTGGCGGACGCCGCCGCCGGCGACGATCAGCGGGCGGGCGGCGCGGGCGATCGCCGTGGCCGCCGCGTCCAGCTCGTCCTCGTCCGGGGAGGGGCGGCGGACCCGCCAGACCCGCTCGGCGAAGAACTGCTCCGGCCAGTCGTACGCCTCCGCCTGGACGTCCTGGGGCAGGGCGAGGGTCACGGCGCCGGTCTCTGCGGGGTCGGCGAGGACCCGGACGGCGGCGAGGGCGGCCGGGACCAGGGCCTCGGGGCGGGTGACCCGGTCGAAGTAGCGGGAGACGGGGCGGAGGCAGTCGTTGACGGAGACGTCGCCCGCGTACGGGAGTTGGAGCTGCTGGAGGACGGGGTCGGCGGGGCGGGTGGCGAAGGTGTCGCCGGGGAGGAGCAGGACGGGGAGGTGGTTGACGGTGGCGAGGGCGGCGCCGGTGACGAGGTTGGTGGCGCCGGGGCCGATGGAGGTGGTGACGGCGTGTGCGGAGAGCCGGTTCGTCCGGCGGGCGTGGCCGACGGCGGCGTGCACCATGGCCTGTTCGTTGCGGCCCTGGTGGAAGGGCATGTGGTCCTCTTCGACCAGTGCCTGGCCGATCCCGGCGACGTTCCCGTGGCCGAAGATGCCCCAGGTGGCGGCGATCAGCCGGTGCCGTTCGCCGTCGCGCTCGGTGTACTGGGCGGCGAGGAAGCGGACGAGGGCCTGCGCGACGGTGAGCCTCATGCGTATCCCTCCGTGTGGTCGGGGTGGAAGCGGATCTTCCACTCCCGTTCGGGGCCGGGGCCCGCCATGACGTTGAGGTAGTAGAGGTCGTGCCCCGGCTGGGCGATGGAGGGACCGTGCCAGCCGTCGGGGACGAGGACCGCGTCGCCGCCGCGGACCTCGGCGAGGAGCTCGGCGCCGCCGGGCCGGGAGGGCGAGATCCGCTGGTAGGCGAGGCCGTCCGGGCCGTCGACCTCGTAGTAGTAGATCTCCTCCAGGACGGACTCGGTGCCCGGGCGGTGCTCGTCGTGCTTGTGCGGCGGGTAGGAGGACCAGTTCCCGCCGGGCGTGACGACCTCGACGGCGATGAGCCGGTCGCAGGCGAAGGCGTCCGCCGAGGCGAAGTTCCGCACCCGGCGGGCGCGGTTGCCGCTGCCCCGGGTCTCGACGGGAACCTCCGGCGCGGGGCCGTAGCGGGCGGGGAGTCGTCGCTCGCACTTCGCTCCTGCCAAAGCGAAGCGGCCTCCCGCGCCGGAGGCGATCTGGGCGTGGGCGTCGCGGGGCACGTAGGCGAAGTCGCTCACCCCGTCGAACACGCTCGCGCGGCCCAGGAGTTCGATGGTCTCGCCGTCGACGCGCACGCTACAGGCACCGGAGAGGGGAAGCACGGCCCATTCGGAATCCCCGCTCTCGAAGGAGTGGATCTCCCCCGGTCCGAGGACGAGGACCCGCAGCGCGGAGTACGCCCATCCGGCCCGCCCGGGGTCGATGTCGACGGCGTACGGGCCGTGGGCGGCGGTCCCGGCGGGGAGGTGGAGGCGCGTTTCCATGACCGTTTCCTACCCCTTTCGCGGGAGCGTTCCCGTGCCCGCCGCGAGGGCTTCGGCGATCTCGTCCTCGGTCGGCATCGCGGAGGAGCAGGCGAGGCGGCCCGCGACGATCGCGCCGGCGGCGTTCGCGTGGCGCAGGACCGTGCCGAGGTCGTGGCCGGCGAGCAGCCCGTGGACGAGCGCCCCGCCGAAGGCGTCGCCCGCGCCGAGCCCGTTGACGACCTCGACCGGCAGCGGCGGCACCTCGGCGCGGGTCCCGTCGGCGGCGAGCGCGAGGACGCCCGCGGGGCCCCGCTTGACGACGGCGAGCCGGACCGTGCCGGTGGAGAGGAGGGCGCGGGCGGCGGCCTCCGGCTCCCGTTCGCCGGTGGCGACCTCGCACTCGTCGAGGTTGCCGACGGCGACGGTCGCGTGCCGCAGCGCCTCGGCGTAGTACGGGCGGGCCGCCGCCGGGTCCGTCCAGAACATCGGCCGCCAGTCCAGGTCGAGGACCGTCGTCCCCCGGCCGGACCTGGCCCGCAGCGCCTCCAGGGTCGCGGTGCGGCTGGGTTCGGCGCACAGGCCGGTGCCGGTCGCCCAGAAGACGCGGGCGGCGCGGATCGCGTCGGGGTCCAGCTCGTGCGGCCGGATCTCCAGGTCGGGGGCGCGGGGGCGGCGGTAGAAGTACAGCGGGAAGTCGTCGGGCGGGAAGAGGGCGCAGAAGGTGACGGGGGTGGGGTGCTCGGGGACCTCGGTGACCCAGCGGTCGTCCACGTCGAAGCCCTTGAGCTCGCGGCGCAGATAGGTGCCGAAGGGGTCGGCGCCGGTGCGGGAGACGAGCGCGGTGCGGCGGCCGAGGCGGGCGGCGGCGACGGCGACGTTGGCCGCGGAGCCGCCGAGGAACTTGCGGAAGGTCTCGACCCGGTCGAGTCCGACGCCGGTCTGGAGCGGGTAGAGGTCCACGCCGAGGCGTCCCATGGCGATCAGGTCGTACGGCTCCGTCTCCACGCGCCACCTCTCGGTCGGGCCGCCGTCGGCTCGCATCCAGGTCTAACCGTCCGCCGGGAGGCGTGTCAACGATATGTCCGGACATTCGGACGACCGGACCGTACCGCTTGACGGTGCTCTCGGGGCGCCCCCAAGGTGGCAGGCATGACGAAGCCGTCGCCGCAGCCGTCGCCACCGTCCCGGATCCGCATCGGATCGGCCCCCGACTCGTGGGGGGTCTGGTTCCCCGACGATCCCCGGCAGGTGCCGTGGCAGCGGTTCCTCGACGAGGTGTCGGGCGCCGGCTACACGTGGATCGAGCTGGGTCCGTACGGCTATCTGCCCACCGATCCGGCCGTCCTCGCCGAGGAGACCGCGCGGCGCGGGCTGCGGGTCTCGGCGGGGACCGTCTTCACCGGGCTGCACCACGGCCCGGACGTCTGGGACCGGACCTGGGCGCACGTCGCGGAGAACGCCGCCCTCGCGCAGGCCGTGGGCGCGGGCCATCTGGTGGTCATCCCGTCGTTCTGGCGGGACGACAGGACCGGCGAGGTCCTGGAGGAGCCGGTGCTCACCGGCGGGCAGTGGCGGGACCTGACCCGGCTGACGGAGCGTCTGGGGCGGGAGGTGCGCGAGCGGTACGGGCTGCGGATCGTGGTCCATCCGCACGCCGACACCCACATCGACGGCGAGGAGAGCGTGACGCGGTTCCTCGACGCCACCGACCCGGACGCGGTCGCGCTCTGCCTGGACACCGGGCACTACGCCTACGCCGGCGGGGACAGCGTCAAGCTGATCGAGACGTACGGGGAGCGGATCGGCTACCTCCACCTCAAGCAGGTCGACCCGGAGGTGCTGGCCGGGGTGGTGGCCGAGGGGGTGCCGTTCGGGCCGGCGGTGGCGCGGGGCGTGATGTGCGAACCGCCGTCCGGGGTGCCCGCGCTCGAACCGGTGCTCGCGGCCGCGTCGGCGCTGGACGTGGACCTGTTCGCGATCGTCGAGCAGGACATGTACCCGTGCGAGCCGGACGTGCCGTACCCGATCGCGCTGCGGACCCGGCGCTTCCTCCGCTCCTGCGGCGTATGACGGCGGACCGTACGACGCGGACCCGGCGCCCGGCCCGGCGCATACCGCTCTGACCAGGTGTGACGCACGCGGACACACCGATGGGCGTGTGTGCCGCTTCCGTCACACGGGTCCCTCCGCCGTCACATATGTCTTCCTTACGCGGGCTTTGCGTCACAGACGTTCGACAGCCGCTCTCCTCCGGTCGGGAGGGGGCGTTGCACGGGGCAGAGGCTGATTGATCGCTTGATCGCAACCGCCCGCCGCACAGCGCCCCCGAACGGCACCCCCGCCGCCGCTGCGCGGCGCGCAGGGAGGTACCGGGCATGACGGACAGAAGGCTCTGGTCGTACAAGGACATCGCGGCGCACATCAAGGTGCAGCCCGACACGGTCCGCTCCTACCGGAAACACGGGCTTCTCCCGGCACCGGACCGGGTGGAGTCGGGCAAGCCCTACTGGTACGCGGACACGATCCGCGCCTGGGTCGCGAGCCGCCCCGGCAACCGGGCCCGCCGCGACTGACCCCGCCCGCCCCGGAGAAGGTCCCGGCCCCCGCCGGGGCCTTCTCCGGACTCAGACGAGCAGGTCGTAGATGTTCCAGCCCCAGCCGCCGGGCCGGGGGTAGTACGGCTCGCTCTTGCCGTCGAACCGCACCACGCCGTAGACCACGAGCCTGCCGTCCCCGGTCCGGGCCGCCAAGGACGGATCTTCGAAGGTCCGGCCCGCCCCGGCCAGGGCGGTGTAGACGTTCCAGCCGCCGCCGACGCGGCGGCGGGGCTCGAAGGGCACGGCCGGGTCCCAGTCGTCGGCCTTCTCGTAGCGCCACTGCCGGCCGTCCGGGGTGTGGGCGATCAGGCCGTCCCCGAAGGCGACGATGCTCCGGTACGCGTTCCACCCGCCGCCGACCCGCACCCGGCGTCCGAACGGCTGCGTGGCCGCGCCGGTCCCCGGGTAGCGCCAGAGGACGCCGTCGCGGTCGCGGGCGAACAGGTCGCCGCCGGGCAGTCCGACGAGGCTCGTGTACGCGTTCCAGCCGCCGCCGACCCGCCGGCGCGGCTCGAAGGGGGCGCCCTCCCGGCCGCTCCCCCGGTAGTACCAGAGCACACCGGCCCGGTCGCGGGCCACGAGGTCGCCGCCGCCCGCGGCGGTCGTGCGGTCGAGCTTGGTGAGGGCGGTGTACGCGTTCCACCCGCCGCCGACCCGTTTGCGCGGCTTCAGCGGGGTGTCGCCGCGGCCGGTGGCGTCGTACTGCCAGAGGACGCCGTCCCGGTCGCGGGCGTGCAGCGAGCTCCGGAGCCGGGCCTCCGGGGTCCCCTGCACGAAGGAGAAGGCCAGTTCGCCCTCGGCGACGACCGTGCCGGCCGTGTCGCGCAGGTCGACGGCGGTGCAGAGGTGACCGAGCGGGGCGAGGTCCGAGCCGGCGTCCACGGTGATGTCGTACGTGACGGTGGCGGCGCCGGCCGGCACGTGGGCCGCCGGCAGGTCGAACAGCAGCCAGACGCCGTCGACCGTCTCCGGGTCGGGCGAGTCCCAGGCGCAGGGCGCGAAGGCCCCGCCGTCGACCGCGCAGGTCGAGGTGATCCGCGGGCCGGGCCGGTCCCCCGGGATCCCGGAGAGGGCCTGGAAGGCGAGGCGCTGTCCCGGGATCGTCCCGGAGAAGCCGGGCGGCAGGGTGACGGTGAGCCGGGTGGTGACGGGCCCCTCCTCGCCGGCCGGCACGGTGAGCGCGCCGCCCTCCTGGACGAGGGTGCCGGGCTCGGGCGCGGCGGCGGCCGTGGCGGCCCCGCCGGCCGGGGCGGTGGTGGTGAGGGCGAGAGCGAGGCCCGCCGTGACGAGGACTCTGCGCAGTTGTCTCATGGCGTTTCCCCCGGGCTTCCGTCGAACTTCCGTCAGAGGAGGGTGTCGTAGATGTTCCAGCCCCGGCCGACCGCCGTCCGGGGCGTCCTGGGCACTCCGAAGTAGTTGCCCTCGTACGCCCAGAGCACGCCGTCCCGGTCGCGGGCCAGCAGGTCGCGGGAGGTCTGGAAGCCCAGGTCGCCGGTGCCGGCGAGGGCCGTGTAGACGTTCCAGCCGCCGCCGACGCGGACGCGCGGCCGCAGCGGGACGGCGGGGTCGGGGGAGCCGCTCGGGTGGTAGGCCCAGAGCACGCCGCCCGTGTCCCTGGCCAGGACGGTCCCGTCGAGGGCGGTGAGGGAGGTGTACGCGTTCCACCCGCCGCCGACGCGGACGCGCGGGGCGAAGGGCGCGGAGGGGGGAGCGCCGTACAGGCTCCGGTAGTGCCACAGGACGCCGTCCCGGTCGCGGGCGAGGAGCCCGGTGGAGGTACCGGTGAGGGAGGTGTACGCGTTCCAGCCGCCGCCGACCCGCACGCGCGGCCAGAAGGGGGCGGAGAGGTCGCCGGAGCCCCGGTAGTACCAGAGGACGCCGTCGGTGTCGCGGGCCACGAGGTCGCCCTTGCCGTCGGCGGTCGGCGCGCCGAGCCGGGTGAGCGCGGTGTAGCCGCCCCAGCCGCCGCCGACCCGCTGACGGGGCTTGAGGGGCGTCGCCGCCTTGCCCGTGCCCTCGTACTGCCAGAGCACTCCGCTCCGGTCCCGGGCGTGCAGGACCGTGCGGTGCTCGGCCTCGGGGGTGCCGAGGTCGAACTCGAACCCGGCCCCGCCCGTGGCGATCCGGTGGCCCGTCGTGTCGGTGACGTCGAAGGAGCCGAAGAGGAGCGGGTTGCTCGCCGCCCCCGAGTCGGCGTCGACGCGGACGGCGTAGGTGAGGAAGGGAGCGGCCTGGGCCTCCGGCAGGACGAAGCCCTCGCCCCCGTAGGGGCAGTCGACGAACGCGCCGCCGTTCACGGAGCAGGACCATCGTGTGTGGTACAGCTCGGAGGGGATGTGTTCGTCGGAGCCCTCGGGCGGCCAGTCGAGGTTGGACAGGAGCAGCCGGGCCTTCACGGTGCCGGTCGTGGCGCTGGGCAGCGCCGCCCCGAAGTAGGTGGTGACGGGCCCCTCTTCGCCGGAGGGGACGTGGAGCGTGCCGCCCCGCTGCACGACGGTGCCGGGGGTCTGCGCGGAGGCGGCCGCCGGTGACGGCGGCATGGAGGCGGGCGCCGTGAGGGGCGCGGCGAGTGCCGTCGCCCCTCCGGCGGCCGGGGGGACCAGAGCGGCGAGCAGGGCGCTCGCCGCGACCAGGAACGTTCGGGTGGTGTGTCTCATGGATCCCCTCGGAATCTTCGTCGGATCGCTCAGATCACGGTGTCGTAGATGTTCCAGTTCCAGCCGACCTTGGTGCGGGTCGTCGGGACGTACCCGAAGCCGGACGTCTTGCCCTGGTAGGCGTAGACGTCGCCGCCGGTGGTGCGGGCGAGGAGGTCGAGGTGGTTCCAGCGGCCGAGGTCCTCGGTGCCGGCGAGCGCGTTGTAGACGTTCCAGCCGCCGCCGACCTTCGCCCGCGCGTCGAACGGCTTGCTCGGCGACGGCGCGACGGTGCGGGGGTTGTACTTCCACAGGACGCCGGCCGCGTCACGGGCGACCAGGCCGCCGGCGTATCCGCTGATCCGCGTGTAGACGTTCCAGCCGCCGCCGACGCGCACGCGCGGCTGGAACTTGCCGTGGAAGTCGGAGAGGTAGTTCCACAGGACGCCGTCCCTGTCGCGGGCGACCAGGTCGTGCCCGTTGGTCGCGAGGGCGGTGTAGACGTTCCAGCCGCCGCCGACGCGCACGCGGGGCTTGAAGGGGGCGTCCGGGTCGCCGGAGCCCTGGTAGTACCAGAGGACGCCGTCCTTGTCGCGGGCCACCAGGTCGCCCCGGCCGTCCGCGGTGGTGCGGCCGAGGGGGACGATCGCGGTGTACGCGCCCCAGCCGCCGCCGACGCGCTTGCGCGGCGTCAGCCTGCCGTCGGTCCTGCCGGTCGCCTCGTACCGCCACAGGACGCCGTCCTTGTCGCGGGCGTGGACGGCGCCGCGGAGGGCCGCCTCGGGGGTGCCGAGGACGACGTCGACGTCGGCCTTGCCCTGCGAGACCACGTTCCCCCGGGCGTCCTTCAGCTGGACCGACAGGTAGAACGAGCCCAGCCAGTCGTGGGAGGAGGAGAGGTCGAGCGTCACGGCGTAGTCCAGGGTGGAGCCTGCCTGGACGGCGGGAAGGTCGACGACGATCGGCTCCGTCTCGTCCGCGCGGGCCGGGTACCAGGCCACGGGCACCGGGGCGGACCCGTTCACCGAGGCGGTCGTGCGGAGCCCTGCCGCGAGCCGGTCCGGCGTGACACCGCCGCCGGGCCACGTCGAGACCGGCTTGCCGAACCCGAGCGTCGCCGTCACCGGACCGGTCACCCCGGCCGGCACGTCGGCGCGGAAACGGACGGTCCCCGGGCCCTCCTCGCCGGCCCAGACCTTCGCCGGTCCCCCGTCCTGCACCACCGTCCCCGGTTCCACGGCGGCCTCCGCCCGGTTCACCGCCGGCGCGGCCGTGGCCGCCGCTCCCCCGAGCGCCACCGGTGCGATGCCGGCGACGAGGGCCGTCGCCAGAACCAGGCCTGCACGCATACGTGCCACGAAATCCCCCTGATTTTCATGTCATTGACGTGAGGAGGCGGCTTCCCGCCATTCCTCGGACACCTCTATGACATCCGGGGTACGCGAAGGGTTGTGCGTGTCGTTCTCGCTGATTCCGAAGCGGTCGTGGAAGCGGCGCAGCGGCCCCGGCGCCCACCAGGTGAGGCGGCCGGTCAGCTTCATCACGGAGGGGACGAGGAGGCTGCGGACCACCATCGCGTCCATGAGGACGGCGAGGGCGACGCCGAGTCCGAGCATCTTCGTGTTGGTGACGCGGGAGGTGCCGATGGCGACCATGACGACGGCGAGGATCACGGCGGCGGCGGTGATCAGGCCGCCGGTGTGGCGCAGTCCGAAGCGGACGGAGCGCTCGTGGTCGCCGGTGGCGTCGTACTCCTCCTTGATGCGGGAGAGCAGGAACACCCCGTAGTCCATGGAGAGTCCGAAGGCCACGCAGAACATGAGGACGGGCAGGGTGGTCTCGATGTCGCCGGTGGAGGTGAAGCCGAGGAAGCCGGCGAGGTGCCCCTCCTGGAAGACCCAGACGACGGCGCCGAACATCGCCGTGAGGCTGAGGGCGTTGAGGAGGACGGCCTGGACGGGGACGACGACGCTGCCGGTGAGCAGGAAGACGAGGAGCAGGGTGACGAGGACGATGATCCCGGCCGCCCAGGGCAGCCGCTCGGCTATGGCGTCCTTGGAGTCGACGAGGACGGCGGCCGGTCCGGTGACGGAGGTGGCGAACGGCGCCTCGGCCGTGCGCAGTTCCCCGACGACCCGCTGGGCGTCGGCGCCGACGGTCTCGCCGTCGGGCACCACGGTGAAGTAGGCGGCGCCGCCGCCCTCGGTGACGGGTCCCTCGGCGCGGGCGACGCCGTCGAGGGCGGAGATCCGCTCGCGGTAGTCGGCGTACTGCGCGGGGGTCGCGGTCCCTTCGGCGAGGACGGTGATGCCGCCGCCCGGGTTGCCGGGGAAGCCGTCCCGCAGCTCGTCCTGGACGATCCGGGAGGAGGCGGTGACGGGGAGCTGGCGGTCGTCGGCGGTGCCGAACCTCACTCCCAGGAACGGCAGTCCGAGCAGGACGAGCCCGGCGGTGGTGACGACGGCGAAGACGGGCGCGCGGCGCATCACCAGGGCGGCGGCCCGCCCCCAGCCCGCGCCGTCGCCGGCGTCCCGGCCCGCGCCGGTCTCCTTCGGCGTCCGGCCGCGCCGGAGGAGGCGCCGCAGGTCGAGGGCGTTGACCCGGTCGCCGAGCAGCACGAGGGCGGCGGGGAGCAGGGTGAGGGCGGCGGTGGCGGCGAGCAGGACGACGGCGATCCCGGCGTACGCGAAGGAGCGCAGGAAGTACTGCGGGAAGACCAGCATCGCGGCCAGCGAGACGGCGACGGTCAGGGCGGAGAAGAGCACGGTCCGCCCGGCCGTGCGCAGGGTGGTGCGGACGGCGGTGTACGTGTCGGCACCGGCGGCGAGCTCCTCGCGGTAGCGGCGGACGACGAACAGGGCGTAGTCGATGGCGAGTCCGAGCCCGAGGGCGGTCGTCAGGTTCTGCGCGAAGACGGAGACGTCGGTGAACTCGGTGATGCCGCGCAGGACGGCGTTGGTGCCGAGGATGGCGACGATGCCGACGCCGAGCGGCAGGAGGGCGGCGACGGCGCTGCCGAAGACCATGACGAGCAGGACGAGGGTGACGGGCAGGGCGATGAGCTCGGCCCGCAGCAGGTCCTCCTGGATGACGGTCTGCATCTCGTGGCGGACGGCGAGTCCGCCGCCGAGGGAGACCTCGACGGGGCCGTGGGCGCCCCGGTAGGTCGGGGCGATCCGGTCGAGGACGGCGGCGGCGTCCTTCTCCTCGCCCGGTATCCGGGCGGCGATCACGGCCTGGCGGCCGTCCTCGGAGCGGAGGGCGGGCGAGCCGGTGGACCAGTAGGAGCCGACGCCCTCGACGCCCGGTTCGGCGTCGAGCCGCTCGGCGAGCCTCCGGGCCTCGGCGACGACGGCGGGGGTGTCGACGGGGGCGGTCCCGCCGGCCCCCGTGGCTCCGGCCGCTCCCGCGTCCACGAGGAGGAGCACGTTCGGCTGGGAGCCGGGGAACTGCCGTTCCAGGGCCTTGGTGGCGTACGTGGACTCGGCGGCCGGGTCCTCCCAGCCGCCGCTGCCCATGCGGTCGGCGACGCCACCGCCCGCGAGGACGGCGAGGGCGGTGAGCACGAGGGCCACCAGGAGGGTGAGGCGCGGCCGGGCGGTGACGAACCGCGTCCATCCGCCGCCGCGCCCGCCCCCGGACGCCGATTTCTTGACTTCGGACATGACGCGGTGTCCCCTTCACCGTGGCCCCTGCACGCGCTTCCCGGCAGGTCGCAGGGGCCGCCCATTGCCATAGACTGGCAAACACGAGTGATCACTCGCGTTTCCCAAGAATGCGAGCGACCTCTCGCGTTTGTCAAACGTGCCGAGGAGAGCTGGGGACAGCCATGTCCGGAGACGTGTCCGAAGAACCGAAGCCGCGCCGCCGCCAGGCCCGTGGCGAACGCCGCATCGCGCAGCTGCTCCAGGCCGCCGCGAGGGTCTTCTGCGCGTCCGGCTACACGGCGACCAGCACCAACGCGATCGCCCGGGAGGCGAGCGTCTCGCCCGGCACGCTCTACCAGTACTTCCCGAACAAGGAGGCCATCGCCATAGAGCTCGGCGAGCGCCTCCTGAACGAGATGCGGGAGGCCCACGGCCAGGCGTTCACCCCGGAGAACCTCGCCCTGCCGCTGCCCGAGATGCTGGACGTCGTCGTCGACCCGCTGATCGCGTTCAACTGCGAGAACCCGGTCTTCCTCGCCCTGATGCACGGCTCCGAGGTGCCCGGCCGGATCGCCGAGGAGCACGACGCCCTGCACGCCAACCTGCTGGCCTCGGTGCAGGAGGTGATCGGGCACTACGCCCCGGGACTCTCCGCCGCCGACCGCGCCCGGATCGCCGGCATGACCTTCGCGATCTTCAAGGGCGGTCTGGGGCTCGTCCTGGCCGCACCCGAGGGCCCCGAGCGGGACGCGACGGTCGCCGAGCTGAAGACCGCCCTCCTGCGCTACCTCTCCCCGCTGGTCGAGACCCCGGTCACCACGTCTCCGAGCCGCTGACCGACTCCGAGGGCCGCTCCGCCTCCCCCGGACCCTTCCCCCGCCCCGACCGCGCCCGCAGCTTCATCGCGAGCAGCGGGAAGAGGAGTACGGAGAGCATGGCGGCCCCGACGAGCGCCGCCGCCTCGCCGGCCGTCATCTCCTTGTCGTCCACGCCGATGGTGGTGATGGCGACGACGAGCGGCAGCGCCGTGGAGCCGTACAGGACGAGACCGCGTCGGTCCTCGCGGCCGAGGTCGCGCGGGGCGAGGAACCCGATCGGCCCGCCGCGCACCACCAGGAAGAGCACCAGGAAGACCGGCAGCAGGAGCAGGGTCCCGCCCCCGCCGAGGAGCGAGTCGAGGTCGAACTCGACCCCGGTGACGACGAAGAAGACCGGGACGAGGAAGCCGAAGCCGACGGCCTCGACCTTCTCCAGGATCTGCGGCCCGGTGTCGGGCGCGGCCCCGGTCAGCACGAGCCGGGTGACGAGGCCGGCCGCGAAGGCGCCGAGGAGCACGTCGAGCCCGAGGGCCGTCGACGCCCCGAGCATCAGGGCGAGCAGCAGGAAGACGAAGCGGACCGCGAACTGGCCGCTGCTGTGCAGGGTCCTGGCGATGACCTTCGAGAACCACGGCGGGCGGGGCCGCAGCGCCCAGAGGACGGCCGCCGCCGTGAGCGCGGCGAAGGCGGCGAGGAGGACGGTGGACTCGGCGGCGCCCCGCCCGCTGAGCAGCAGCGCCATCGCGATGATCGGGCCGAACTCGCCGACCGCTCCGAAGGCCATGACGACCGAGCCGAACCGCCCGTGGAGGTCCCCGGCGTCCCGCAGGACCGGCAGGACGGTGCCGAGCGCGGTGCTGGTCAGGGCGACGCCGATGAAGACGCCCTTGGTGTAGCCGCCGCCGAGCAGGACGCCGGTGGCGAGCCCGAGCCCGAGGGCGATCACCCAGGCCCACACGGAGCGCCGGAGGGTGTCGCCGCGGACCTTGCCGAACTCGATCTCGTACCCGGCGAGGAAGATCAGCATGGTGAGGCCGAGCTGGGAGAGCCCGTCGATCAGCGCGTCGGGCCGGGCCCAGTCGAGGACGTCGGGGCCGATGAGGATGCCGAGCAGGATCTCGAAGATGACGAGGGGGACGGGGAGCCTGCGCCCCACCGCGTAGGCGAACAGCGGCGCCAGGACGGCGATCGCCATGATCAGGATGAGCGTGCTCCCCGAATGCGACATATCGGGTGTTTACCATGGGCTCCGGCCGGAACCGGGCCACCCGGCCCGCCGTCGCCGTCCCCGACTGGAATTTATACCCCCTGGGGGTATAGTCTCGTTCTCGTAAGACCCTGAATCCCCAGGAGGAGAGCGCCATGTCCGCAGAGACGAAGACCGAACTCACCACCGTCTACCAGGTCAAGGGCATGACCTGCGGCCACTGCGAGGGCGCGGTCTCCAGCGAGATCTCCGCGATCCCCGGCGTCTCCTCCGTCACCGCCGTCGCCAAGACCGGCGAGGTCACCGTCGTCTCCGCCGCCGCCCTCGACCGCGAGGCCGTCGCCGCCGCCGTGGACGAGGCCGGCTACGAGCTGGTCTGACCACCCGCCGAACAGGCGTCGCAGGGCCGTACCGTTACCTGGTACGGCCCTGCTCCCCTTTGGAACCCGCACATGCCAAGCCTCACCGTCACCGAGCTGACGATCGGCGGGATGACCTGCGCCTCCTGCGCCGCCCGCGTCGAGAAGAAGCTCAACCGGATGGACGGCGTCACCGCCACCGTCAACTACGCCACAGAGAAGGCGCGCGTCGAGCACGCGCCGGACGTCGGCGTCGACGAGCTGATCGCCACCGTCGTGAAGACCGGCTACACCGCCGAGGAACCCGCCCCGCCGGTGGAGGAGCCGGACGAGCCGGAGGACCCCGAGCTCGCCTCCCTCCGACAGCGGCTCACCGTCTCCGCGCTCCTCGCGGCGCCCGTGGTCCTGCTCGCCATGGTCCCCTCGCTCCAGTTCGACGACTGGCAGTGGCTCTCGCTCACCCTCGCCTCCCCCGTCGTCGTCTGGGGCGGACTGCCCTTCCACCGGGCCGCCTGGGCCAACCTCCGGCACGGCGCCGCCACCATGGACACCCTCGTCTCGGTCGGCACCCTCGCCGCCTACGGCTGGTCCCTCTGGGCCCTCTTCCTCGGCGACGCCGGCATGCCCGGCATGCGGCACGGCTTCGACCTCACCGCCGACCGCGCCCACGCCTCCTCCGCGATCTACCTGGAGGTCGCCGCCGGCGTCGTCGCCTTCATCCTCCTCGGCCGCTACCTGGAGGCCCGCGCCAAGCGGAAGGCCGGCGCCGCGCTGCGGGCCCTGATGGAGCTCGGCGCCAAGGACGTGGCGGTCCTGCGCGAGGGCGGAGAGGTACGGATCCCGGTCACCGACCTCCGCACCGGCGACCTCTTCGTCGTACGCCCCGGGGAGAAGATCGCCACCGACGGCACCGTCGCCGAGGGCGCCTCCGCCGTCGACGCCTCCCTGCTCACCGGCGAGTCGTTGCCCCTGGACGTCGCCCCCGGCTCCGCCGTCACCGGCGGCTGCGTCAACGTCTCCGGCCGGCTCGTCGTCGAGGCGACCCGGGTCGGCGCCGACACCCGGCTCGCCCGGATCGCGCGGCTCGTCGAGGAGGCCCAGAGCGGCAAGGCCGAGGTGCAGCGGCTCGCCGACCGGATCTCCGCCGTCTTCGTCCCGGCGGTCCTCCTCGTCGCCCTCGCCACCCTCGTCACCTGGCTCCTCGTGACCGACGACGTCACCGCGTCCTTCACCGCCGCCGTCGCCGTCCTGATCATCGCCTGCCCCTGCGCCCTGGGCCTGGCCACCCCGACCGCCCTCATGGTCGGCACCGGGCGCGGCGCCCAGCTCGGCATCCTCATCAAGGGCCCCGAGGTCCTGGAGTCCACCCGCCGCGTCGACACCGTCGTCCTCGACAAGACCGGGACGGTCACCACCGGCCGCATGCGGCTGACCGGCGTCCACGTGCACGGCGGGCGGTACGGCACCGACTCCGCCGACGAGACCGAGCTGCTGCGCCTCGCGGGCGCCCTGGAGCACTCCTCCGAGCACCCCGTCGCCCGCGCCGTCGCGGCCGGCGCCGCCGAACGCTGCGGGGAGCTGCCCGCCCCGAAGACCTTCGAGAACGTGCCCGGCCTCGGCGTGCGCGGCTCCGTCGACGGCCGGCTCGTCCTCGTCGGGCGCGCCGCCCTGCTGGAGGCCGAGGGCGTCGAGGCGCCCGCCACGACCGAGCCCGGCGCCGTCCACGTCGCCTGGGACGGGGTGGCCCGGGGCACCCTCACCGTCGCCGACACCGTCAAGGACACCAGCGCCGAGGCGGTCGCCCGGCTGCGGGCCCTGGGGCTGCGGACGGTGCTGCTCACCGGGGACCACCGGGCGGTCGCGGAGGCGGTGGCGGCCGAGGTCGGCATCGACGAGGTGATCGCGGAGGTGCTGCCCGAGGAGAAGGCCGAGGTGGTCCGGCGGCTCCGGGCCGAGGGCCGTACGGTCGCGATGGTGGGCGACGGGGTGAACGACGCCGCCGCGCTCGCCGTCGCCGACCTCGGGCTCGCGATGGGGACGGGCACCGACGCGGCCATCGAGGCGGGCGACCTGACGCTGGTCCGGGGCGACCTGCGGGTCGCGGCGGACGCCATCCGGCTGGCCCGGCGGACCCTGGCGACGATCCGGGGGAACCTCGGCTGGGCCTTCGGCTACAACCTCGCCGCGCTGCCCCTCGCGGCGGCCGGTCTCCTCAACCCGATGATCGCGGGCCTGGCCATGGCCTTTTCGTCCGTCTTCGTCGTATCCAACAGCCTTCGTCTGCGGCGGTTCACGTGAATTCACCCACGTGTATCGCACAGGACCTTCACAAGGAGACCTAGATCACAGATATTGGGGGGTAACCATCTGGGCTGTTCGCGAGTCTAAGTGGGCGATGCCAAGAACGTCTTGGGGGACGTTCATGGGATGTCTTGGGGGACGTCCCAGGCAAGCGCGGCCGGGGCACGTGCACCGGGGAGCTTTGAGCGGCCCTCCCGTACGTACCCCGGCAGACCGCGCGGAGGACGCCCGGCCCGGATCCCGTGGGGGGAATCCGCACCGGGATATGGAAAGCGCCCCGCTCGCCGACCCGTGGGGGGATCGGCGGCGGGGCGCTTTTCGCTTGCTTCGGGGCCCGGTTCGCCTCCGGGCGCGTCAGCCGAGCGTCAGCGGGCCTCGACCGGGACGAAGTCGCGGAGGACCTCGCCCGTGTAGATCTGGCGCGGGCGGCCGATGCGGGAGCCCGGCTCCTTGATCATCTCGTGCCACTGGGCGATCCAGCCGGGAAGGCGGCCGAGCGCGAAGAGCACGGTGAACATCTCGGTCGGGAAGCCCATCGCGCGGTAGATGAGGCCCGTGTAGAAGTCCACGTTCGGGTAGAGGTTGCGCGAGACGAAGTACTCGTCGGAGAGCGCGTGCTCCTCCAGCTTGAGCGCGATGTCGAGCAGCTCGTCGGACTTGCCGAGGGCCGAGAGGACATCGTGCGCCGCCGCCTTGATGATCTTGGCGCGCGGGTCGAAGGACTTGTACACCCGGTGGCCGAAGCCCATCAGGCGGACGCCGTCCTCCTTGTTCTTCACCTTGCGGATGAAGGAGTCGACGTCGCCGCCGTTGGCCTGGATGCCTTCCAGCATCTCCAGGACCGACTGGTTGGCGCCGCCGTGCAGCGGACCCCACAGGGCCGAGATGCCGGCGGAGATCGAGGCGAACATGTTCGCCTGCGAGGAGCCGACCAGGCGCACGGTGGACGTCGAGCAGTTCTGCTCGTGGTCCGCGTGCAGGATCAGCAGCTTGTCGAGCGCGGAGACGACGACCGGGTCGAGGTCGTACTCCTGCGCGGGGACCGAGAAGGTCATGCGCAGGAAGTTCTCGACGTAGCCGAGGTCGTTGCGCGGGTAGACGAACGGGTGGCCGATCGACTTCTTGTACGCGTACGCCGCGATCGTCGGAAGCTTGGCGAGCAGCCGGATCGTGGAGAGGTGACGCTGCTGCTCGTCGAACGGGTTGTGGCTGTCCTGGTAGAAGGTGGACAGCGCGGAGACCACCGAGGACAGCATCGCCATCGGGTGGGCGTCCCGCGGGAAGCCGCGGAAGAAGTTCTTGACGTCCTCGTGGACCAGCGTGTGCTGCGTGATCTCGTTCTTGAAGGTCGACAGCTCGTCGACCTTGGGCAGCTCACCGTTGATCAGCAGGTACGCCACCTCAAGGAAGGTGGAGCGCTCGGCCAGCTGCTCGATGGGGTAGCCGCGGTACCGCAGAATGCCCTGCTCACCGTCGAGGTAGGTGATGGCGGATTTATAGGCGGCGGTGTTGCCGTATCCGCTGTCCAGGGTGACCAGTCCGGTCTGGGCTCGGAGTTTGCCGATGTCGAAGCCCTTGTCGCCGACGGTGCTCTCGACCACCGGGTAGGTGTATTCACCGTCCGCGTACCGCAGTACTACAGAGTTGTCGCTCACGTCATCCCTCACCGACGTAGTGCCTCTTCTTCGAGGTGCCCTGACTGTCTCTACCATCCCCCATTTGGCTCAGGAGAGTGCACTCGGGGTCGCTCATTGGGCCATTCGGCGGCACTCAGTGCCGCCAACCTTCATATCCTGCCCCCTTCGCCCCGGTTCCGGTAGCCCTCCGTGATCTTTCACACGAGGGCGTCCCCTGTGAGCCGATGGGCGAGTGCGGTAAAGCGCCTGCCCGCCGAGACCGTACGGACCGCCTGGGCGATCGCCCGCCGGGAGCCGACCAGGACGACCAGCTTCCGGGCCCGGGTCACGGCCGTGTAGAGCAGGTTCCGCTGGAGCATCATCCAGGCGCTCATGGTGACCGGGATCACCACCGCCGGATACTCGCTGCCCTGCGAGCGGTGGATGGTGACCGCGTACGCGTGGGCGAGCTCGTCCAGCTCGTCGAAGTCGTACGGCACCTCCTCGTCCTCGTCCGTCCGCACGGTCAGCCGCTGCTCCACGGTGTCCAGAGCCGTGACGACGCCGACCGTACCGTTGAAGACCCCGTTGGCCCCCTTCTCATAGTTGTTCCGAATCTGGGTCACCTTGTCACCGACCCGGAAGACCCGGCCGCCGAACCGCTTCTCCGGCAGGTCCGGGCGGGCCGGGGTGATCGCCTGCTGGAGCAGCCCGTTCAGCGAGCCCGCGCCCGCCGGGCCCCGGTGCATGGGGGCGAGGACCTGGACGTCCCGGCGCGGGTCCAGGCCGAACTTGGCCGGAATGCGCCGGGCCGCGACGTCCACGGCGACCCGGGCGGCGTCCTCCGTCTCCTCCTCCGCGAAGAGGAAGAAGTCCGGCAGGCCCTGGGTCTGCGGCGGGGTGCCGGAGTTGATCCGGTGCGCGTTGACCACCACCCCGGACTGCTGGGCCTGCCGGAAGATCCGGGTCAGCCGCACCGCCGGCACGGGGCTGCCCGGGGAGAGCAGATCGCCGAGGACCTCGCCCGCTCCGACCGACGGCAGCTGGTCGACGTCCCCCACCAGCAGCAGATGGGCGCCCGGCGCCACGGCCTTGACCAGCTTGTTCGCCAGGAGCAGGTCGAGCATGGAGGCCTCGTCGACGACGACCAGATCGGCGTCGAGCGGCCGGTCCCGGTCGTAGGCCGCGTCCCCGCCCGGCTTCAGCTCCAGGAGCCGGTGCACCGTGGAGGCCTCGGCGCCGGTCAGCTCGGCGAGCCGCTTGGCGGCCCGCCCGGTGGGGGCGGCGAGCACGACCTTGGCCTTCTTGGCCCGGGCCAGCTCCACGATCGAGCGGACCGTGAAGGACTTCCCGCAGCCGGGGCCGCCGGTGAGCACGGCGACCTTGCGGGTGAGGGCGAGCCGCACGGCCTCCTCCTGCTCGGGCGCCAGCGACGCCCCCGTCCGGTCGGCGAGCCAGGCCAGCGCCTTGTCCCAGGCCACGTCCCGGAAGGCCGGCATCCGGTCCTCCTCGGTCCGCAGGAGCCGCCGGAGCTGACCGGCCAGGGACAGCTCGGCCCGGTGGAAGGGGATCAGGTACACGGCCGTGACGGGCGTCCCCTCGGGGCCGGGCACGACCTCCCGCACGACCCCCTCGGGATCCTCGGCGAGCTCGCCGAGGCACTCGATGACGAGCCCGGTGTCGACCTGCAGCAGCTTCACGGCGTCCGCGATCAGCCGCTCCTCGGGGAGGAAGCAGTGCCCCTGGTCGCTGGACTGCGACAGCGCGTACTGCAGGCCGGCCTTCACCCGCTCGGGGCTGTCGTGCGGGATGCCGACGGCCTGGGCGATCCTGTCGGCGGTGAGGAACCCGATGCCCCACACGTCGGCGGCCAGGCGGTAGGGCTGGTTCCTCACGACCGAGATCGACGCGTCCCCGTACTTCTTGTAGATCCGCACGGCGATGGAGGTCGAGACGCCGACGCCCTGGAGGAAGACCATCACCTCCTTGATCGCCTTCTGCTCCTCCCAGGCCGCCGTGATGTTCTTGGTCCGCTTGGGCCCGAGACCGGGGACCTCGATCAGGCGGGCGGGGGCCTCTTCGAGGATGTCGAGGGTGTCGAGCCCGAAGTGCTGCGTGATGCGGTCGGCGAAGACCGGGCCGATGCCCTTGATCAGCCCGGAGCCGAGATAGCGCCGGATGCCCTGGATCGTGGCCGGCAGGACGGTCGTGTAGTTGTCGACGGTGAACTGCTTGCCGTACTGCGGATGCGACCCCCAGCGGCCCTCCATCCGCAGCGACTCCCCCGGCTGCGCGCCGAGCAGCGCCCCGACGACCGTGAGCAGGTCCCCGGCGCCCCGCCCGGTGTCGACCCGGGCGACCGTGTACCCGCTCTCCTCGTTGGCGTAGGTGATCCGCTCCAGGACACCTTCGACCACTGCCGGCCCGCGACCCTCGTTGGACATGCCTCGACGGTAGCGAAGGGGTCGGACATCGTGGGGCGCGGGAACGTCCTCCCCGTCCCGGACGGGGACGACGGCTTCACCACGGTCGCCCGCGTGCCCAAGGAGGTCGAGCAGCAGGACGTGTGCCCCCAGGGCGGGTGACCGCCGCCGCCCCCCGGGATGGCGTTGATTCGCCACATGGCGCGCTTGATCGTCCCCCGTGCCGTGGCGACCACCGCGTGAATGTGCTGCTGATCCCCGGAAAGCGCGTATGGGCGCCTTCGTCAAGATAGCTGCGCTTGCCACCCACCTGTCCTGATTCTCCCTTCAAGGCGCCCCCCGCTGCCGGAACGATGAGCGTGCCTTCGGGCGGCGGTCACGACCGGGCCGCCGACGTCACCAACGCGAGGGGAAACAAGGGCATGAAGTGGATCAAGAGCCTGGCCATGACGGGCGCGGCCGTGGTGCTGACCGCCGGCCAACTGCTGGCGGGCACCGCGTCGGCCGCGCCCGCGGCCGACCGGGCGGACGGCCTCCAGCGGAAGGTCGACGCCTACCTGGCGAGCCACCCCGGCGAGCGCCAGCTCGGCGAGGGCAAGGCGACCATGCCCGGCGGATCGGTCACCTTCTCCACCCCCGGCACCGCCGACGCCACCGCCATCAGCTGCAGCTACGGGCACCTGTGCATCCAGGACGGCAACGGCAGCCGCTGGGACTACTACTACTGCGGCTACTACGACTTCTCCGGTGTCGGCGACGGGTACTTCAACAACAACCAGACCTCGGGCACCGTCGCGAGGTTCTACAACAACGACGGCAGCCTCCGCTGGACCAGCAGGGCCCCGCAGAGCGGCACGGCCTCGTGGACGCCGGTGTACCACATCCGCCCCTGTTGATCCGATCCGTCCGAAGCCCGGCCGGTGTTCCCGGAGTCCGGCCGCCCGGCGCTCCGCCCCCCACGTCGGTGGGGCGGAGCGCCGTCCGGTCCGGGGCTTTCCGGAGGCCGCCCGCGCCGGCCCGTGGCGCGTCACACCGCCAGGAACGCCTCCAGCGTCTCCTCCAGGACCTCCGCGCCGTCCCTCGCCCACAGGGCGTCGTTGAAGAGCTCCACCTCGACCGGGCCCGTGTAGCCGGCCTTCTCGACGAGGTCCGCCCAGGCGGCGAGGTCGATCGCCCCCGTGCCCAGCTGGCCCCGGCCGTTGAGGACGCCCGCCGGGAGCGGGGTGGTCCAGTCGGCGAGCTGGAAGGAGTGGACGCGGCCCGCCGCGCCCGCGCGTTCCACCGCCGCCGGGGCCCGGTCGTCCCACCAGAGGTGGTACGTGTCGACCGTGACGCCGACCTGGGAGGCGGGGAAGTGCTCCGCGATCTCCAGGGCCTGGTCCAGCGTCGACACCGCGCACCGGTCCGAGGCGTACATCGGGTGCAGGGGCTCGATCGCCAGGCGGACGCCCCGCTCCCCCGCGTACGGGGCGAGCGCGCCGATCGCCTCCGTGATGCGGGCGCGGGCGGCGGGCAGGTCGGGGAAGGCGGGGGTGAGGCCGCCGGAGACCAGGACGAGGGTGTCGGTGCCGAGGGCGACGGCCTCGTCGATCGCCGCGCGGTTCTCCGCCTCCCAGCCGTCCGAGGTGAAGAAGCCGCCCCGGCAGAGGGTGGTGACGGCGAGCCCCGCGTCCCGCACGAGGGCGGCCGCGGCCTCCACTCCGTACTCCCGGACCGGTTCGCGCCACAGGCCCACGCCGGGGACGCCAAGCCGGACGCACTCCCGCACGAGGTCGGGGAGGGCCAGCTGCCTCACCGTCATCTGGTTGAGGGAGAAGCGGTCGGGGTTCACTGCGGGACTCCGTACACGGTGAGGAGCGAGCGCATCCGGGACTCGGCGCGGGCCGGGTCCGGGAACAGGCCGAGGCCGTCGGCGAGTTCGTAGGCGCGGGCCAGGTGCGGGAGCGAGCGGGCGGACTGCAGGCCGCCGACCATCGTGAAGTGCTCCTGGTGGCCGGCCAGCCAGGCCAGGAACACCACGCCCGTCTTGTAGAAGCGGGTGGGGGCCCGGAAGAGGTGCCGGGAGAGGGCGACGGTGGGGTCGAGGACCTTGCGGAAGCCGTCGGCGTCGCCGGTGTCGAGGATCCGGACCGCCTCGGCCGCCAGCGGGCCCAGCGGGTCGAAGACGCCGAGGAGGGCGTGGCTGAAGCCCTGCTCGTCGCCCGCGATCAGCTCCGGGTAGTGGAAGTCGTCGCCCGTGTAGCAGCGGACGCCCCCGGGGAGGCGGCGGCGCAGCCCGACCTCGCGCCGGGCGTCGAGGAGCGAGACCTTGATGCCGTCGACCTTGTCGGGGTGGGCGGCGATCACGTCGAGGAAGGTCTCGGTGGCCGCGTCCAGGTCGGCCGATCCCCAGTAGCCGTCGAGCTCCGGGTCGAACATCGGGCCCAGCCAGTGCAGGATCACCGGCTCGCCCGCCTGGCGGAGGAGGTGGCCGTAGAGGTCGAGGTAGTCCTCGGGGCCGGTCGCGGCTGCGGCGAGGGCGCGGGAGGCCATGAGGACGGCCTGCGCGCCCGACTCCTCGACGACCGCGAGCTGTTCCTCGTAGGCCGCGCGGACCTCCGCGAGCGTGCCGCCCGCGATCTGGTCGGTGCCGGCGCCGCAGGCGATCCGGCCGCCGACCGCCCGGGCCTCGGCGGCGGACCGGCGGATCAGCTCGGCCGCGCCCGCCCAGTCGAGGCCCATCCCGCGCTGGGCGGTGTCCATGGCCTCGGCGACCCCGAGGCCGTGGGACCAGAGGTGGCGGCGGAAGGCGAGGGTGGCGTCCCAGTCGACGGCGGCCGGGGAGTCGGGGGTGGTGTCGGCGTACGGGTCGGCGACGACGTGCGCGGCGGAGAAGACCGTACGGGAGGTCAGGGGGCCGGTCGCGGAGAGCGCGAGCGGTTCGGCACGGGGGGTGTACGCGCGCGTGGAGCCGTCCGGGAGCGGCAGGCGGAGCGTCACAGCGTCACCTCCGGGACCTCCAGGCGGCGGCCCTCGGCGGCGGACCTCAGGCCCAGTTCGGCGAGCTGGACGCCGCGGGCGCCGGCGAGGAGGTCCCAGCGGTAGGGCTCGTCGAGGACGACGTGCCGGAGGAACAGCTCCCACTGGGCCTTGAAGCCGTTGTCGAACTCGGCGTTGTCGGGGACCTCCTGCCACTGGTCGCGGAAGGAGTGGGTGGCGGGGACGTCGGGGTTCCAGACCGGCTTGGGGGTCAGGCTCCGGTGCTGGACGCGGCAGTCGCGCAGGCCCGCGACGGCGGAGCCGTGGGTGCCGTCGACCTGGAACTCGACGAGTTCGTCGCGGTGGACGCGGACCGCCCAGGAGGAGTTGATCTGGGCGACGGCGCCGCCCTCCAGCTGGAAGATGCCGTACGCGGCGTCGTCGGCGGTGGCGGCGTACGGCTTGCCCTGCTCGTCCCAGCGCCGCGGGACGTGGGTGGCGACCTGGGCGGTGACGGAGGTGACCCGGCCGAACAGCTCGTGGAGCACGTACTCCCAGTGCGGGAACATGTCGACGACGATGCCGCCGCCGTCCTCCGCGCGGTAGTTCCAGCTGGGGCGCTGGGCGTCCTGCCAGTCGCCCTCGAAGACCCAGTAGCCGAACTCGCCGCGCACGGACAGGATCTCGCCGAAGAAGCCGCCGTCGACGAGCCGCTTGAGCTTGAGGAGGCCGGGGAGGAACAGCTTGTCCTGGACGACGCCGTGCTTGACGCCCTTCTCCCGGGCCAGGCGGGCGAGTTCGAGGGCGCCGGCGAGGTCGGTGGCGGTGGGCTTCTCGGTGTAGACGTGCTTGCCGGCGGCGATGGCCCGGGTGAGGGCGTCGACGCGGGCGGAGGTGACCTGGGCGTCGAAGTAGACGTCGATCGTCCCGTCGGCGAGGACGGCGTCGAGGTCGGTGGACCACTCGGTGAGGCCGTGGCGCTCGGCGAGGGCGCGCAGGGCGTGCTCGCGGCGGCCGACGAGGACGGGCTCGGGCCAGAGGGTCTCGCCGTTGCCGAGGTCGAGGCCGCCCTGGTCGCGCAGGGCGAGGATCGAGCGGACGAGGTGCTGGCGGTGTCCCATGCGGCCGGTGACGCCGTTCATGGCGATGCGGACTGTCCTGCGTGTCACGAAAGGTTCCTCTCCGCGGTGCTCCGCGCCCTCGGTCCGTCCGAATCCGCGGGTGGAGCCGGACCCCTGGATAGAAAGCGCTTTCCATCGGGGGTGACGCTAGCCTGCCGACATCGCCGCCGACAAGGGCCCTGGAGGTACGCACACGATGACCGTCACCCTGGCGGACGTGGCCGCCCGCGCACGGGTCTCCCCCGCCACCGTCTCCCGCGTCCTGAACGGCAACTACCCGGTCGCCGCGTCGACCCGGGAGCGGGTGCTGAAGGCCGTGGACGAGCTCGACTACGTCCTCAACGGCCCCGCGAGCGCCCTCGCCGCCGCCACCTCCGACCTGGTCGGCGTCCTCGTCAACGACATCGCCGACCCCTTCTTCGGGATCATGGCGAGCGCGGCGCAGAGCGCGATCGGGGAGAGCGCCACGGGGCGCGGCGGGGGCGAGAAGCTCGCCGTCGTCTGCAACACCGGCGGCTCCCCCGAGCGCGAGCTGACCTACCTCACCCTGCTCCAGCGGCAGCGGGCCGCGGCCGTGATCCTCATGGGCGGCTCCCTGGAGGACCCCGGGCACCTCGCGGCGACGGCCGGCAAGCTGACGAAGCTGGCGGAGGCGGGGACCCGGGTCGTGCTGTGCGGGCGGCCGCCGGTGCCGGGGGACGCGAGCGCGGCGGCGCTCGTCTTCGACAACCGCGCCGGCGCGCGCCGCCTCACCGAGCACCTGCTCGGCCTCGGGCACCGGCGGATCGGTTACGTGGCGGGCCCGGCCGACCGCACCACCACCCGGCACCGCCTGGAGGGCCACCGGGAGGCCCTCGCGGCGGCGGGCGTCCCCGAGGGGCCGACGGTCCACGGGCCGTACGACCGCGCCTCCGGCCACGGGGCCGCGGCCGAGCTCCTCGCCCGCGACCCGCACCTCACGGCCGTCGTCGCGGCCAACGACACGGTGGCGCTGGGCGTCTGCGCGGCCCTGCGGGAGCGGGGGCTCTCCGTCCCCGGGGACGTGTCGGTCGCGGGCTTCGACGACCTCCCGTTCTCGGTGGACGCGGTCCCCGCCCTCACGACGGTCCGCCTCCCGCTCCACGAGGCGGGCGTCCGGGCCGGCCGCCTGGCGATGGGCGCGGAGGAGCCCCCGGCGGGGGGCGAGGAGACGGTGCCGGGGGAGCTGGTGGTGCGGGGGTCGACGGGGGCGCCTCGGGGGTGAGCGGCCGCTATCGTGGTGACGAGCGCCACACGGAGGATCGCATGACGGCCATACTGATGGACCTTTCCAGTGCCTGGGACGTCCTGGACGGCGTCTCTCTGCCCAACGGCTACCGCGTAGAGATCACGGACGGAAAGATCATCATGACGCCCCAGGGCGAGGACCAGTCCGACGTTCTCATCGAGGCTGCCCCTCAGATCAAGAAGCAGCTCGCGGGCCATGGCAAGGTGCTGTCCGACGTCATGATCGACTTCCCGTCGAGCCTTTACGGCTACGCCCCTGACCTGGCCATCATCGCCCCGGGCTCCGAGCGGAACAGGCGCGGCCGCTTCGAGTGGCACAGCCTGGAGGCCGTACTGGAGATCATCTCGCTCAGCACACGGGACAACGACTTCGAGAAGAAGCTCCGGATGTACGCGGAGTGCGCGATCCCGCTCTACGTGATCATCGACCCGTCCGAGAACGTCTGCACCCTCCACAGCAGGCCCGCCCGCACCGGCGTCTACGCGGAGCAGGAGAGCATCCCCTTCGGCGAGGACCTCGTCCTGCCCCTCGAAGGGCGCGAGATCGTCGTGAAGACCGACGGCTTCCCGCGCGCCGAAGGCTGAACGCACCGTACCCCTTCGGGAGGGTTCCTCCCGATCGGCCTGACGGGCATGCGCACGCGCGTCATGCGGAACGCCGCCCAGCCGTTCGGCACTCCGGACCCGGCCCGGCCGAACATCTCGGCCACCATCTGGCGCACCCTCACGGACCTGACGAACCGGGTGTACGCCTTCGAGTCCTCGTACTCCCCCGACGTCGTCTGGACCCGGCTCGACGCGCTCGACTTCGAACGGGCGGCGCGGCTCGACCTCTCGGTGGAGGGGCTCGTGGGGGACGTCAGCGACCGCTACGAGCCGGCCGAGCCGTTCGACTTCGCGTCGGCGTAGGCCTGGGTCCGGGGCTTCGGCATCGGCTTCGGGTTCGGCATCGGGTTCGGCTTCGACTTCGCCTCAGTCATCGGCGTCGACTCAGGCGTCGGCGGTGAGGCCCGTCGCCGCGAGGACCGCGTCGACCGTCTCCTCGACCGTCTGCTCCGCGTTGTCGATCCAGACGCCCTCGCCGGAGAGTTCGGCGCGCATGGCCTCGTCCAGGAACGCCCAGTTCGTGGTCAGCTTCTTGTGACGGGCGTTGTTGCGCTCCCAGGCCTTGTCCGGGCCGGGGGCCAGGATCACCGTCCGGAACGGGACCGCCCGAGCGTGGGCGCGGTAGAAGTCCAGGTGGGAGCGGCGCACGACCACGTCGTCGAGGACCGGCAGGAAGCCCGCCGCGGCGAAGCTGTCCGCGAGGAGGCAGCCGTTGCGGGCGCGCAGCAGGATCTGCCGGTCCGCCTCCGGGTCGCCGTCCGGACTCGGCCAGTGGCCGCCACGGACGATCAGCTCCTGGAGGCGGTCGACCTCGATGTGCGCGGCCCGGGCGAAACGGGCCGCGAGGGCTGCCGCGACGGTGCTCTTCCCGCTGCCGGGGATGCCCGCCAGCAGGACGGCGCCGGGGGCGGGCCCGGCGCTGTCGACGGTGACGTTCTCGAAGGTCATACGGGCCTTCCCTCGCGGGCGGGACGCGGGAACGATACGGCCGCGGGCCCGTCGGACGCCACGGGTTTCCGGCCCGTGCCCCCTCCCGCGCCCCGCCGCGGCGCGAAGGACGTCAGCGCCACGCCCCCCACGAGCAGCGCGGCCGCGCACCAGCGGAGGGGGCTCACACCCTCCCCCAGGAACAGCGCGGCCGAGGACATGCCGAAGACGGGGACGAGGAGGGAGAAGGGGGCGACGGAGGAGGCGGGGTGGCGACGGAGGAGCCATCCCCAGGCGCCGAAGCCGAAGACGGTCGTGATCCAGGCGACGTAGACGATGACGCCGACGCCGGTCCAGTCGAGCCCGCGCAGGGCCGCGAGGTCGCGCTCGGGCCCCTCCAGGAGGAGGGAGAGGGCGAGGAGCGGCAGGACGGGCACGGTGCTGACCCAGACCATGAAGTTGAGCGCGTCGGGCGGGGCGGCCTTGCGGGTGAGGACGTTGGAGACGCCCCAGCAGGCCGCCGCGGCGATCACCAGGGCGAAGCCGGTCACGGAACCCGCCGCGCCCTCGTCGACGGCGGCGACGCCGATGCCGGCGAGGGCGACGGCCATGCCGACGAGCTTGCGGCGCCCGGGGCGTTCGCCGAGGGCGGCGAAGGCGAAGAGGGCGGTGAAGACGGCCTGGACCTGGAGGACGAGGGAGGAGAGCCCGGCCGGGGCGCCGAGGTCCATGCCGGTGAAGAGGAGCCCGAACTTGGCCACGCCGAGCACGAGGCCGACGCCCACGATCGACTTCCAGGCGACCTTCGGGCGGCCGACGAGGAAGACCGCCGGCAGGGCGGCGACGAGGAAGCGGAGGGCGGAGAAGAGCAGCGGCGGGAAGTGGTCGAGGCCGATCTCGATGACGACGAAGTTGACCCCCCAGACGGCGGCGACCAGGGCGGCGAGGGTGATGTGGGCAGGGGCGAGTCGGCCCGGGCCGGAACCGGCCGGGGCGGTGCGTGCGGGGTGCATGCGGTCGAGCATGGCCGCCGCCGACCGTGTAGCACCAGCACGGATTCCTTCATGGTGAGATGAAGCGTTGCTACATCGACCGCATGCGCCCCACCCCCTCGCCCCTTCCCGCCCAGGAGCTGCCCGTGCTGGATCTCGGCCGTCTTCGCGCCCTGCACGCCGTCGCCGTCCACGGCAGCGTCGGCGCCGCCGCCACCGCCCTCGGCTACACCCCCTCCGCGGTCTCCCAGCAGATCGCGAAGCTGGAGCGGGAGACCCGCACGACCCTGCTCGAACGCAGCGGACGCGGCATCCGGCTCACCGACGACGCCCATCAACTCGCTTCCACAGCACGGAAGTTGCTGGCACTGGTCGAGGAGGCGGAGGTACGGCTCGAAGAGCGGCGGGGCCGGCCCGCCGGGCGGCTCACGATCGCCTGCTTCGCGAGCGCGGCGCGCGGACTGATGCCCCGGGTGCTGGCCGAGCTGGCCCGGCTCCACCCCGAGCTCGACGCCCGCCTCTCGGAGGTGGACCCGCACCTCTCGATCGACCTGGTGGCGCGGGGCGTGATCGACCTGGCGGTGGCGCACGACTGGGACATCGCGCCGCTGCCGACGCCGCCGGGCGTCGAGCAGGTGGTCATCGGCGACGACCTGTGCGACATCCTCGTCCACCGGGACCATCCCCTGGCGGCGCGGGAGTCGGTGCGCCGGGAGGAGCTGGCGGCGGAGCGGTGGATCTCGCAGCCGCCGGGGACGGTCTGCCACGACTGGCTCACGCGGACGCTGCGGGCGACCGGGTACGAACCGCTGATCGTCCATCAGGCGGAGGAGAACCACACGCAGGTGGCCCTGGTGGCGGCCGGCCTGGGGATCGCCCTGGTCCCGCGCCTGGGACGGGGCGCGCTGCCGCCGGAGGTGACGCCGGTGCGGCTCGACCCGACGCCGACGCGCCGGCTGCACGCCATGTGGCGGACGGGTGCGGCGCGGCGCCCGGCGATCCGGGAGACGGTCCGTACGCTCCAGGAGCTCTGGCCCTCGATCGCGTCGGCCGGGTGAGCCCCGTGCGGGGATTCCCGTGCGGGGATTCCTGCGCGGATCCTTGACCTGGCAGTTACTTTCGGGCTATCCGTGACACCTTGGAAGTTTCCTTCAACCTTGCACGGCCGGAAGGAGCATCAGTGCACCACCGCGCCCCCGCCCCCTCCCGACGCACCCTCCTCACGGTGACCGCCGCAGCCGCCGCGGCGGCCGTCACCGGCGCCCTCGCCCCCACCGCCTCCGCGACCTCCTCCCCCACCTCCGCCTCCGAGTCGGAGACGAACGACCGCGCGCTCCGGCGGATCATCGACCGGATGTCGCTGGAGGAGAAGGTCGGCCAGCTCTTCGTGATGCGGGTCTACGGCCACTCCGCCACCGCCCCCGACCAGGCCGACATCGACGCCAACCTCGCCGAGATCGGCGTCCGCACCGCCGCCGAACTGGTCCAGCGCTACCACGTCGGCGGGATCATCTACTTCACCTGGGCCCACAACACCCGCGCCCCGCAGCAGATCGCGGACCTCTCCAACGGCATCCAGCAGGCCGCACTCGCCCAGCCCACCCCGATCCCGGTGCTCATCTCCACCGACCAGGAGCACGGCATCGTCTGCCGGGTCGGCAAGCCGGCCACCCTGCTGCCCGGCGCGATGGCCCTCGGCGCCGGCGGCTCGCACGCGGACGCCCGCAAGGCCGCGCAGATCGCGGGCGAGGAGCTCGCCGCCGTCGGCATCCGGCAGAACTACGCCCCCGTCGCCGACGTGAACGTCAACCCGGCCAACCCCGTCATCGGCGTCCGCTCCTTCGGCTCCGACCCGCAGGCGGTCGCCGGACTCGTCGCCGCGCAGGTCAAGGGATACCAGCGGGCCGGGGTCGCGGCCACCTCCAAGCACTTCCCCGGCCACGGCGACACCGCCGTCGACAGCCACTACGGCCTGCCGACGATCACCCACACCCGGGAGCAGTGGGCGGCGCTCGACGCGCCGCCGTTCCGGTCGGCGATCGACGCCGGCATCGACTCGATCATGACCGCGCACATCGTGGTCCCCGCGCTCGACCCCAGCGAGGACCCGGCGACCCTGTCCCGGCCCATCCTCACCGGCATCCTGCGCGAACAGTTCGGCTACGACGGCGTGGTCGTCACCGACTCCCTCGGCATGGAGGGCGTCCGCACCAAGTACGGCGACGAGCGCGTCCCGGTCCTCGCCCTGAAGGCGGGGGTCGACCAGCTGCTCAACCCGCCGAAGCTCGACGTCGCCTGGAACGCGGTCCTCCAGGCCGTCAAGGGCGGCGAACTGACGGAGGCACGGCTCGACGAATCGATCCTGCGGATCCTGCGGCTCAAGGCGAAGCTCGGACTCTTCCGGCAGGCGTACGCGATCCGGGCGGGCGTCGAACGGGTCGTCGGCAGCGAGGAGCACCTCGCCCACGCCGACCGGATCGCCGAGGCGACGACCACCCTCCTCCTCAACGAGGACGGCTTCCTGCCGCTGAGCCCGGCCACCCACCGTTCGGTCCTCGTCGTCGGCGCCGACCCGGCGTCGCCGTCGGGGACGACGGGCCCGCCGACGACCACGCTCGCGACGGCGCTGTCGGAACTGGGCTTCACGGCCACCGCCCTGTCGACCGGGATCACGCCGACGGCGGCGAAGATCGAGGAGGCGGTGGCGGCGGCGGCCGGCAAGGACGTGGTGCTCGTCGGCACGTACAACGTGTCGGCCACCAGTCCGCAGCGGACGCTCGTCTCGCGGCTCGTCGCGACGGGGGTGCCGGTGGTGACGGTCGCGATCCGGAACCCGTACGACGTGGCGCGCCTCGGGGGGCAGCGGGCCGCTCTCGCGACCTACTCCTGGACGGACGTCGAACTCCGGGCCGCCGCACGCGTCCTGGCCGGCCGGGCCCGCCCCGTCGGCCGCCTGCCGGTCCCGATCCAGCACGCGGAGGACCCGACGCGAGTGCTGTACCCGGTGGGCCACGGCTTGTCGTACACCCGCTGAGCCGCCCGGGCGGTGCCCCGTGCGTGCGCGCCGCCCGGGCGGTGCCCCGTGCGTGCGCGCCGCCCGGGCGGTGCCCCGCCGTATGGACCCGCGCCCGGGGCACCCCACCCGCGCGGGCCCACGCCCGCCGGGTCGGCACCCCTGCCCGTGCGGGCGCGCCCTGCGGGGCGTCGCCCCCTGCCCGTGTGGGCCCGCGCCCGGCGGGGCGGTGCCCCCGCCCACCCCCGTGTGGGCAATCGTCCCGCTGGGGCGGGACGGGTGGGCACACGGGACGGCGCCCTTAAGCGGCGCCTCCGCGTTCCGCGCCTGGACCCGCACCGACAGCGGTGGTGCACACGGGGTGCGGGTCCAGGCGCGTCAGCCTCTGGCGCCGGCAGGGCGCGGGTCCGTTGTGCCCACCCGTTCCGCCCCAGCGGAACGACTGCCCACAACGGCGGGGCACTGCCCCGGCGGGCGCAGCCCACAACAGGGGCGCGAGGGGCGGGCACCGCCCCGCGGGCGCAGCCCGCAACGGGGTGCGAGGGTGGGCACCGCCCCGCGGGCGCAGCTCGCAGCGGGGGGGAGCCGCCCCGTTGCGGGTGCCGCCTGCGGGGGGAAAAGGTTGGGGGCGCGCCCGCTTGAGGCGCGCCCCGTGGGGTCACGGGCGCAGGCCGTGTTCCCTGGTCGCGTCCTCGTCGACCACCGTGTCGATGCGCGCGTCGAACCGCGCCAGCGGCTGCCCCGCCTGGACCGCCGACGCGGGGACCCCGGCCCACGCCAGGATGCGGGCGGTGGCGTTCTCGCGCTCGGCGGGGACGAGCCCGGCGACGTTCGCGCCGTGGTTCATGCCCGGCGCCACGTAGACGAAGGAGTCGCGCGCGCCCTTGCCGAGGCGGAACTTCTCCGAGCCCCACGGGTCGTTGCCGCCGTAGACGAAGAGCATGTGGTTCGCGTTCTTGCGGACCCAGTCGTCGACGTCCCGCATGACCTGCGGCTTGAACTTCATGGGGATCGAGCTCGGCACGAAGCTGCTGGCCGGCTGGTAGCCGTAGCGGCTCAGGCCGTTCAGGTGCGGCTGCTTGATGGTGGGCGAGCCGAGCTCGGTGGCCGCCTGGTAGTAGTACGGCGTGTAGTACTCCAGGCCCTGGTCGGTGTAGGCGGACCAGCCGGAGTAGGCGTCGATCGTCTCGTAGACGGTGTCGTCGCTCGCGGTCGCCGCGTCCGGGATCTGGTCGCAGACGTCCTGGCCGTAGTACTGCCAGAAGCCCCACACGAAGTCGAGGACGACGGCCTCGTACGCCTTGTCGAGCGAGCCGACCGTGTTGAAGGTGGCGCCCTCGGACTCGGCCCAGGCCTTGTACTTCTTCTCCAGCGGCTCGCGCCGGACGAGCGCCTCGCGCTGCATGGCGTTCAGGCGGTCGCGGCAGTCCTTGGTGCCGACGGTCTCGAAGAACCGGTCGTAGGCCGAGTCCTCCTTGTTGACCACGTCGTTCGGGGCCACGTAGGCGACGACGCCGTCCATGTCGCGCGGGTAGAAGCGCTCGTAGTACGTGGCGGTCATGCCGCCCTTGGAGGCGCCGGTGGACAGCCACTTCTGGCCGTAGATCGACTTCAGCGCCGTGTAGATGCGGTGCTGGTCGCTGGCCGCCTGCCAGATGTCGAGCTTCGACCAGTCGGCCGGCTGCGGGCGGGACGGCGTGAAGAAGCGGTACTCCATGGAGACCTGGTTGCCGTCGACGATCCGCGTCGGCTCGGTCCGGCTCGGCGTGGTGGACAGCCCGTAGCCGCTGGTGCGGAAGACGGTGGGGCGGCTCGTGTCCTTGTGGAGGATCGAGATCCGCTGCTGGAACGTGCCCGCCCACGGGCGCTTGTGGTCGATCGGCTGTTCGTAGTTGAGGACGAAGTAGCGGTAGCCCGCGTACGGCTTCTCCTCGATCAGGCTCATCCCGGGGATCGCCAGGATGCGGTCCTTGATGTCGGTGCTCGTGCTCTGCGAGTCGACGACGGTCGCGCTGCCGGTCTCCGGGTCCGCGGCGGTGGCCACCCCGGTCGATCCGACGGTGCCTATGAGCACCGAAAGCGACAGCGCCCATCTCAGCGACTTGCGCATTCACCCTCCCCTTGGTTCACAACGGTGTCGCGAACCTAGCGGGGGCAACGTGCGGACCGCCAGACCCAGTTGATCCTTACTCTTGGACTTTCCTGTACATCAGCACAGGATCCAGCCCGTCGCCGTGCCCCGGCCCGCCACCGAACCGGTCGCCTTGACGCAGCGGTTGAGGGCGTGGACGGTCAGGGGGCCCACCTGCCGGTCGAAGCGTCCGGCCCGGACGACGGGGCGGGCGCCGCGCGGCTGGAGCGAGACGACCATCGGGCGGCGGGGTCCGGGGCGCTTGGCGACGGTGACGGCGCAGACGTACTGGCGGGTCCGGTAGAGGCGCAGTTCCCCGGTGGCGAAGGCGATCGTCCGGGTGGGCCGGCCGTGGCAGACGGCGGCGGCGTCGGCGCTCCCGCCGCCGGGGCCGGGTCCGGGGAGGAGGAGCAGCGCGAGGGCGGCGAGGAGCGGGACGAGCACACGGGCGAGGACGCGGGCTGGTGCGGGGCGGCGGTGCCCTTCGGACCGGTCCGTGGTCATGCGTTCCCCTCCCTGGGCGAGTCGTCGTACGGCCGTACGACGCACGGCGCCCCGGAATGGTTGCCTCCGGCTGTCCCGGTCATCCGAAGGTCGTCATGACCAGCGTCGCGAAGACGGCCTCCGCGCCGAACTGCACCCGGAACGCGGTCCGGGCGACCGTGGGACGCGACGCGGCCTGGGCGGTCACGAAGGCCACGGCCGCCACCGCCAGGCTCACGGCGTACGGGTAGCCGGGGGTGGAGCCGCAGCTCTCCCCGTACGTGATGCATCTGCCCGCGTTCTCGGCGGTGAGGGCGAGGAGACCGGCGAACACGGTCGTCGGGACGAGGAGGGCCGCCCAGATCAGGGACAGCCTCCGCAGCCGTCGGCTGTCCACGGGGGAGGCGGGGGTGTCGTGGCTCATGCCCCGATCCAAGCCCCCGGGACGGGGCGGGGGGATCCGCCGGGATACTCACCCGGCGGACCCCCGTACTCAGACCCGCCGCCGGGGCCGCCCGGTCCGGCTCAGACCCGCCGCCCGGTCCGCCCGGTCCGGCTCAGACCCGCTCCCGCTCCGTCTCCTCCGCCTCGCCGACGAAGGTGTTCCACAGCGTCGCGTACCGGCCGCCCAGCGCGAGGAGCTCGTCGTGGGTGCCGTCCTCCGCGACCCGGCCGTGGTCCATGACGACCACGCGGTCGGCGCGGGCGGCCGTCGTCAGCCGGTGGGCGACGACGAGCGTCGTGCGGCGGCCCGCGAGCCGGTCGGTGGCCTGGTTGACCTGGGCCTCGGTCGCCAGGTCCAGGGCCGCCGTGGCCTCGTCCAGGAGCAGGACGTCCGGGTCGACGAGTTCGGCGCGGGCCAGGGCGATCAGCTGGCGCTGCCCGGCGGAGAGGTTCCGGCCGCGCTCGGCGACCTCGTGGAGGTATCCGCCGTCGAGCGTGGCGATCATGTCGTGCGCGCCGACCGCGCGGGCCGCCGCCTCGACCTCGGCGTCGGTCGCCTCGGGGCGGCCGTACGCGATGGCGTCGCGGATCGTCCCGGCGAAGAGGTACGCCTCCTGGGGGACGACGCCGAGCCGGTGGCGGTACGCGGTGAGGTCGAGGTCCCGCAGGTCGGTGCCGTCGGCGGTGACCCGGCCGCTCGTCGGGTCGTAGAACCGGGCGACCAGCTTGACCAGCGTGGACTTGCCGGCGCCGGTCTCGCCGACGAAGGCGACGGTCTGCCCGGCGGGGATGTGGAGGTTGATGTCGGTGAGGGCCTCTTCCTCCCCGTCGCCGGACCCGTACGCGAAGGACACGTGCTCGAAGGCGATCTCGCCGCGCAGCGAGAGCACGTCCAGGGGCGCGTCGGCGGCGGCCGTCGACGTCGGCTCCTGGAGGAGCTCCTGCATCCGCTTCAGCGAGACGGCGGCCTGCTGGTAGCCGTCGAAGACCTGCGAGAGCTGCTGCACGGGGGCGAAGAAGAGGTCGATGTAGAGGAGGTAGGCGACGAGGGCGCCGGTGGTGAGGGTGCCGGCCTCGATGCGGTTCGCGCCGACGATCATGACGGCGGCGGCCGCGACCGAGGACAGCAGGGTCACGAACGGGAAGTAGACCGAGATCAGCCACTGGCCCCGGACGCGCGCCTCGCGGTACGCGTCGCTGCGCTCCGCGAACCGGGCCGCGCCCGAGCGCTCGCGGCGGAAGGCCTGCACGATCCGCAGGCCGGAGACCGACTCCTGGAGGTCGGCGTTGACGACGCTGATCCGCTCGCGCGCCAGCTCGTACGCCTTCACGCTGGAGCGGCGGAAGTAGTACGTGGCGACGGCGAGGACCGGCAGGGTCGCGAAGACGACCAGGGCGAGCTGGAGGTCGAGCACGAGCAGCGCGACCATGATCCCGAAGAAGGTGACGACCGAGACGAAGGCGGTGACCAGGCCCGTCTGCAGGAACGTCGACAGGGCGTCGACGTCCGTGGTCATCCGGGTCATGATCCGGCCGGTGAGCTCGCGCTCGTAGTAGTCGAGGCCGAGCCGCTGGAGCTGGGCGAAGATCTTCAGGCGCAGCGCGTACAGGACCCGCTCGCCGGTGCGGCCGGTCATCCGGGTCTCGGCGGTCTGCGCGACCCACTGCACGAGGACGGTGACCAGGGCGAGCGCGGAGGCCGCCCAGACGGCGCCGATCGCGAGCCGGTTCACGCCCTCGTCGATGCCGTGCCGGATCAGGACCGGGAGGAGCAGGCCCGCGCCCGCGTCGAGGGCGACCAGGCCGAGGCTGATGAGCAGCGGGACGCCGAAGCCGCGCAGGAGACGGCGCAGTCCGTACGCGTCCTCGGGCGCCACGGCCCGGGCCTCGTCGATGTCGGGGGTGTCGGTGGCGGGCGGCAGGGCCTCGACGGCGGCGAGCAGCTCGGGGGTCGCCCCGGGCGCGGGGCTCTCGCGGCCGGTGGTCTCGTCCCGTACCCACAGGGTCGGGGTGATGCCCCGCTCGGCGTCGAACTCGGCGTCCAGCTCGGCCCGCAGCGTGCGGTCCTCGGGGAGCTCCTCCTGCGGCACGAGGTGGCCGGGCGAGACGGCGCCGAGCTCCTCGGGGTCGGTGAGGAGGCGGCGGAAGAGCGGGGAGCGCTCCTCCAGCTCGGCGTGGGTGCCGATGTCGGCGAGGCGGCCCCCGTCGAGGACGGCGATGCGGTCGGCGAGGCCGAGGGTGGAGCGGCGGTGGGCGATGAGCAGGGTCGTGCGGCCCGCCATCACCGACTTCAGGGCCTCGTGGATCTCGTGCTCGACCTTGGCGTCGACGGCGGAGGTGGCGTCGTCGAGGAGGAGGAGCCGGGGGTCGGTGAGGATCGCGCGGGCGAGGGCGACGCGCTGGCGCTGGCCGCCGGAGAGGGTGAGGCCGTGCTCGCCGACCTTGGTGTCGTACCCGTCCGGGAGCTCGGCGATGAAACGGTCCGCCTGGGCGGCGCGGGCGGCGGTCTCGATCTGCTCGCGGGTGGCGTCGGGGACGCCGTACGCGATGTTGGCGGCGACCGTGTCGGAGAAGAGGAAGGAGTCCTCGGGGACCAGGCCGACGGCGGCGCGCAGCGAGTCGAGGGTGAGCTCGCGGACGTCGTGGCCGCCGACGAGGACGGCGCCGTGGGTGACGTCGTAGAAGCGGGGCAGGAGGAGCGAGACGGTCGACTTGCCGGAGCCGGAGGCGCCGACGACGGCGACGGTCTCGCCGGGCCGGATCTCCAGGGAGAAGCCGTTCAGCACCGGGCGCCCGTCTTCGTACGCGAAGGAGACGTCGTCGAACTCGACGGTCGCGGGCGCGTCCGCCGGGAGCTCCTTGGTCCCGTCCTTGATCACCGGTTCGGTGTCGATGAGGTCGTAGACCCGCTCGACGCCGGCGCGGGCCTGCTGGCCGACGGTGAGGACCATGGCGAGCATGCGGACCGGGCCGACGAGGGAGGCCAGGTAGGAGGAGAAGGCGACGAAGGTGCCGAGGGTGATCTGGTGCCGGTAGGCGAGCCAGCCGCCGAGCGCGAGGACCGCGACCTGGCCGAGGGCCGGGACGGCCTGGAGGGCGGGCGTGTACTTCGAGTTCAGCCGGATGGTCCGCAGGCGCCCCGCGAACAGCTTCCGTCCGGCCTCGCGGATCTTGCCGGTCTCCTGCTCCTCCTGGCCGAAGCCCTTCACGACCCGGACGCCGGTCACGGCCCCGTCGACGACACCGGCGACCAGGGCGGCCTGCTGCTGGGCGTGCCAGGTGGCGGGGTGGAGGCGGGTGCGGCTGCGCTTGGCGATCCACCAGAGGGCGGGGGCCACGGCGAGCGCGACGAGGGTGAGCGGGATCGACAGCCAGGCCATGACGGCCAGCGAGATGAGGAACAGCAGGACGTTCCCGATGGTCATCGGGAGCATGAAGAGGAGGCCCTGGATCAGCTGGAGGTCGCTGGTGGCCCGCCCGACGACCTGCCCGGTGGACAGCTCGTCCTGCCGCCGCCCGTCGAGCCGGGTGACCGTGCCGTACATGTCGGTCCGCAGGTCGTGCTGGACGTCGAGGGCGAGGCGTCCGCCGTAGTAGCGGCGGACGTAGGTGAGGAGGTAGACGAGGACGGCGGCGCCGATGAGCAGCCCCGTCCAGACGCCGAGGCTCCGGGTCTTCGCCCCGATGACGTCGTCGATGATCACCTTGGTGATGAGCGGCACGAGGGCGAGCAGGGCCATGCCCGCCAGGGAGGATCCCAGGGCGAGCAACGTGTTCGCCTTGTACCGCCACGCGTACCCGGCCAGCCTGCGCGCCCAGCCCCGCTGTTTCTCCCCGACCGCCACGAGGGCCTCCTGTTCGTCCTGCTCTACCGGAAGGCCCAACACGGCCGACGTGCGATTTCATCCCGCCGCAACAATTCCCGCCGGAGCGGGTAGGGAGTCCCCGGACCGCCGGACGGGCGGTGCCGTGGACGGAGGGGAAGGGGAGGTCCGTGGGGAAGGTCGAGGACGGCAGGCCGTACCGGTGGGGGCGGCTGTACGCGGGGCTGCGGGCGGTTCGGGGGTTCGCGTCGACCGGCCGGGTGGCCCCGGCGACGGCCCGGGATCTGAAGGACACGACGGGCAGGCCCCGGGCGGTCTTCGAGGGCTACCTGCGGACGACGGGCCTCGACGTGCTGGCCGCCCGGGAGCGGGGCGGGGCCGTCGCCGAGGCGGCGTCGGACGCCTTCGCCGACGTGGCGCGGCTGATACCCCCGGGAGCCATGAGCCGCGGGAACCTCACCCTGGCGGAGGCGGAGCACTTCCGCCAGGGGTACGAGGCGCAGCTCGCCGAGTACCGGAAGGCCTGGGAGGGGCTCGTCGACTGAGCGGCGGACGAGCGGGCGACCCCCGCCCGGCCGCACGGCGGGCCGGACAGGGGTCGCTCGGGTCCCGCGACCGAGAGGGTCGCCCGGCCCCGCGACCGGGAGGGTCGCCCGGCCCCACGGCCGGGCCGGGCGGCCGCGCCCGTCACAGGTGCGTCGGCTCGAACATCCTCAGCAGGGCCGGGAGGACCACCACCGACGGGCCCGGGGTGGCGAGGGCCTTCGCGAGGTCCGTCGCCAGGGTCTCCGGCGTCGTCAGGGCGGCGGGGACGCCGAAGGACTCGGACAGGGCGACGAAGTCCGGGCGGGTGAGCTCGGTGGCCGTGGCCTCGCCGAACGCGCCCGTCATGTACTCCCGCAGGATCCCGTAGCCGCCGTCGTCGACGATCAGCCAGGTCACGTCGAGGCCGTACTGCTTCGCCGTCGCCAGCTCCGCGATCGAGTACATCGCGCCGCCGTCGCCGGAGACCGCGAGGACCGGCTGCGACGGGTCGGCGGCGGCCGCGCCGAGGGCGGCGGGGAAGCCGTAGCCGAGGCCGCCCGCGCCCTGGGCGGAGTGCATCGTGTTCGGGTGCCGCGCGTCGAAGGCCGACCACGCCCAGTACGCCAGGATCGTCATGTCCCAGAAGCTCGGAGCCCGGTCCGGGAGCGCCTCCCGCACCGCCGCGACGATCCGCTGCTCCAGGCCGAGGTCCTGCGCGGCGATCCGGTCCCGGACCTTGCCGAGGACGGCCGAGACCCGCGCGGGGGCGGCCGGGTCCGTGCGCTCCCCGACCGTCTCCAGGAGTGCCTGGAGCGCGAGGCGGGCGTCCGCGTGGATGCCGAGCGCCGGGTGGTTGGACTCCAGCTTGCCCGCGTCGGCCTCGATCTGGATCACCCGGCCGCGCGGGGCGAAGGTGTGGTAGTTCGAGGACAGCTCGCCGAGGCCCGAGCCGACGACGAGGAGGACGTCGGCGTCCTCCAGGAAGTCCGTGGTGTGCCGGTCCTCCAGCCAGGACTGGAGCGACAGCGGGTGCTCCCACGGGAAGGCGCCCTTGCCGCCGAAGGTGGTGACGACGGGGACGTCGAGCTTCTCCGCGAGCGCGAGGAGCTTGCCGGAGGCGTCGGAGCGGACGACCCCGCCGCCCGCGATGATCGCGGGCCGCTCGGCGTTCTCCAGGAGGTGCGCGGCGACCGCCGTCAGCTCGGGGCGCGGGACGACCTCCTCGGGCGTCGCGTCCATGGCGGTGACCACCGGCAGGGTGGTCTCGGCGAGGAGCACGTCCTGCGGGATCTCCACCCAGACCGGTCCGTGCGGGGCGGTGAGCGCCGATTCCCAGGCCGCGGCGATCGCGGAGGGGATCTGGGACTGCGTGCGGACCGTGTGGACGGACTTCACGACGTCCCGGAAGGAGGCCTGCTGGTCGCGGAGCTCGTGGAGGTAGCCGTGCCGGCCGCCGCCGAGCCCGGCCGCCGGGACCTGGCTGCCGATGGCGAGGACGGGGGCGGAGGCGGCGGCCGCCTCCTGGAGCGCGGCGAGCGACATGAGGGCGCCGGGGCCGGTGGAGAGGAGGAGGGGTGCCGCCTCGCCGGTGATCCGGCCGTACGCGTCGGCGGCGAAGCCGGCGTTGTTCTCGACGCGGAGGCCGACGTAGCGGAGGTCGGAGCGGCGGAGGGCGTCGAACATGCCGAGGGCATGCTGGCCGGGGAGGCCGAAGACCGTCGTGGCGCCGAGGCCGGTGAGGGTCTCCACGACGAGGTCGCCGCCGTTGCGGCCCTTCGGCGGGTTCAGAGCCGCCTCCGTCTGGGCCGCGGTGGGCCGGAGCACGAGGTCGTGGTCGTGGGTCATGGAGGCGTCCCTTCGGGGATGGCGATCAGGTCGTGGGCAGGCGTTCCGCAGGGCGGAACGGGTGGGCACGACCCGACCACCGGGCCGCACCCCACCACGTACCTGAGCCCGCGACCGCCCGAGGTTACTTCGCGTCTGCGGCGCGGCCCGCCGCGATCTGGCGCGACATGATCGTCGTCAGCTCGTACGCCGTGTGCGACGCGGCGACCGCCGTGATCTCGGCGTGGTCGTAGGCCGGGGCGACCTCGACGACGTCGGCGGAGACCAGGTTGCAGGAGGAGAGGCCGCGGAGGATCTCCAGGAGCTCGCGGGAGGTCATGCCGCCGGCCTCGGGGGTGCCGGTGCCGGGGGCGTGGGCCGGGTCGAGGCAGTCGATGTCGATGGAGATGTACAGCGGGCGGTCGCCGATGCGCTGGCGCAGCTGGTCGGCGACCTCGTCGGCGCCGCGGCGGTAGACGTCGGAGGAGGTGACGATGCCGAAGCCGAGCTTCTCGTCGTCGGTGAGGTCCTGCTTGCCGTAGAGCGGGCCGCGGGTGCCGACGTGGGAGAGGGCGGAGGTGTCGAGGATGCCCTCCTCGACGGCGCGGCGGAACGGGGTGCCGTGGGTGTACTCGGCGCCGAAGTAGGTGTCCCAGGTGTCGAGGTGCGCGTCGAAGTGGAGCAGGGCGACGGGGCCGTGCTTCTTGGCGACGGAGCGGAGCAGCGGCAGGGCGATGGTGTGGTCGCCGCCGAGGGTCATCATGCGGGCGCCGGTGCCGAGGAGGTCGTCGGCGGCGGCCTCGATGGTCTCGACGGCCTCGTTGATGTTGAACGGGTTGGCGGCGATGTCGCCGGCGTCCGCGACCTGGGCGAGGGCGAACGGGGAGGCGTCCTGCGCCGGGTTGTAGGGGCGGAGCAGGCGGGAGGCCTCGCGGATGGCGTTGCCGCCGAAGCGGGCGCCGGGCCGGTAGGAGACGCCGGTGTCGAAGGGGACGCCGACCACGGCGACGTCGGCGGTGCCGACCTCGTCGAGGCGCGGCAGGCGGGCGAACGTCGCGGGACCGGCGTACCGCGGGATGCGGGACGAGTCGATCGGGCCGCGGAAGGCGTTCTGGTCGCTGCTGCTCATGGTCGGGGTCCTCCTGGGTGCTTCTCGGTGGGCCGGGCGTCGGGTCGCGACGCCCGGGGCGTGGGGCCGCCGTCAGGCGGTGACGGGCGCCGGGTCCGGGGACCCGGGCTCGGTCGGGGTGTCCTGGCCCGCCAGCCGGGCGCGCCAGTTCGCGAGCACGGCGGCGTCCGTCGGGCGGGTCGCCAGGGAAACGATCACATAAGCGGCGAGTGAGGCCAACAAACCGTAGTAAACAGGCTCATTTGCCAAGATTCCGTAAGCCCACATCAGGCCAATGACGGTCAGGCCGCCGACGGTGACCGCGGCGAGCGCGCCCTGGACGGTGCCGCGGCGCCAGAGCAGGCCGCCGAGGATCGGCACGAGGAGCCCGCCGACCAGCAGGTTGTAGGCGACGGTGAGGGCCTGGACGACGTCGTTGAGGGCGATGGCGATGAGGATGACGGCGACGCCCATGATCAGGATGAAGAGGCGGTTGCCCTTCACCTCGTCGTGCTCGTCCTCGTGCTTCTTCGCGACGGCGCCGCGCAGGCGTGACCAGATGTCGTTGTTGGCGACGGTGGCGCAGGCGATGAGGGCGCCGGAGGAGGTGGACATCACGGCGGCCAGCGCGGCGGCGAGGACGAGGCCCCGGACGCCCATCGGCAGCTCGTCCTTGACGATGGTGGCGAAGGCGTCGTCGGCGCTGGGGAGCTTCGGGTAGAGCACCTTGGCCGCCGTGCCGATGACGGCTCCGGCGAGCGCGTACGCGAGACAGTAGGTGCCGGCGACGGTGCCGCCCCACTTGGCGACCTTGTCGGTGCGGGCGGTGAAGACCCGCTGCCAGATGTCCTGGCCGATCAGCATGCCGAAGGTGTAGATCAGCACGTACGTGAAGATCGTCTCGCCGCCGATGCCGAGCGGCTCGAAGTACGAGGTGGGCAGCGCCTCCCGCATGCCCTCGAAGCCACCGGCCTTGACGACGGCGATCGGCAGCAGCAGGAGCAGCACGCCGATGGTCTTCACCACGAACTGCACCATGTCGGTGATGGTGATGGACCACATGCCGCCGAGGGTCGAGTAGGCGACGACGATGGTGCCGCCGAGGACGATCGCGAGGGTCCGGGGCAGGTCGAAGAGGACGTCGAAGATCGTGGCGTACGCGATGGTCGAGGTGACCGCGAGCATCAGCGTGTACGCCCACATCACGACGCCCGAGATGACGCCGGCCCTGCCGCCGTAGCGCAGGTCGAGCATCTCGGAGACGGTGTAGACCTTCAGGCGCGCGATGCGCGCGGAGAAGAAGACGGAGAGGGCCAGCAGGCCGAGGCCGATGGCGAAGACCATCCAGGCGCCGGAGAGGCCGTACTTGTACCCGAGGCCGACGCCGCCGATGGTGGAGGCGCCGCCGAGGACGATGGCGGCCATCGTCCCGGAGTACATCCAGGGCCCGAGGCGGCGGCCGGCCACCAGGAACTCGCTCTTGGACTTGGCGCGGCGCATGCCCCACCAGCCCATCGCGAGCATGCCGGCCAAGTACAGGACGATCACTGTGTAGTCGACGGCCATGGGGCCCTCCTTCTCACCTCGGTGGCGTGTCGTGCGGGGGAGTGCCCAGGTGCTGATCGCGGGGACATCCGCCCGTACCCGCGGCCCTGGGATGAGACGACAGTAAGTGGCCGGAAAGCGACGTTGAAGTGTACGTTTCCTCCACTGTTCCGGCGGGGGGTGTACGAAGGATCCATGCCGATGACCCCCGCGTCCCCCTCCGAGACCGGCTCCACTCCCCCGACGCCGCCGGTGCCGCTCGCCGCGCTGCTCGCCCGCCCCGACCTGGGCCTGCGGCTGCTCGCCGGGCCCGAGGACGTGCCGCTGCACTGGGTGCACACCTCGGAGATGGCCGACCCCTATCCGTACCTGCTCGGCGGCGAGCTGCTGATGACGGCGGGCGTGCAGCTCACCGATCCGGCCCACTTCGTCGACCGGGTGGTGGAGGCGGGGGCGGCGGCGCTCGCCTTCGGGGTGACGCCGGTGTGGGACACGGTGCCGCCGGAACTCGTCGCGGCGTGCGAACGGCACGGTCTGCCGCTCGTCGAGGTCCCGCCCCGGACCCCGTTCACGGCGGTGGCGCGGGCGCTGTGGCGGCTGATGGCGGAGGCCCGGCTGCACGAGCTGCGCCGGGTGACCGAGGCCCAGCAGTCGCTGGCGGCGGCCGCGGCCCGGCCGGCGCCGGTCCCGGCGGTCCTGGGCGCGCTGGCCTCCCGCCTGGGCGGCCGGGCGGTGCTGTTCGGCGCGGACGGCACGGAGTCGGCGGCGGCCGGCCGGGAGGTGCCGGCGGAGGCGGCGCGGGCGCTGCGGGACCTCGCGGGGGTGCTCGGACCGCGCCCGGGCGGGCCGGCCTCGGCGAGCGGGGACGGCGGCGGGCTGCGGCTCGCCGCGTACGCCCTGGGCGGCGGGGACGGCCTGACCCTGGGGGTGGCGACGGAGCGGCGCGGCCCCGGCGACCACACGATCGCGGGCGTGGCGGTGGTCCTGCTGTCGCTGCTCACGGCGCCGCACCGGGGCGCGGCCGTGACCGTACGGGACGGGGCCCTGGTCCGGCTGCTGCTCGGCGCGGCGCCGGCGGAGGTCACGGAGTCCCTGGGCCCGGGCCCGTGGACGGTGGTCCGCGCGCGGGGCGGCGACGGCACGCCGTTCGCGGCGGCGAGCCTGGCGGCGGCGCTCGGCACCCCCCTCGCGGACGAGACGGAGGGCACCGTGCGCCTCCTCCTCCCCTCCTCCTCCCCCGTCACCGCCCAGCAGGGCTGGACGCTCGGGGCGAGCGCCCCGGTGGCGGCGGCGGAGCTGGCGGCCGGGGACGCGCAGGCGGCGCGGGCGCTGCGCAGGGCGGAGGCCTCCCGGGCGGCGCTCGTCAGACACCGCGCCCACGGCCTCGCCGCGCTCGTGGACCGCGACGAGGCCGCCGCGTACGCCCGGAGCCTGCTGGCCCCGCTCACCGAGCCGCTCGCCGAGACCCTCCGGGTCTGGCTCTCGCTCCACGGCAGCTGGGACCGGACGGCGGTGGCCCTGGAGATCCACCGGAACACGGTCCGGCAGCGGATCACCCGCTGCGCGGCCCTGCTCGACCGGGACCTGGACGATCCGGACGTACGGATGGAGCTGTGGTTCGCCCTGCGGGCTCAGTGAGCCGGGCGGTCCCGCGTCACCAGAGCTTGTTCACCGCCGTCTTCGCCGTGGTGCGGAACGCGGCCACGGGGGCGTCCTTCAGGTCGCCCATCTGCCCCCACCGGACGTAGGTGACGGTGCGGCCGTCGCGGCCCACGGCGAAGAGGTGGATGTCGGTGCTGCCGATCTGCGGGTCGGCGGTGTCCAGGCTGTAGACCCAGGCGCCCTCCTCCACGGCGATCCTGCCCTGGTAGGCGCTGACGGCGTGCAGGCCCGGGTTCTGCCTCTCCAGGAGGGCGCCGCAACCGGCGAGGGACTTGCGGAGGGTGTCGACCAGCTTCACCGCGTCGGCCTCGGTGCGGGCGACGGTGGTGATCTGGACGCCGTTGGTGTCGAGCTCGGTGGCGAACTCGCGGTAGCGGGTGTTCTGCGCCGGGATCTTGTACGGGGCGCAGAGGGCGCCGCCGTTCTCCGGGACGCCGGAGAAGACCCGGGTGGCGGTCCACGGCGTCGACGACGCCGGCATCTGGGCGGCGGAGAGGAAGGCGGGCTGGGCGGCGGCCTGCGCCGGGGCGGCGGCGAGGGCGGCGAGGCCCAGGGCGGCGGTGGCGGTGGCGGCGAGCGCGGTACGGAGCCTGTTCATGGTGGTGGGTCCCCCGTCGGGTCGTTCGGTCAGTGCCCCCTCAGCGTCGGGCCCCCGCCCGCCCCGGGCAACGGCGACGCGCCCTCCACCCGTTCCGGAACCATTCCACCCCCTCTGACGTGGGAGAACGCAAGAGGGGTGGAACGAGCGGGGGATGGGCCGATGGGTGACGTCGAGGAGTTCGCGGCGCGGGTGCGCGCGCTGAAGGAACGGGACGGGCGGAGTTACGAGGCGCTGGGGCGGCGCCTCGGCGTCAGCGCCTCCACCCTGCACCGTTACGGCTCCGGAGCGGCCGTCCCGGAGTCCTTCGCCGTCGTCGAGCGCCTGACCCGGCTGTGCGGGGCCACCCCGGACGAGACGCGGGAGCTGGAGGAGCGCTGGCGGCGCGCGGACCTCGTCCGCAGGCCCCCGGCGAAGCCGGTCGTACCGGTCGCGGCCGGGGCGACCGCGCCGGGGCCGGGGCCCGGATCCGGGCCGGCACCCGCGCCCGGGGTCGCGTCCGTGCCCGCCCCCGTCCCCGCGCGGCCCCGGCGGGGGCGGAAGGCGTGGCTCGTCGTCGGCGTCGTAACCGGCGTCGTGGCGCTCGTGCTCGGGGCCGCCCTGCTGCCCGGGCACGGCCGGGAGCCGCAGGGAGCGGAACCGCGGGGGACGGAGCCGCCGCTCCCGTTCACGTACACGGTCGCCTCCGACCTCTGGGAGAACGGCTGCGGGCACACCTATCTCGTCGACCGGCCCCCGGCGCGGGTCCCCGCTCCCCCGGCGCCCGCCGACGCCGCCCGGTGGGCGGGGGCGCTCGGTGCCGTGGACGGCGGGCAGACGCTGGTGCGGGTCACGGTGCAGGGGAAGGGGGCCTCCGCCGTCGTCCTCCACGGGCTGCACGTGCGCGTGGCGGGGCGGGCGGAGCCGCTGCCCTGGGCGGGATACCGCATGGACGAGGGGTGCGGCGGGGCCGTCACCCCCCGGATGTTCACCGTGGACCTCGACGCGCCGCGTCCGCTCGCGCGGCCGGTCGACGGGTACGACGCCTCGGGCGAGGAGGGGCGGACCCTCCCGGCCGTCGCGTTCCCCTACGCGGTCACCGCGGCCGAGCCCGGGGAGCTGCTGGTGTCCGCCCGCGCGGTCGGCTGCGACTGCCGCTGGTACCTGGAGCTGGAGTGGAGCGCGCAGGGCCGGAGCGGCGTGGTGAGGATCGCGGACCGGGGCGGGGAGGCCTTCCGTACGAGCGGGCGGGCACAGGGGAGCCCGGTCCACGTCCACGACCCGTCGAAGGGGCTCTGGATCACAGGCTCGGAGTCTGGACAGGGCGGGTGACCGCTGGGTAACTTCGAACGGAACACCCTGAGCAAGCGCTTAGACAACCGGCAGCGACAAGGAGGCGGCTCGTGCGCCGTACCGTATTCAACGAGGACCACGAGGCGTTCCGGGAGACCATCCGCGCCTTCATCGAGGCCGAGGTCGTCCCCGTCTACGACGAGTGGTTCGCCGCCGGCCAGGCGCCGCGCGAGTTCTACGACAAGCTCGGCGAGCTGGGCATCTTCGGCATCAACGTCCCCGAGGAGTTCGGCGGCGCGGGCCTCGACACCCACAAGTTCGAGGCCGTCCTGTACGAGGAGACCTCGCGCGCGGGCGTCCAGTTCGGCGGCTCCGGCGTCCACGTCCTGCTCGCCCTGCCGTACATCAAGATGCTCGCCACCGACGAGCAGAAGAAGCGCTTCCTGCCGAAGTTCGTCACCGGCGAGGAGATGTGGGCGCTCGCCATGACCGAGCCGGGCACCGGCTCCGACGTCGCGGGCATGAAGACCACCGCCAAGCTCTCCGAGGACGGCACCCACTACGTCCTCAACGGCGCCAAGACCTTCATCACCGGCGGCGTCCACGCCGACCGCGTGATCGTCTGCGCCCGCACCTCCGCCCCCTCGGCCGAGGACCGCCGCTTCGGCATCTCCCTCTTCGCCGTCGACACCAAGTCCGAGGGCTACTCCATCGGCCGCAAGCTGGACAAGCTCGGCCTGCGCACCTCCGACACCGCCGAGCTGGCCTTCGTCGACGTCAAGGTGCCCGCCGAGGACCTGCTCGGCGAGGAGGGCAAGGGCTTCTACTACCTCGGCCACAACCTGGCCTCCGAGCGCTGGGGCATCGCCTTCGGCGCCTACGCCCAGGCCAAGGCCGCCGTCCGCTTCGCCCAGCAGTACGTCACGGACCGCACGGTCTTCGGCAAGCCGGTCGCCTCCTTCCAGAACACCAAGTTCGAGCTGGCCGCCTGCCAGGCCGAGGTCGACGCCGCCGAGGCCGTCGCCGACCGCGCCCTGGAGGCCCTGGACGCGGGCGAGCTCTCCCCGGCCGAGGCCGCGAGCGCCAAGCTCTTCTGCACCGAGGTCGCCCACCGCGTCATCGACCGCTGCCTCCAGCTGCACGGCGGCTACGGCTACATGAACGAGTACCCGATCGCCCGCCTCTACGCCGACAACCGCGTCAACCGCATCTACGGCGGCACCAGCGAGATCATGAAGTCGATCATCGCCAAGTCGATGGGCCTGTAAGTGCCCGACGCACCCGGTGCCCTGGACGACCTGCTCGATCTGCTCGACCTGGAGCGGATCGAGCAGGACATCTTCCGGGGACAGTCCCGGTCCGCGCTCGTCCCCCGCGTCTTCGGCGGCCAGGTGGCCGCCCAGGCGCTGGTGGCGGCGGGCCGGACCGTGCCGGAAGACCGGCTCGCGCACTCCCTGCACGCGTACTTCCTGCGCCCCGGGGACCCGGGCGCGCCGATCGTCTACACGGTCGACCGGATCCGCGACGGACGCTCCTTCACCACCCGCCGGGTCGTCGCCGTCCAGCACGGGCAGCCGATCTTCCACCTCTCCGCGTCCTTCCAGACGTACGAGGAGGGGCTCGACCACCAGGTGGAGACGCCGCCCGCCCCGGACCCGGAGTCGCTCCCGACGCCGGCCGAGATGCTCCCCCGCCACCTCCCCCGCGAGGTCGCGGACCGGCTGATCGAGGCACGGGCGGCGGTGGACCTGCGCTACGCAGAGACGCCTCCGTGGGGGACGGTCGGGCGGCCGCGCGAACCGCGCTCCCAGGTCTGGTTCCGCACGAACGGCAAACTGGCCGACGACCCGCTGCTGCACGTCGTCCTCGCCACCTACGTCTCCGACATGACCCTGCTCGACTCGGTCCTCCTCGCCCACGGGCGGGGCGGCTGGGCCGTCGGCGACGTGGTCGGGGCGTCCCTGGACCACGCCATGTGGTTCCACCGACCCTTCCGGGCCGACGAGTGGCTCCTGTACGACCAGGAGTCACCGACCGCGTCGGGCGGCCGCGGTCTCGGCCAGGCGCGCATCTTCACCCGGGACGGACGACTGGCGATCTCGGTCATCCAGGAGGGTGTCGTTCGCGTCCCGCGCTGACGACCGGGCATAAGTCCGACCATGGCGGACATCACGGCGGACGGGCCGAAGAACGGTGAGAGCACCTTCACGGTGATCGTGGCGGCGGCGGCCAATCTCGGCATCGCCGTCGCCAAGGCCGTCGCGGGGCTCATCAGCGGATCCAGCGCGATGCTCTCCGAGGCGGCGCACTCGGTGGCCGACACGGTCACCGAGGTGCTGCTCCTGGCCGCGCTCAAGCGCAGCGAGAAACCGGCGGACGAGGACCATCCGCTGGGCCATGCGGGCGAGCGGTACGTGTGGGCGTTGCTGGCCGCGGTCGCCACCTTCGTCGGCGGCGCGGTCTTCTCCGTGTATGACGGCGTCCACACCCTCACCCAGGGCGAGGACCTGGGCGATCCGGTCGCCTCGTACGTGGTGCTCGCCGTCGCCTTCGTCCTGGAGGGCTTCTCGCTGCGGACGGCGGTCCGCCAGGTCCGGGCCGAGGCACGGCGCACCCGCACCCCCTTCGTCCGCTATCTGCGGCACACCCCGGACACGACCGTGAAGGCCGTCGTCATGGAGGACTCCGCGGCGCTGGCCGGCCTGCTGCTCGCGGCCGGCGGCCTGATCGGCGGCCAGCTCACCGGCTCGGGCGTCTGGGACGGGGTCGCCTCGATCCTCATCGGCGCGCTGCTGGTGTACGTGGCCTGGGTCCTGGGCCGCTCCAACGCGGAGCTCCTGGTCGGCCGGGCGCTCCCGCCGCGCCTGCGGGAGGCCGTGCACGAGGAGCTGCTCGCGGACGAGCACGTGATCGCGGTGGTCGACCTGACGACCCTGATCCAGGGTCCGGACGAGGCCCTGGTCGCCGCGAAGATCGACTTCCGGGACGGGTCGACGGCCGAGGAGATCGAACGGGCCTGCGACCGCGCCGAGGCGCGGCTGCGCGAGCGGATCCCGGCCGTCCGCCGGGTGTACCTGGACCCCACCTCCCGCCGGGCGCGCTGACGGGCGGGCGGGTCAGCCCGCGAGTCCCGCCGCGTTCAGCGTGTACTCCGTCAGGGGCTCGTAGAAGCGGGGGTCCAGGACGTGGTCGTCCAGGGGGATCGTGACCTGCATCGTGCCCTCCGCCTCGCCGAGGAAGAGCGCGGGGTCGTTGCAGTCGGCGTAGCCGACGGAGTCGATGCCCCGCTGACCCGCGCGGCCGGCCCAGCCGTGGTCCGCGATCACCAGGTCCGGTCGGCCGGTCTCGCCGAGCGCGTCGAGGATCGCGTTCATCGGCTCCGGGGAGTGCGTGTGCCACAGGCTCGCGCCGCGCTCGAAGACGGCGACGTCGGCGAACTGCACGACGTACCCCTCGTCGGCGACGAGCCCGCCGGGGATGCGGACGATGTCGCAGCCCTGGGCGCGCAGCGCGGCCGCGACCCGGCTGTGGACGTCGATGAGGGAGCCGGGGTGCCCGGTCGCGAAGAGGACCCGCTCGCGGCCCGCGGCGGCCTTGCGGAGCCGGGCGGCCATCCGGTCGAGGCCGTCGACGGTGAGCTCGGGGTCGATGGTGTCCTGGCCGACCCGGTGCGCCGGGTCGTCGACGACGCCGCACCGCTCGGCCATGACGGCGAGCACGTCCTGCTCGTCGGTCCAGCGGTCGCCGAGTTCGAGGCCGAGCCAGTAGTGCCGGTCGCCGTTGGCGAGCTTGCGGTAGTGGGAGAGGTTGTTGTCGCGCGGGGTGGCGACGTCTCCCGCGATCCGGGTGCGGACGAGGTGCTCGACGAGGGCGGGGCGGCTGAGTATCGGCATGGGGCTCATTGTGCCGGGCGCCGCCCCCGGGCGTCCCGGGTGACCGGACACCGGGACGCCCGGGGCCGGAGGGCCGGGCTTCTTCCGCCCGGTCCGGCTCCTCGCCCGCGTGCCGGGCGGTCCTAGACGGTGATCGTGGTGAAGCGGGGGACGGCCCTGTCCCAGCCCGGCCAGAATCCCTGGGATCCGGTACGGGCGGTGAGGACGATGAGCAACGGGGTGCGGCCCGCCTCCGTCACGATGTCCCCGACGCACTCCGGCACGAGGTGTCCGGCCCGGTGGAGGTGTTCGGCGACGGCCACCATGGGGCGTTCGGGCGTGGCCCGGCGCAGCGCCGCCCTCAGGTCGTGGGCGAGGTCGGCGCCGTCGGGGCCGGGCTGGACGTGCCAGACGGCGGCCCGGTCGTCCCGCTGGAGTTCGGTCATCAGCCGGGCGACGAGGGCGGCCTGGCGCTCCTCGGCGTCGCCGGTGAGGGCGACGACGTACGGTCGGTTCTGCCTGCGGACCAGATCCAGGAGGGCGTGCAGCACGTCGAGTTCGGGGTCGGCGGAGGGGCGGGGCGCGCCGCCGCGCGGGTCGGGGGCGTCCTCGGGGGCGAGGAGGGGGTCCTGCCGGACGATGGCGCCGTGCAGGTCCTGGAGCTCCCGGCTGGGGGCCGCTCCGAAGTCGTCGCGCAGTTGGCGGTGGAGCCGCTCGTAGGCGCGCAGGGCGTCGTCGCGGCGGCTGGAGCGGTAGAGGGCGGTCATGAGCAGCCGCTGGGTGCGCTCCCGGGAGGGGCCGGCGGCGGCCACGCCCTCCAGCCGCTGGATGACCTCGTGGGGCCGCCCGTTGGCCAGTTCGGCCTCGCAGTACTCCTCCAGTGCGTGCAACCGGGCCCCTTCGGCGGCGGCCGTCTGGGGCCAGTCGAAGCCGGAGTCGGCGAGCTCCGCCAGGGCGCGGCCGCGCCACAGTCCGAGGGCGCGGCGCAGCAGCCGGGCGGCCTCCTCGGTGTCCCCGGCGGCGAGCGCGTCCCGCCCCTTGTCGGCGAGGAGCCGGAACCGCGTCAGGTCGAGGTTCTCGGGGGCGGTCTTGAGCACGTAACCGGAGCCCTCGCTGGTGAGGGCGGCGACGTGTTCGGGCACGCCGCCGCGGGCCAGCACGCCGCGGAGGGCCGAGATCGCGTTCTGGAGGCTCTTGCGGCCGGTGGCGGGCGGGTGGCCGTCCGGCCAGAGCACGTCCATCAGGTCGGTGGTGGGCACGACGCGGTTGACGTTGAGGAGCAGGAGGGCGAGGACGAGCCGCTGGTTCATGCCCTTGAGGGGCAGTCGGCCCTTTGCCGTCGCGATCTCGAGCGGACCGAGGAGGCGGAAGAAGACGCCGCGTTCGGTCATGACGGAGGGGCGTGGGCGGGGCAGGCGGGCAGGGTCGCCGAGCATGCGCCCGGATGGGGTGGCGACCGAGGGCGGGAGGCCCCGGCCGGCCGGTACAGCGGCTGGTTTCGGTCGCGGGACGGACTGGCTCAGCAAGATGTTCCCCCATGTCAGGCGCTCCCTGGTGGGAGCGCGTGGCACCGGAGGCGGTTCCGGTGCCGGTGTTCCACCGGGGGCCGGTCATGCCGCGGGCGCCGACGCGCCGTGGCGCGTGGTGCCCTGTCGGGGCCCGGTGCGCGCACCGGCCCTGACGTCCCCCCGGACTGTCGCCCTTCCGGGCACTGCGATCACGAACGTGAACGGCGGCCCCGAGGCGGTCGACACCCGGAGGCTACCAGCGAGTAGGCCTTCGGGGGCCGCCTCCGCCGACTATGCGTCAAGTCGGTCGGCCTGGGCGCCGAGCACCCCGCGGACCTCGGGACTCGCGTCGGAGAGCTCACGCAGCAGCTCCTCCATGGTGAGGGTGGACCGGCCGAAGAGATCCTTGCCCGACGCGGTGAGGCGGACGTCGAAGCCGCGCCGGTCGTTGGCGCAGGGGCGGCGCTCCACGTACCCCGCGTTCACCATTTGCGCCAGCAGGCGGGAGACCTGGGGCTGGCTCCGGGCGGCGCGGGCGCTCAGCTCCCCGGCCCGGATCCAGTCGCCCTCCCGCGCCATGACGTCCATGATCTCGAAGGCACTGGTGCAGAGGCCGTACTCGTCGGAGAGCCGGCGTTCCGCCGCCTGGACGATCTGCGCCCCGGCGCGGATCACGGTCATCCATCGGTCGGTCAGAGCTGTATCCGTCACCCCTCCGATACTAGGTTCCTCACCCTCCCTTGTCTATGCGTGCGCATGAATGTAGTGTGCCGACCACTTCGATGCATTCGCATGGATCAGACTTTCACGAGCAAGGAGACCCGGTGACCGAGCAGACGCTGGCACCCCCCACGGAGCAGGCGCCGGACGCGCCCGCCAAGGCGCCCTGGACCACCCTCGTCGTGGTCGGCGTCGCCCAGTTGATGGTGATGCTCGACTCCACGGTCGTGAACGTGGCCCTCCCCTCCATCGGCGGGGACCTGCCCGCCGACCAGACCGGCCTCCAGTGGACGATCAGCGGCTACGTCCTGATGTTCGGCAGCCTGCTCCTCTTCGGCGGCCGCGTGTCGGACGTCTTCGGCAGGCGGCGCACCTTCCTCACCGGCCTCACCCTCTTCGCCGTGGCCTCCGCTCTCTGCGGCATCGCGGGCAACCAGGAACTGCTGGTCGCCGGACGCGCCGCGCAGGGCGTCGGTGCCGCGCTGCTCTCCGCGGCCGCCCTCTCGATCATCCTGGAGGTCTACCAGGACGAGGAGCAGCGCAAGATCGCGCTGACCGCCTGGAGCGGCCTCGGCGTGATCGGCGCCACGATCGGCGTGGTGCTCGGCGGACTGATCGTCACCGCGATCAACTGGCGCTGGGCCTTCCTGATCAACCTCCCCGTCAGCGTCGCGGCCTTCGTCGGCGCGCTGCGCAGCATGTCGCCGCTCCGGACCACCTCGGGTCGCAAGCTCCGCTTCCCCTCCGCCGTCGTCTCCACGGCCGGACTCGCCGCCCTCTCCTTCGGCCTGATCCGCCTCCACGAGGGCTTCGGCGACACCACGGCCTGGATCAGCCTGGGCGCCGCCGTGGTCCTGCTGGCCCTGGTGACCTTCATGGAGCTGGGCAAGGACGACCCGCTGCTCCCCCTGCACCTGCTGCGCAAGCCCACCTACTGGCTGTCCAGCATCGGCCTGCTCCTGGTCGCCAGCGTGATGATCAGCAGCTCCTTCCTCGCCAGCATGTACTTCCAGCAGGTCCACGGGATGAGCGCCTTCGTCACCGGCCTCTCGCTGCTCCCCATGGGCCTCGCGGCCCTCGTCGTCGCCATGGTCGCCCCGGTGCTCGCCGGCGCGCTGGGCCTCGGCGGGATGTACGCGGTCGGCGCCACGCTCCAGCTCGTCGGCGCGGGCGTCCTCGCCACCGGCACCGACTCGGTCTGGCTGACCATCGTGGCGCTCGCCGTCATCGGCGCCGGCCTCCCGGCCTGCTTCGTCCCGCTGTTCGGCATCGGCACCTCGCACGTCAAGGTGGAGGAGTCGGGCGTCGGTTCCGGCCTGCTGAACACCTTCAACGAGAGCGGCGCGGCCCTGGGCATCGCCGTGATCGGCACCATCCTCGCGACCTCCGTGGACGGGCGCCTGAAGGAGGGTGCCTCCGCCGCGGACGCGACCACCTCCGGCGTCGCCAACGGCTTCCTCGCCCTGGCGGTCTGCTCCGCGGTCGCCATCGTCATCGCCCTCGCGCTGCGCCACCTGACCCGCGACGAGCAGCCGGCCGCCGCGTAGCCCCGAAGCGGCTCCGCCGCCCCCGGACGCCCACCGGCGCCCGCGTCACACCTTCCCCTCCCTCCCCCGAACGTGGGCTTGCGGCTCCCCCCGCCGCAAGCCCACTCGGCGTTTCCGGGCCCGTGGCTCCCCCAGCCGCGGGCCCGCTCGGCGTTTCCGGGCCCATGGCTCCCCAGCCGCGGGCCCGCCCGTCGTTTCCGGGCCCGTGGCTCCCCCCGCCGTGGGCCCGCCCGTCGTTTCCGGGGATTACCACGAGTTCACCGACTCTCCCGAACTTCCGCCGATGGACGGCCGATTACCGCAGCCTGGATGGCTGATTCCCGCGCCGTGGAACCTCGCTTTACATCTTGGACAGCCCCATCTACCGGCCGGTAACGTCGAGTTCGTCCGAGGGGGTGACCTCGGGAGAAGCCCGCGCCACTCCCCCTTCGGCCCGACGCGAGACGACTCGCCGTCCACCGGGTCCCCACCGCGTCCGGCCGTCCCGACACCCCGCCGGGGCCTCCGTCACGGGCACCGCCCGCGGGCCGGGACCGCGGGGCCCACGACCGGCCCCACCCCTTTCTTCCCGCCCTCCAAGAGCGAAGGAATTCCGCATGGCCATCTCGCCCGAAGAGATCTCCCGCACCCTGTCCGAGGCCGCCCGGTCCTCCGCCGCCTGGCACGCCGCAGGCGCCACCGTCCGCTTCGTGATCTCCGAGCCGGACGCCGAGTTCACGCTCGACCCGCAGGGCGCCGTCACCACGGCCGAGCCCACCCACGTCCTCGGCATCACCCACGCCGACCTGCTGGACCTCACCGCCGGCCGCCGCACCTTCCTGCGGACCGTCACCGCCCGCCGCGTCACCGCCCGCGGTCCCGTCATGCAGACCTTCGCCGTCGGCCAGGCCCTGACGACCTTCTCCCTCGCGGGCTGACCCCCCGTCCCGGGCTCCGCACCCCTCAGACAAGGAATCACCATGACGTACACGCACAACCCGGCCGACCACCCGCTGCTCGACGCCGCCGAGGCCGCCCACCTGCGCGAGGTCACCGCCTTCGCCCGGGACGAGGTGGCGCCCGGCGCCGCCGAGCGCGACCGCATCGAGAAGGGCCAGGTCGACTGGGAGACCGTCCGCAAGGGCCATGCGCTCGGGCTGCTCCGCATGGCCATCCCGCGCGAGTTCGGCGGCCTGGGCCTCAGCCAGCTCGGCATCGCCCTCACCCTGGAGGAGCTGGCCGCCGCCGACCCGGGCATGGCGCTGATCTTCGGGGCCACCGGCCTCTTCCAGACCCCGCTGCTCATCTGCGAGAAGCCCGAGCTGCAGGAGAAGTACCTCCCGAAGTTCCTCGGCCCCGAGCCCGTCCTCGCCTGCAACGCCGTCGCCGAGGAGCGCAACGGCACCGACCTGGTCCTGCCGCAGCAGGCGCCGTACGCCCAGGACATGACGGTCGCCCGCCGCTCCGGGAGCGAGTACCTCCTCACCGGCACCAAGCGGTACATCACCAACGCCCCGGTCGCCACCTACGCCACGATCATGGCCAACCTGGAGGACGCCCCCGGCTCCACCGGCCTCACCTGCTTCGTCACCGACCTGGAGCAGGACGGCGTCACCCGCGGCGAGATCCACGACAAGGTCGGCTACCGCACGGCCCCGGCCGGCGAGCTGATCCTCGACGGCGCGCGCGTGCCCGAGGAGAACGTGCTCGGCGACGAGCGCGGCGGCTGGGACCTCAACGTCGCCATCGGCAACCTCACCCGCGTCACCTGCGCCGCCGTCGCCACCGGCATCGCCCGCCACGCCCTGGACCGCGCCGTCGCCTGGGCCGGCACCCGCCGCCAGGGCGGCAAGCTCCTCTTCGAGCACCAGATGTCCGCCCGCAAGCTGGCCGACATGGCCGCGCGCGTCTCCGCCTCCCGCGCCCTCTACCTGGACGCGGTGCTCAAGGCCGACACCGTCATCCCCACCCCGGCGTACGAGCCGGCCGTCGCCAAGATGGTCGCCGACCGCGCCGCCATCGACAACGCCGACGCCGCCATGGCCCTCATCGGCGCCGCCGCCTTCCAGCGCGAGGACGGCATGGACCGGGTCCTCCGCGACGCCTACGGCCCGCGGATCTACGAGGGCAGCCCCGAGGCCCTCGCGCTGGTCGTCACCGGCGAGCTGTTCGGCGTCCCGGAGGTCCGGTGACCACCGCCCCCGCCTCCCCCGCCGAGCTGACCGGGTACCGCGTCCGTCTGCTGCACGCCACCCGGGCGATCGTCCTGCCCGACCTGGAGTCGTCCGTCGAGGGCGAGCCGCTCTTCCGGGCCGTCAGCCCGGAGGGCCTCCTCACCCTCACCGTCCGCGGCGCGCAGCTGCCCGCCGCGTACCTCGCCGACGTCTACCGCTTCCGCCTCGCCCAGTACCTCCAGCGGGGTTGGGTCAACGAGGAGGCCGCCGCCGCGCGCGGCCTCGACGCGGAGCCGTACGACGTGTCCGCCCTCACCGACCAGCACACGCTGGTCGTCGAGGCGGAGACCGGCCGGCTGCGCGGGTACGGCACCCTGGCCGGCACCCGCAGTCCGGCGGGCACCCGCCTCGGCGACCCGGCCCACCGCCCCTTCGTCGTCGAGCGCGACTACGAGCTCCGGCTCGCCGACCAGCTCGGCGCCGCCACGCCCGCCGCCCACGTCTGGGAGGGCAAGCGCCTGGTCCGCGACTACGCCATGGAGCGCTCGCAGGCCGGCGTCACCGTCCCCTGGTGGGTCTACCGGGGCTGGGCGGAGGGCTGCGTCCAGGCCCTCGCCGAGGAGGGCGCCGCCGTCGTCGGCGACGGCAAGCCCGGGGTCGCCATCCACCAGCTGGGCCTGCTCGGCTTCGCGGCGCGCATGCTCGACGTGCCCGCCCGGCCCTCGGACCCCGAAGACCTGTTCGCGCCGATGTGGGACCAGCAGCAGCGCTCGTACCCCTTCGTCCTCACCGACGGGGGCGCCCTGCGCCCCACCCTCGCCCACCTCGACGCGATCCTCGTGTCCGGTGAGCCGGGATCGGTCGGCGCCCGGCTCACCGCCTACCGGGAGGCCCGCTCATGAACGCCACACCGCCCGACGTCGGCACGCCCGCGGAGGCCCGCGAACTGGCCGAGGAGGAGTTCTACGCCTCGCTGACCCAGCGCAACCGCGGCCTCGTCCCCGCCGACCTCCAGGACCGCATCCGGCACGCGCCGCTGCTCATCGCCGGCTGCGGCTCCATCGGCGGCGCCACCGTCCAGCCGCTCGGCCGCATGGGATACCGCGACTTCGTCCTCGCGGACGTCGGCACCTACGAACTGAACAACCTCAACCGGCAGCACGCCACCGTCGACGACCTCGGCCGCAACAAGGCCGAGGTGGGCGCCGCCGCCCTGCGCGCCATCAACCCGCACGTCCGGGCCGAGGTGGTGCCCGAGGGCATCACCCCGGAGAACGTCCGGGAGCTGGTCCGCCGCGCCGAGGTGATCGTCGACGGCGTCGACGTCACGACGCGGTCGGGACTGCTCGCCAAGGTCGCCCTCCACCAGGAGGCCTGCCGTCAGCGCAAGCCGCTGGTCACCGGCTGGGACATGGCCGGCATGCTCGCCGCCCAGTGCTTCGACTACCGGCTGGTCCGGCGGATCTTCGACGGCCAGCTGCTGGCGGAGGACGCCGAACGGCTCGGCACCTGGGAGGTGATCTTCCGGATCGCCCCGCGCGGCCACATCCCCGGTGAGATGTACCGGGAGCTGCGCCGCGGCCTCGGCCGGCCCGACTACAGCGTGCCGCAGCTCACCGAGGCGGCCACCCAGTTCGGGTCGCTGGCGGTGCACATGGTCAACCAGCTGGTGGCCGGCGAGGACGTGCCGCGCACGGTCGCCGTCGACGTCCACCACATCGCCCTGACGCCCGGCCGCCGGGCCGTCAACCGGGTGAGCCGCCACTGGGAGAAGGCCCGCTTCCTGCGGAAGCTGCCGCCCGAGCAGGCGTGGCGGGGCTTCGCGCCGGGGGCCGTCTACCGGGCCGCCCGCCGCACCGACCGGGTGGCCTGACCGGCGCCCGGCCGGAGAGAAGGACTCGGAACAGGACGCAGAGAAGGAAAGGACGCATGAGAAAAGAATTCGCGTACGCCGACGCGCGCGCGACCGGCATCGTGCTGAGCGGGAGCGAGGCCGAGATCGTCGAGGCCTCCGCCCTCAGGATCGCCGACGAGTACGCCGGCCACTCCCTGCACGGCACCGACCTGCTGCACGCCGTGGAGCTCGCCGCCGCCGCCCTGCCCGCGCACGTCCGCCGTGCCCTCATCTCCTTCCGCGACCAGGGGAACGAGAGCGGCACCCTGCTGCTGCGCGGTCTGCCCGTGGGCGAGCTGCCCGCCACCCCCGACCGGGTGGAGGACGAACCCGCCTGGACCGAGGTCGCGGTGGCGACGATCGCGCAGCTCATGGTGATGTCCGTGCTGGGCCGCTCGATCTCCTACAGCGACGAGAAGAACGGCGACCTCGTCCAGGACGTCAGCCCCAAGCGCGGGGCCGAGAGGCGCCAGGAGAACAGCGGCTCCATCCTGCTGGAGCTGCACACCGAGGACGGCTTCCACCCGGCCGCCCCGCACTTCCTGAGCCTGCTCTGCCTGCGCGGCGACCGGGACGGGGTGGCCGCCACCGTCACCGGCGGGATCGGGGACGTGCTGCCGGCCCTCGACGCGCGGACCGTCGAGGCGCTGCGCCGGCCCGAGTTCCGGACCCGGTTCTCCAGCTCCTTCGTGCACGACACCGACGAGGAGGTGCTGACCCCGCCGATGCCGGTCCTCTCCGGCCCGGCCCACGACCCGGACCTGCGGGTGGACTTCCACGGCACGGTCGGCGTCACCGCCGAGGCCCGCGACGCCCTGGCCACGCTCCAGGCGGCGATGCTCGACGCGCTGCGCGGGATCGTGCTCCGGCCCGGCGAGCTGATCATCCTCGACAACCGGCGGACCGTGCACGGCCGCACCGGTTTCACCCCGCGGTACGACGGCGAGGACCGCTGGCTGCGGCGCTCCTTCGCCCTGGCCGACCTGCGGCCGGTCCTCGGCCGCCTCGGCGAGGGCCGCAGCCACCAGCCGGTCACCGCGCCCGCCCCGGCGCCCACTCTGACGGCCGTCTGAACCGCCGACGTCCGGGCCCGCACGCGCGTGGGGGCCCGGACGTCGGCGGTTCAGGCCGCCAGCGCCCCGAACGCCCCGTGCGCCAGCTTCCGCAGCAGGTCCTCCATCGGCCGGCGGCCGAGGGCGGCCAGGTGCGGGGTCGAGTTGAGGAGGCCGAAGACGGCGTGGACGGCCGTGCGGGACTCGGACTCCCCCGCGTCGGGGTACAGCTCGCGGACGACCGCGACCCACAGTTCGACGTACTGCCGCTGGAGCTGCCGGACCCGCTTGCGGTCCTCGTCCTTGAGCCGGTCGAGCTCGCGGTCGTGGAGGGTGATCAGCGGCCGGTCGTCGAGGGCGAAGTCGATGTGCCCGTCGATGAGGGAGGCGAGGAGCGCCCTCGGGTCGCCGTCCGATTCGGCGGCCCGCAGCCGGCCCCCGTCGAGCAGCCGCTCGCTGATGCCGACGAGCAGCTCGGCGAGCATCGCGTCCTTGCCCGGGAAGTGGCGGTAGAGGCCGGGGCCGCTGATGCCGACGGCCGCCCCTATCTCGTCCACGCCGACGCCGTGGAAGCCGCGCTCGGCGAAGAGGCGGGCGGCCTCCTTGAGGATCTGCTCGCGGCGGGTGGGCGCGTCGATCCGCGTCGGGCTCGTGGTCATGCAGGCAATTCTAGACAACCCGGTTAGCGGTCGTTAACCTGGGTGCCGTACGTTAACGCTCATTAACCGAGCAAGGGAGCTCGAGGGATGCAGCAGGCACCTGTGCTGACGAGCGCGGCGGATCCCGCGTCCGCGGCCTGGCAGGCCAATGAGGCGGCCCATCACGAGCTGGCGGCGACCCTGCGCGCCAAGCTCGCGGCGGCCGCCCTGGGCGGTGGTGAGAAGTCCAGGGCCCGGCACACCGCGCGCGGCAAGCTGCTGCCGCGGGACCGGGTGGACACGCTGCTCGACCCGGGCTCGCCGTTCCTGGAGCTGGCCCCGCTGGCGGCGAACGGCATGTACGGCGACCAGGCCCCGGCGGCCGGCGTCATCGCGGGCATCGGCCGGGTCTCCGGGCGCGAGTGCGTGATCGTGGCGAACGACGCGACCGTCAAGGGCGGCACGTACTACCCGATGACGGTGAAGAAGCACCTCCGGGCGCAGGAGGTGGCGCTGGAGAACCGTCTCCCCTGCCTCTACCTGGTCGACTCGGGCGGCGCCTTCCTGCCGATGCAGGACGAGGTCTTCCCGGACCGGGAGCACTTCGGCCGGATCTTCTTCAACCAGGCCCGGATGTCCGGCGCCGGCATCCCGCAGATCGCCGCGGTCATGGGCTCCTGCACGGCCGGCGGCGCGTACGTCCCGGCGATGAGCGACGAGGCCGTGATCGTACGGAACCAGGGGACCATCTTCCTGGGCGGCCCGCCGCTGGTGAAGGCGGCGACCGGCGAGGTCGTCACGGCCGAGGAGCTCGGCGGCGGCGAGGTCCACTCCCGGATCTCCGGCGTCACCGACCACCTGGCGGAGGACGACGCGCACGCCCTGCGGATCGTGCGGAACATCGTCGCCACGCTGCCCGAGCGCGGCCCGCTGCCGTGGAAGGTCGAGCCGGCCGAGGAGCCGAAGGTCGACCCGTACGGGCTGTACGGCGCGGTGCCGGTGGACTCCCGCACGCCGTACGACGTGCGCGAGGTGATCGCCCGGGTCGTGGACGGCTCCCGTTTCCAGGAGTTCAAGTCCGAGTACGGGCAGACGCTGGTCACCGGCTTCGCCCGGATCCACGGCCACCCGGTCGGCATCGTCGCCAACAACGGCATCCTGTTCGCCGAGTCGGCCCAGAAGGGCGCGCACTTCATCGAGCTGTGCGACCAGCGCGGGATCCCGCTCGTCTTCCTGCAGAACATCACCGGCTTCATGGTCGGCAAGGCGTACGAGCACGGCGGCATCGCGAAGCACGGCGCCAAGATGGTCACGGCCGTGGCCACCACCCGGGTGCCGAAGCTGACGGTCGTCGTCGGCGGTTCGTACGGCGCGGGCAACTACTCGATGTGCGGCCGGGCGTACTCCCCCCGCTTCCTGTGGATGTGGCCCAACGCCAAGATCTCGGTCATGGGCGGCGAGCAGGCCGCGTCCGTCCTCGCGACCGTCAAGCGCGACCAGCTCGGCGACGGGTGGAGCGCCGAGGAGGAAGAGGCCTTCAAGGCTCCGATCCGCGAGCAGTACGAGACGCAGGGCAGCGCCTACTACGCGACCGCCCGGCTGTGGGACGACGGGGTCATCGACCCCCTGGAGACCCGGCAGGTCCTCGGCCTCGCCCTGACCGCCTGTGCCAACGCGCCCCTGGGTGACCCCCAGTTCGGCGTCTTCCGGATGTGAAGGGCTCCCAGAAGATGCAGAGCATGTTCGACACCGTCCTCGTGGCCAACCGGGGCGAGATCGCCGTCCGCGTCATCCGCACCCTGCGGGAGATGGGCGTGCGCTCGGTGGCCGTCTACAGCGACGCGGACGCCGACGCCCGGCACGTGCGGGAGGCGGACACGGCGGTGCGGATCGGTCCGCCGCCGGCCGCCGAGTCGTACCTGTCCGTCCCGGCGCTGCTCGACGCGGCGAAGCGGACCGGGGCGCAGGCCGTGCACCCCGGCTACGGGTTCCTGGCGGAGAACGCGGCCTTCGCGCAGGCCTGCGCGGACGCGGGTCTCGTCTTCATCGGCCCGTCCGCCACCGCGATCTCCCTCATGGGCGACAAGATCCGCGCCAAGGAGACCGTGAAGGCCGCGGGCGTGCCCGTGGTCCCCGGCGCGGCCGACCCCGACCTGGAGGCGGCGGCCCGTGAGCTGGGCGCGCCCGTGCTGCTCAAGCCGAGCGCGGGTGGCGGCGGCAAGGGCATGCGGCTGGTCCGCGACCTGTCGACGCTCGACGACGAGATCGCGGCGGCCCGGCGCGAGGCCCGGTCCTCCTTCGGCGACGACACGCTGCTCGTGGAGCGGTGGATCGACCGGCCCCGGCACATCGAGATCCAGGTCCTGGCGGACGCCCACGGGAACGTGATCCACCTCGGCGAGCGCGAGTGCTCGCTCCAGCGCCGCCACCAGAAGATCATCGAGGAGGCGCCGAGCGTCCTGCTCACCCCGGAGATCCGGGCGTCGATGGGCGCGGCGGCGGTCGAGGCGGCGCGTTCCTGCGGCTATGTGGGCGCGGGCACGGTCGAGTTCATCGTGCCGGGCGGCGACCCCTCCTCCTACTACTTCATGGAGATGAACACCCGGCTCCAGGTCGAGCACCCGGTGACCGAGCTGATCACCGGCCTCGACCTGGTGGAGTGGCAGCTGCGGGTGGCGGCGGGCGAGCCGCTGCCGTTCGGGCAGGACGACGTCCGTCTGGACGGCTGGGCGGTCGAGGCCCGGATCTGCGCGGAGGACCCGGCGCGCGGCTTCCTGCCGTCGGGCGGCACGGTCCTCGCCCTGAACGAGCCGCGGGGGAACGGCGTCCGCACGGACTCGGGGCTCTCGGAGGGCACGGAGGTCTCGTCCCTCTACGACCCGATGCTGTCGAAGGTCATCGTCCACGCCCCGACCCGCGAGGCGGCCCTGCGCAAGCTGCGTGCGGCGCTCGGCGAACTGGTCACCCTGGGCGTGCCCACCAACGCGGGCTTCCTGCGGAGGCTGTTGGCCCACCCGGACGTCGTCGCGGGCGACCTGGACACGGGCCTGGTGGAACGCGACGCGGACAGCCTGGTCCCGCAGGGCGTCCCGGACGAGGTGTACGCGGCGGCGGCCGCCGTGCGGCGCGCGGAGCTGGCCCCGGCGCCCCGGGACGGCTGGACCGACCCGTTCGACGTGCCGAGCGGGTGGCGCCTGGGCGGCGCGGCCAAGCCGCTCACCTTCCCGTTCCGGGTACCGGGACTCGAACCCGCGACGGTGGAGGCCCCCGCCGGGGCCCGGGTCACGGACACCACCGTGACGGTCACCGTGGACGGCATGACCCACACCTTCCACCGCGCCGGGGCCTGGCTGGGCCGCGACGGCGACTCCTGGCACGTCCTGGACCACGACCCCGTCGAGGCCGCCCTCTCCGGGGCCCGGCACGGGGGTGCCGACACGCTCGCCGCGCCGATGCCCGGGACCGTGACGGTCGTGAAGGTGGCCGTCGGGGACGAGGTGGAGGCCGGGCAGAGCCTGCTGGTGGTGGAGGCGATGAAGATGGAGCACGTCATCTCCGCCCCGCACGCCGGCACCGTCACCGAGCTGGACGTCACGCCCGGCACCACCGTCGCCATGGACCAGATCCTGGCCGTGGTGACGCCCCGCGAGGAGGGGGACGCATGAGCACCGGACTGCCGATGACCGTGCCCGACCCGTCGCTGCCCGCCCGGGTGCGGATCCACGAGGTCGGCGCCCGGGACGGGCTGCAGAACGAGAAGACGGCCGTCCCGACCGGGGTGAAGGCCGAGTTCGTGCGGCGGCTCGCGGCCGCCGGGCTGACGACGATCGAGGCGACGAGCTTCGTGCACCCGAAGTGGGTGCCGCAGCTCGCCGACGCGGAGGAGCTGTTCCCGCTCGTCCGCGACCTCCCGGTCCGGCTCCCGGTGCTGGTGCCGAACGAGCGCGGTCTCGACCGCGCCCTCGCGCTGGGCGCCCGTGAGGTCGCCGTGTTCGCCTCGGCGACCGAGTCCTTCGCGAAGGCCAATCTGAACCGGACCGTGGACGAGGCGCTCGCGATGTTCGAGCCGACCGTCACCCGGGCCATAGAGGCCGGGCTGAAGGTGCGCGGCTACCTGTCGATGTGCTTCGGCGACCCGTGGGAGGGCGCCGTGCCCGTCGAGCAGGTCGTCCGGGTCACCAAGGCCCTCGCCGACATGGGCTGTGACGAGCTGAGCCTCGGGGACACCATCGGGGTCGCGACCCCGGGCCACGTCCAGGCGCTCCTGACGGCCCTGGACGAGGGCGGGGTGCCCGTCTCCCGCATCGCCGTGCACTTCCACGACACGTACGGACAGGCGCTGTCCAACACCCTGGCCGCCCTGCGGCACGGGGTGACCACCGTCGACGCCTCCGCCGGCGGCCTCGGCGGCTGCCCGTACGCGAAGAGCGCGACCGGAAATCTCGCCACCGAGGACCTCGTGTGGATGCTCGACGGTCTCGGCATCGAGACCGGGGTCGATCTGGCCGCCCTCACCGCCACGAGCGTGTGGATGGCCGAACAGCTGGGCCGGCCCAGCCCTTCCCGTACCGTCCGCGCCCTCTCCCACAAGGAGTGACGAAAGACATGTCCCTCGACCACCGGCTCACCGAAGAGCACGAGGAACTCCGCCGTACCGTCGAGGAGTTCGCCCACGACGTCGTGGCGCCGAAGATCGGCGACTACTACGAGCGGCACGAGTTCCCGTACGAGATCGTCCGCGAGATGGGCCGCATGGGCCTGTTCGGGCTGCCCTTCCCCGAGGAGTACGGCGGCATGGGCGGCGACTACCTGGCCCTCGGGATCGCCCTGGAGGAGCTGGCCCGGGTCGACTCCTCCGTGGCCATCACCCTGGAGGCGGGCGTCTCGCTCGGCGCGATGCCGGTCTACCGCTTCGGTACGGAGGAGCAGAAGCGCGAGTGGCTGCCGAAGCTGTGCTCCGGCGAGGTGCTGGGCGCCTTCGGCCTCACCGAGCCCGGCGCGGGCAGTGACGCCGGCGGCACGCGCACCACGGCCGTCCGGGACGGCGACCACTGGGTCATCAACGGTTCGAAGTGCTTCATCACCAACTCCGGTACGGACATCACGGGTCTGGTGACGGTCACGGCGGTCACCGGCCGCAAGCCCGACGGGCGTCCGCTGATCTCCTCGATCATCGTGCCGTCCGGCACCCCGGGCTTCACGGTCGCCGCCCCGTACTCGAAGGTCGGCTGGAACGCCTCGGACACCCGTGAGCTCTCCTTCGACGACGTCCGCGTCCCGGTGGGGAACCTCCTCGGCGAGGAGGGCCGTGGGTACGCGCAGTTCCTGCGGATCCTGGACGAGGGCCGGGTCGCGATCGCGGCGCTGGCGACGGGCCTGGCGCAGGGCTGTGTGGACGAGTCGGTGAAGTACGCGAAGGAGCGTCACGCCTTCGGGTCGCCGATCAGCACGTACCAGGCGGTCCAGTTCAAGATCGCCGACATGGAGACGAAGGCTCACATGGCCCGGATCGGCTGGCGGGACGCGGCCTCCCGTCTGGTCCTCGGCGAGCCGTTCAAGAAGGAGGCGGCGATCGCGAAGCTGTACTCCTCCACGGTGGCGGTGGACAACGCCCGTGAGGCGACCCAGATCCACGGCGGCTACGGCTTCATGAACGAGTACCCGGTGGCCCGGATGTGGCGCGACTCGAAGATCCTGGAGATCGGCGAGGGCACCAGCGAGGTCCAGCGGATGCTGATCGCCCGGGAGCTGGGCCTGCCGGCCTGACGGGACGGACGGACAGGGTGAAGGGGCGCGCGGCCCGAGCCGCGCGCCCCTTCCTCGTGTCCTGCCGGCCGGCCCTCGTGTCCTGCCGACCGACCCTCGTGTCCTGCTAGCCGGCCGTCACTCCGGCGCCCCGGCCCGGCGTGGCGTTCCACTCCCGGATCCGGGCGGCGAGGTCGGCGAGACGCGGGTCGAGCGGGCCGACGGCGATGTAGAACAGCGACTCGTCCACCGGCTTGTCGTCACCGCCCCAGCGGACCACACCGCCGCAGTCCGCGAGGACGGCACGGACGGCGTCGAGCTGGAGCGGGAAGAGCGAGCCCTGCGTCGCCCCGGTCCCCGGGCGGATCCGCACGGCCGTGCCGGACGCGAGGTTCGACTCGGGGTGGCGGCGGCGCACCTCCTTGGCGGGGCGCCAGCCGACGAGGTCGCCGGCGTGGAGCTCCTCGACCTCGTAGTGGAAGCGGCGCACGACGTGGAGCAGGACGGTCTCGACGTCACCGATCCACACGGGCACGGTCAGTCCGGTGCCGGACACCGAGCGGGTCCACACCTGGGAGTCGCGGTCGACGTTGGTCTGGATCGTCCAGCCGTTCGCGGACGTCGCCGGGCGCCTGGGCTTCCGGGTCCCCGTGACGGCGCCCGTACCCGCGCCCGTGCCCGGTGCGGCCGTGGCGGTGGCGGACAGGACCGGGCCGAGGGCGGCGGCGGCCCCCACGACGGCGGCGGTCCGCACGACCGTACGCCGCGTCATCTTCTGCTGCATGTGCTTCGTTCTCCTCTCGAGTCTTCGTCAGAACAGCCCGATCGCGAAGAAAGGCGCCAGGGAAGCCACCGCGCACACCGTCCAGAACACGGTCCTCGACACCGGCGTCCGGCGCCTGAGGCGCGCGTTCACCAGGCCCCAGACGAGGCCGTAGAGCCCGACGACCGGTACGACGATGACCAGCCACAGCCACATGCCGTCGTTCTCGTTCGGGTCCCGCTCCGTCCACCCGAGGGTGGCGAGCGGCCCGTTGGCCAGGACGTACCAGACCAGGAAGACCGGAACGACGCCCGGCACGCCGAGCAGCAGGTTCACCCCGGCCGGCAGGAGCAGCTTCCTCATGTGTCCATTCTTCGCGATCGGCGGGGGCCGCTAGACGCGGCTGAGCGCGTTGTAGTTCTCCAGGACCTGGTACAGCCCGATGAGTTCCTGCCCGTACTTCTGCGCGTCGGGGCCGGTGCCGTTGTACCGGGCCAGCAGCGCCTGCGTGTCGGCGAGGCTGGTGGTCAGCGACGGCGAGGGAATGCTCAGCTGGTAGGAGTTGTACATCGTGAGGTACGCGACGGAGCGGATGTTGTACTCGGGGTCCTGGAGCTGGTCCCAGACCGCCTTCTTGTCGGCGCTGGTCAGCGGGCTCGCGTTGAGGTAGCCCTGCTGGATGCAGTAGTTCCGGGCCTCGATGGTCACCCAGGCGAAGATCTGGCCCCAGCCCGTGCTGCAGTCCTCCCTCAGGCCGGCCCTCACGGCGTCGTCGGCGAGCGGGTCGAGCGGGTTCAGCTTGCGCAGCTCCCACAGGACGGGGGCCTGGATGAGCGCCTTGCGGATCCTGAGCGTCCTGGCGAGGTTGGTGAACAGCCAGTCGTAGCTGAGAACCGCGTTGAAGGCCTCGGTGGTGGAGATCAGCCCGTACGTGACCCAGTCGTCGTCGACCCAGCCCTCGCCGCCGGACTCCGGGACGCCGATGGAGGTGAGGTAGGACTGGACGTCCGCGAGCAGGGGCGCGCGGTACTTGGCCTGGTCGAGGTCCTTGTCCAGGCCGGAGACGATGCCCGACGGCGGGTAGAAGTCGTTCTGGCCCTGGTCGCGGCCGGAGGCCATGTCGTTGTCGATGTTGATGGCGCCGGTGCCGGAGCCGACCGTGATCGTGGAGATCTGGTCGAAGGCCCACTTGGTCGGCAGCGGGTATCCGAGGTTTCCGGAGAAGCCGGCCGACATGTCGGAGACGAAGGCGGTCTCGGCGTACCCGGCGTCGGTGACGCGCTGGCAGATGTTGCGCGGGCCGTAGACGCCGACGCGGTAGCCGGAGTTCTCGGCGACGGTCCGGGCGATGCCACGGAAGTGCGGGAGGATGAAGTCGGTGACCTCGCCGTCCATGGCGTCGTAGTCGACGGCGAAGTAGATGATCGAGCCCGGCTTGAAGCCGTGCGCCCTGGCCCATTCGACGGCGTTGGACGCGTCGACGCAGCCCTGGCCGTACTTGAAGTAGCTCGCCGAGTCGGAGAACGTCTGGTAGATCGGGAAGCAGCGCAGGCCGTAGTTCTTGATCGTCTCCAGCTCGCCCGGCTGGATCTGCTTCTCCGGCAGGCTGGTCTTCGAGGGGTTGTAGAGGTACCGGCCGACGTACCGGTAACCCGCGTTGACGAGGGTCTGGGCGCGCTCCGGCGTGATCTTGGTGACGCAGTCGCAGGCGCTGCCCCTGCGGGTCTGGTCGCCGTACGAGACGAGCAGCGAGGACCAGGTCGCGTAGTCGCCGACGCCGGTGACCGGGAGCAGGGAGAAGGCCTGGAAGGTCTCGACCTCGCTCTGGACGGCGCCGGTGAACTCGCCGAAGAGGACGTTGCGCTTGTTGAGGACCATCGCGGCCGTGAACAGGTACGCCCAGGTGCTGCTGTTGCCCTGGCCGACGGTGTGGGACTTCAGGCCGGACTGGGTGCCGGGGCCGAAGTTGCCGTTGGCGACGCCGTCGGCCATGCCCAGCTCGTACTGGATCGCGAAGAGCATGGACTTCGCGACGTCGCGGGAGTGGTGGCCGTCGCAGGGGATGACGTAGAAGTCGCGGCGGTTCACGTAGCGCGCGTTCAGCCACCGCTGGACGGTGCGGATCTGCTCGTTGGCGCCGGCGGTGCTGACGTACGCGTCCATGTTGAGCAGGCCCTTGACGACCTTCGGCTCCAGGGACGTGCCCGGGTAGGCGCCGTCCACGCCCATGTGGAGCTTGAGCTGCGCCACGGCGCTCTGGACCCGGCTGTTGTAGACGCCGTCGATCTCGCCGCCGTCGTAGCCCTTGCAGTACAGGGCGGACTGGATGATGCGGCAGAAGTTCGCCGACGGCATCGTGGAGGCGTTGAGGCTCGGGAACTTCGTCTGCAGCGTGGACAGCGTGGTGGGCCCGAAGGCGTTCGACAGGCTGGTGAGGCCCATCTCATACTGGAGGGCCCGGGTGAGGGCGTACATGACCGTCCAGCCGGTCTTGCCGTCCTCGTCCAGCTTGGATATGCCCAGCGTCGCCCCGTTGTCGTAGGTCGAGTTGATGAAGCGCTGGGCCCTCTCGACCATTGCGTCAGCCATGGATCTCCTTCGTCTGCGGCAACGCACGCGGAGAGGCGTCGCGCCGTCGCCGAAACGAGGAGCCCCCCTCTCCTGATTCAGGCAGACCCTAGCAGCGAAACCCCCACTGTTGATCAAGATGAGGTTAGGCTAACCTACCTTCGACTTGCCCGGGCCGACCAAGAAGGTGCCCCGACCCATGACGCACACCGAGACCGCCCCCTTCCAGTTCTTCTCCCTCCAGGTCGACCGGACGCGGCGGCTCGGCCCGTCCCTGGTCCGGATCACCTTCACCGGGGACGACCTGAAGGGCTTCGCCGCCGGGGGTCGCGACCAGTCGCTCTCCCTCTTCCTGCCCCACCCCGGCCAGGACGCGCCCGTCCTGCCGCCCCTGGACGACCCGGACATGTACGCGATCCTGGGCGCCTGGCGGGCGATGCCCCACGACGTGCGGGCCGTGATGCGCTCGTACACCGTCCGCGAGCAGCGCACCGAGCCGAACGAGATCGACATCGACTTCGCCCTCCACGAGGACGGCGGCCCGGCCTGCCGCTGGGCCGGCCGCGCCGAGCCCGGCGACCGGGTGGTGGTCCTGGGCCCGGCGGTCGCCGCGAACACGGGCGTCCGCTTCCAGCTGCCCGAGGACGCCGACTCCGTACTGATCTGGGCCGACGAGACGGCCCTGCCCGCCGCCTCCGCGATCCTGGAGTGGCTGCCGGCCGAGACCCGCGCCCGGGTGTTCCTGGAAGTGCCGTACTCCGGCGACCGGATGGAGCTCGCGACCGAGGCGGACGCCACGGTCACCTGGCTCGTACGGGAGGAGGGGGCGCCGTCCGCCGTCGACGCGGTGTCCGCCGTCCAGCTGCCCGGCGAGGCGCCGTACGTCTGGATCGCGGGCGAGTCGGGCGCCGTGAAGGCGCTGCGCCGCCACTTCGTACGGGAGCGGGGGCTCGACCGCCGCCGGGTCACGTTCGTCGGCTACTGGCGCAAGGGCCTGTCCGAGGACGCCCTGCGCGAGGTGCCGGACGAGACGGCGCAGGACGAGGTGCAGGACGCGGCGGCTCAGGAGGCGGCTCCTCGGGACGCGACTCCTCAGGGCCGGGCGCAGGACGCGGCTTAAGCCCTCCCCGCACCCCCGCACCCCCCAGGGCCAACGGCCCCCCAGCCCCTCCGGGTTGGGGGGCCGTTGTGCTGGAAAGTTAGGTTAGGCTAACCTAACCAAGACCGACCGAGTCCGCTCCCGGAAGGGCCCCACATGCGTTCCCACCTGCTCAACGACACGACGGCGGAGAGCTACCGGCGCTCCGTCACCGAAGGAGTGGAGCGGGTGGCGAGGAAACTCGCGACGACGCGCGGCCCGTTCACGGGCGTGACGCCCTCCGAGCTGGCCCCCGCCGTCGACGCCGTCGACCTCGACCGGCCGCTCGGCGACGCCTCCGCCGCCCTCGACGAGCTGGAGGACGTCTACCTCCGCGACGCCGTCTACTTCCACCACCCCCGCTACCTCGCGCACCTCAACTGCCCGGTGGTCATCCCCGCCGTCCTCGGCGAGGCCGTCCTCTCGGCGGTCAACTCCTCCCTCGACACCTGGGACCAGAGCGCCGGCGGCACCCTCATCGAGCGGAAGCTGATCGACTGGACCACCCGCCGGATCGGCCTCGGCCCGCTCGCCGACGGCGTCTTCACCAGCGGCGGCACCCAGTCCAACCTCCAGGCCCTGCTCCTCGCCCGCGAGGAGACCGGCACCACCGACCTGTCGAAACTGCGGATCTTCTCCTCCGAGTGCAGCCACTTCAGCGTCCAGAAGTCGGCCCGGCTGCTCGGCCTCGGCCGCGACGCCGTCGTCTCCGTCCCGGTCGACCGGAACAGGCGGATGCAGTCCGTCGTCCTCGCCGCCGAGCTGGAGGCCTGCCGGGCCGAGGGCCTGATCCCGATGGCGATCGTCGCCACCGCCGGCACCACCGACTTCGGCTCCATCGACCCGCTCCCCGAGATCGCCAACCTGGCCGCCGAGTACGGCGCCTGGATGCACGTCGACGCCGCCTACGGCTGCGGACTGCTCGCCTCCCGCACCCGCCGGCACCTCCTGGACGGCATCGAGCGGGCCGACTCGGTCACCGTCGACTACCACAAGTCCTTCTTCCAGCCGGTGAGCTCCTCCGCCGTCCTGGTCCGCGACGGCGCCACCCTGCGCCACGCGACCTACCACGCGGACTACCTCAACCCGCTCCCCCAGGCTCTCGGCTCCGCTCGGGCAGGGGGGACCCCCTCGACGCTCGCCGAGAAGATCCCCAACCAGGTCGACAAGTCCCTCCAGACCACCCGCCGCTTCGACGCGCTCAAGCTCTGGATGACCCTGCGCGTGATGGGCGCCGACGGCATCGGCGAGCTCTTCGACGAGGTCTGCGGCCTGGCCCGCGAGGGGTTCGAGCTGCTCGCCGCCGACCCGCGCTACGACGTCGTGGTCGAGCCGCAGCTCTCCACCCTGGTCTACCGCTACGTCCCGGAGGCCGTCACCGACCCCGCCGACATCGACCGGGCCAATCTCTACGCCCGCAAGGCCCTGTTCGCCTCGGGCGAGGCCGTCGTCGCCGGCACCAAGGTCGACGGCCGCCAGTACCTCAAGTTCACCCTGCTCAACCCCGAGACGACGCCGGCCGACATCGCCGCCGTCCTCGATCTGATCGCCGGCCACGCCGAGCAGTACCTGGGAGAGAACCTTGTCCACGCCTGAGCCGTACGACTTCATCGGGATCGGGCTCGGTCCGTTCAACCTCGGACTCGCCTGCCTGACCGAGCCGATCGCCGAGCTGAACGGCGTCTTCCTGGAGTCCAAGCCGGACTTCGAGTGGCACTCGGGGATGTTCCTCGACGGCGCCCACCTCCAGACCCCCTTCATGTCGGACCTGGTCACCCTCGCGGACCCGACCTCCCCGTACTCCTTCCTGAACTACCTGAAGGAGAAGGGCCGGCTGTACTCCTTCTACATCCGCGAGAACTTCTACCCGCTGCGCACCGAGTACAACGACTACTGCCGCTGGGCCGCCGGAAAACTCACGTCGATCCGCTTCTCGACGACCGTCGCCTCGGTCGCGTACGACGAGGGCACCGAGCTGTACGAGGTGACCACGACCGCCGGAGAAACGTTCCGCGCGTCCCGGATCGTCCTCGGCACCGGCACCCCGCCGTACGTCCCGGAGACCTGCGAGGGCCTCGGCGGCGACCTGATCCACAACTCGCGCTACCTCCCGAACAAGGAGGAGCTCCAGAAGAAGAGGTCGATCACCCTGGTCGGCAGCGGCCAGAGCGCGGCGGAGATCTACCACGACCTCCTGAGCGAGATCGACGTCCACGGCTACAGGCTGAACTGGGTGACCCGCTCCCCCCGCTTCTTCCCGCTCGAATACACCAAGCTCACCCTGGAGATGACCTCCCCGGAGTACGTGGACTACTTCCACGGCCTGCCCGAGCGGACCCGCTACCGCCTGGAGACGGAACAGAAGGGCCTCTTCAAGGGAATCGACGGCGAGCTCATCGACGCGATCTTCGACCTGCTCTACCAGAAGAACCTGGACGGCCCGGTCCCCACGCGTCTCCTCACCAACTCGTCGCTGAACTCCGCCGCGTACGACTCCACGACGGGCACGTACACGCTCGGCTTCCGCCAGGAGGAGCAGGAGAAGGACTTCACCCTGGAGACCGAGGGCCTGATCCTCGCCACGGGCTACAAGTACACCGTCCCCGCGTTCCTGAAGCCGGTCGAGGACCGCCTCCGCTTCGACGGCCGGGGCCGCTTCGACGTGGCTCGCAACTACGCGATCGACACCACGGGCCGCGGGATCTTCCTGCAGAACGCCGGCGTCCACACCCACTCGATCACCTCGCCGGACCTGGGCATGGGCCCGTACCGCAACGCGTACATCATCGGGGAGATGCTGGGTTCCGAGTACTACCCCGTAGAGAAGACCATCGCGTTCCAGGAGTTCGCCGTATGACCGCCCTCGTCCACATACGCCCCCTCGACCCCCTGAAGGACGCCGAGCTGATCCACCCCTGGGTCACCCACCCCAAGGCCGCCTTCTGGATGATGCAGGACGCGAAGCTCCAGGACGTCGAGCGGGAGTACATGGCGATCGCCGCGAACCCGCACCACGACGCCTTCATCGGGCTCGTCGACGGTGAGCCCGCCTTCCTCATGGAGCGGTACGACCCTTCCCGCGTCGAGCTCGTCGGGCTCTACGAGGCGCGGCCCGGCGACGTCGGGATGCACTTCCTCGTCGCGCCCACCGACACCCCCGTGCACGGCTTCACCCGGACCGTGATCACCGCCGTGATGGCGGAGCTGTTCGCCGACCCGGCGACCGCCCGCGTGGTCGTCGAGCCCGACGTCCGCAACAAGGCCGTCCACGCGCTCAACGAGGCCGTCGGCTTCGTGCCCGAGCGCGAGATCCAGAAGCCCGAGAAGAAGGCCCTGCTGAGCTTCTGCACCCGCGCCCAGTTCGAGACCGCCGTCGGAGCCGCCGCATGAACCCCGTCGCACACCTCACCCCCGAGCGCTGGGCCGCCGCCAACCGCGCCCTGATCCGCAAGGGCCTCGCCGAGTTCGCCCACGAGCGGCTGCTGAACCCCAAGGAGCTGGGCGAGAGCCGCTACCAGGTCCTCAGCGACGACGGCACGACCGAGTACCGCTTCACCGCCGACCGCTTCGCGCTCGACCACTGGCAGGTCTACCCGGACTCGATCAGCCGCCACCGGGGCGACGAGCAGCTCCCGCTGGACGCGCTCCAGTTCGTCATCGAGCTGCGCGGCTCCCTCGGTCTGAGCGACGAGGTCCTGCCGGTCTACCTGGAGGAGATCTCCTCCACCCTGGCCGGCACGGCCTACAAGTCGACCAAGCCGCCCGTGACCTCCGCCGAACTGGCCCGCGCCGGCTTCCAGGCGATCGAGACCGGGATGACCGAGGGCCACCCCTGCTTCGTCGCCAACAACGGGCGGCTGGGCTTCGGCGTCGACGAGTACCGGGCGTACGCCCCCGAGGCCGCGAGCGGGATCCGGCTGATCTGGCTGGCCGCGCACCGCGACCGGGCCACCTTCACGGCCGGGGCGGACATCGAGTACGAGGCGTTCGTCCGCGCGGAGCTCGGCGACGCGACGGTGGACGGCTTCGCCGCGGCCCTCGCGGACCGGGGCCTGGACCTCTCGGACTACCTCCTCGTGCCGGCCCACCCCTGGCAGTGGTGGAACAAGCTGTCCGTCACCTTCGCCGCCGAGGTCGCGCAGCAGCGCCTGGTCTACCTGGGCGAGGGCGACGACACGTATCTGGCGCAGCAGTCGATCCGCACCTTCTTCAACACCTCCGACCCGGCCAAGCACTACGTGAAGACGGCCCTGTCCGTCCTCAACATGGGCTTCATGCGGGGTCTGTCGGCGGCGTACATGGAGGCCACTCCGGCGATCAACGACTGGCTGCACGGTCTGATCGAGGCGGACGCCACGCTCAAGTCGGCCCGGTTCTCGATCATCCGGGAGCGGGCGGCGGTCGGCTACCGGCACCTGGAGTACGAGGCCGCGACCGACCGCTACTCCCCCTACCGCAAGATGCTGGCCGCGCTCTGGCGCGAGTCCCCGGTGCCGTCCCTCGCCGAGGGCGAGCGCCTGGCGACGATGGCCTCGCTGCTCCACCTGGACCACGCGGGCGCGTCGTTCGCGGGCGCGCTGATCGGGGAGTCGGGCCTGGAGCCGAGGGAGTGGCTCCGCCGGTACCTGGACGCGTACCTCCTGCCGGTCCTGCACTGCTTCTACGCGTACGACCTGGTCTTCATGCCGCACGGCGAGAACGTGATCCTCGTCCTCGACGAGCGCGGCGCGGTCGTCCGGGCGGTCTTCAAGGACATCGCGGAGGAGATCTGCGTGATGGACCCGGCGGCGGTCCTCCCGCCGGCGGTGGGGCGCATCCGCGCCGAGGTCCCGGAGGACATGAAGCTCCTGTCGGTCTTCACGGACGTCTTCGACTGCTTCTTCCGCTTCCTGGGCGCGACCCTGGCGGCGGAGGGGGTCCTCGACGAGGACGGCTTCTGGCGGACGGTCGCGGAGTGCGTGCGCGCCTACCAGGAGTCGAAGCCGGAACTGGCGGAGAAGTTCGCGCGGTACGACATGTTCGCGCCGACCTTCGCCCTCTCCGCCCTCAACCGCCTCCAGCTCCGCAACAACAGGCAGATGGTCGACCTGGCGGACCCGTCGGCGGCCCTCCAGCTGGTCGGCGACCTGGTGAACCCGATCGCGCGGTTCGTCTGACCTTCCTTCCCCCATGCCGATGCGAGCCCCGCCGGAGTACGGTCCTCCGGCGGGGCTCGCATCTGTGCGCGCCGGTCGGGGCGCCGTAGCCCTTCGCCGGTCCTGACGTAGCGTTCGCCATCACCTCATTGCAACAGATCATTTCTTTGGCGTTGCGTTATCTCCAGAACCGTTGCAACGATATTCGTGCTTCTACCTGCACTTTCTCCGTTTTGACGCAACAAGCTCGTTGCCTGATACGAGAACGCAACGTAGCGTTTGTCCTGTCAGAAACGAGATGCGCCCAAGGAGAGCACCATGCAGAAGTTCGCCACCACCGCCCCGATCACCGCCGCCCTCGACATCCCCGCCGGCCGTGTGCAGCTCATCGCCGCCGACCGGGCCGACACCACCGTCGAGGTCCGGCCCGCGGACGGGACGAAGAGCCGGGACGTGAAGGCGGCCGAGCGGATCACGGTCGAGTACCGCGACGGCGTCCTGCGGATCGCGGCCCCGGCCGCGAAGAACCGGGTCCTCGGGAACTCCGGCTCCGTCGAGGTGACCGTCCAACTGCCCGCCGGCTCCCGGGTCGAGGCGCAGGCCGCCCTGGCCGACTTCCGGGGCGTGGGGCGCCTCGGCGACGTCACGCTCGACGCCGCGCAGGGCACGGTCAAGCTCGACGAGACCGCCGCCGCCCGCCTCGCCCTCCAGGACGGCGACATCACGGTCGGCCGGCTGGGCGGCCCCGCCGAGATCAGCACCCAGAAGGGCGACCTCCGCGTCGCCGAGGCCGTGACCGGCACCGTCGCCCTCACCACCCGGGCCGGCGACATCACCGTCGGCGCCGCTCCGGGCGTCTCCGCCACCCTCGACGCCGGCACCGCCCTCGGCCGTGTCCACAACTCCCTCAGGAACACCGGGGACGCCGCCCTGGACATCCGCGCCACCACCTCCCTCGGCGACATCACCGCCCACAGCCTCTGACGCACCGAGACCTCTGACGACACCGAGAAGAGAGAAGGAACGAACATGAGCCAGCGACCCGAACTGCAGAAGGCGGTCCAGGAGTTCGTCGACGCCGGTTTCGCCGGGGTGCAGATGCGCGTGACCGACGAGCGGGGCTCGTGGGCCGGCAGCGCCGGGGTGTCCGAGCTCGGCGCGGGCGCCCCGCCGTCCACCGACGGACGGTTCTGGATCGGCAGTTCCACCAAGACCTTCACCGCCGCCCTGGTGCTGTGCCTGGTGGCCGAGGGGGCGATCGGGCTCGACGATCACGTGGCCGATCGTCTGCCCGCCTTCGGGCTCGACGAGCGGATCACCGTGCGGATGCTGCTCCAACACACCAGCGGGCTCCACAACTACACCGGCGAACCCGACCCCGACGGGACCTTCGTGCCGGGGATCGACGCGACGGGCAGGGACTGGGTGGAGAACCGGTTCCGCGAGTACGCGCCGGAGGAGCTCGTGCGGTTCGCGCTCGACAGGCCCGCGCGGTTCGAGCCGGGGACGGACCAGAGCTACTCCAACACCAACTACACCCTGGCCGCGCTGCTGGTCGAGGCGGTGGCCGGCCGCCCGTACGCCGAGGAGATGGAGCGGCGGATCCTCGGGCCGCTCGGACTGCGGGACACCCTGGTGCCGGGCGCCCGGACGGAGCTGCCCGAGCCGTACGCCCACGGTTACTGCCGCTACCGGGACGGCGAGGAGTGGAAGGTCGTCGACGTCAGCCGGCAGAACCTCTCCCTGCTGTTCGGCGCCGGGGACATGATCTCGACGACCCGGGACCTGCTGACGTTCTTCTCCGCGCTGCTCGGGGGCCGTCTCCTGCCGGGTCCGGTCCTGGCCGAGATGCTCGTGCCGCACGGGATGCTCGGCTACGGCCTGGGGGTGTTCGTGCAGGACCTGGGCCCGGGCGGCGGCACCCTCGTCCACCACCACGGCGGCGCCCCGGGCGGCTACGGCGCGCTGATGATGGGCACGCCCGACGGCAGCAGGACGCTGGCCGCCGGGCTGACCACCGGGGACTCCGCGGCCGACCCCGCGCAGACCTTCCCGAAGGCGCTGGCCGCGCTCGTCGGGAGCGTGTTCGGCGGCGGACCGGCCGCGGCCTGACCCGCCGTGCGGAGCGTGCTACTCGGCCGGCCAGGGAACCTCCGGCGAGCGGTACCAGGCGATGCCCAGCGCGTCGAAGCGGGGGGCCTGTTCGGCGAGGCGCTCCCGGTAGGCGTCCCAGTCGTGGGTGGCCGCCGGGGACCAGCCGAGCTCGGCGATGCCCGGGAGGCGCGGGAAGGCCATGACGTCGAGGTCGCCGGTGGTGGCGAGGGTCTCGGTCCACAGCGGGGCCTCGACTCCCTTGACGGCGCTCTCCGGGGCCCCGGGGAGGTAGGCGGCGGGGTTCCAGTCGTACGACCTGCGGACCTCGACGTATCCGGCCCAGGCGAGGCCGAGCGGGGTGTCCTTGGTGTACTTCATGTCGAGGTAGGTGCGGTCGGCGGGCGAGAGGATCAGGCCCGTGCCGTTGCGGGCGGCCGCGGCGACCCTCTCCTTCTCCTCGGCGGGGGTGCGGTCGAGGCCCCAGTACTGGACGAGGGCGCCCTTGGCGGGAGTGGCGCCGGTCAGCTGGTGCCAGCCGACGACGGTCTTGCCGTACTTGGCGACGACCGGCTGCACCTTGTCCATGAAGGCCACGTAGTCGGCGTGGCTGGTGGAGTGGGCCTCGTCGCCGCCGATGTGGAGGTAGCGGCCGGGGGTGAGGGCGGCGATCTCCCGGACGACGTCGTCGACGAAGTCGTACGTGACGTGCTTGGGCACGCACAGGGAGCTGAAGCCGACCTTGGTGCCGGTGTAGAGGGGCGGGGCGACGCCGTCGCAGGTGAGGTCGGCGTAGGAGGCGAGGGCCGCGTTGGTGTGGCCGGGCATGTCGATCTCGGGGATCACCTCCTGGTAGCGGGAGGCGGCGTACTCCACGATCTCGCGGTACTGCGCCTTGGTGTAGAAGCCGCCGGGGCCGCCGCCGACCTCGGTGGAGCCGCCGTGGGTGGTGAGGCGGGGCCAGGAGTCGACGGCGATGCGCCAGCCCTGGTCGTCGGAGAGGTGCAGGTGGAGGGTGTTGACCTTGTAGAGGGCGAGCTGGTCGATGTACCGCTTCACCTCGTCGACGGTGAAGAAGTGGCGGGCGACGTCGAGCATGGCGCCCCGGTAGGCGTAGCGCGGGGTGTCGGTGACGGTGCCGCCGGCGATCTTCCAGGGGCCCGGCTGGACGCTCTTCCGTTCGACGGCGGAGGGGAGCTGCTGGCGCAGGGTCTGGACGCCGCGGAAGAGGCCGGCGGGTTCGCGGGCGGTGAGGGTGAGGCCGTCGGGCGCGGAGCGGAGCCGGTAGCCCTCGTCGCCGAGGGCGGTCTCGTCGGGGTCGAGGCGGAGCCGGATGCCGCGGCCGGCGGCGCGGTCGTCGACGACGGGGAGGGGGAAGCCGGTGGCGGGGCGGAGGAGGCCGGCGAGGTAGCGGCCGAGGGCCTGGGACTCGCCGGATCGGGCGTCGACGCCGATGCGGGTGGCGGCGGTGAGGGTGTAGGGCTCGCCCTCGGGGGTGACGGAGGCGGGCACGGGCACGATGCGGCCGAGCGGGCGGACCTCGGGTTCGGCGGCGGTCCTGCCGGGTGCCTTGGCGTCGGTGCCGTCGGTGTCGGCGGCGGCCTCTCCGCAGCCGACGCCGGCGGTCGCGAACAGGAGCAGGGATCCGATCAGGCGCGGAATCGTCATGCGCTGTCTCACAGGCGGGCTCCCCTTCGGGTGATCGGCTTCGGATGGGCGGCTTCGGGTGAGCGGCACGTCCGTCGTTCTGTATATCCCCTCGGTGGCCCCGCGTATCGCCGGGATGGCCGGATTCAAGGTCTGGACCAAGGGGCCGAAAGAGCGGGCGAACCGTGCACGCCCTGCCCGAATTCGGGCAGGATTCTTGCGGAGGCCCACGATGACCCCTCAATATGCACGGGTGCTCGAACGCCGCCCGTCGCACGACGACCTCATCGACCACCTGGTGCGCAGCACCGCGCTCCAGCGCGGTGAGGCCGCCCGGGTGGTGCTCGACGTGCTGGCGTACTTCGACGAGACGACCGAGGAGTTCGTCCGCCGCCGCCACCGCGAACTGCAGTCCGGCGGCGCCGTGAACGCCGAGATCTTCGAACGGATCGCGGCGGAGCTGCCGCACCGGGCGGTGGCGCCACCGGAGCTCTCGCTCCGGCAGCTGCGCCGCATCGTCTACGGCTGAGCGCCGCCCGCCCGAGGGCGTCCGAGTACATCCACCAACCTGGAGGGGTTTCACCTTTATGTGCGGAATTGTCGGTTACATCGGTAAGCGCGACGTGGCTCCGCTGCTCCTGGAGGGCCTGGCCCGCCTGGAGTACCGCGGATACGACTCGGCCGGCATGGTCATCACCAGCCCGAAGGCCGCCGGCCTGAAGATGGTGAAGGCCAAGGGCCGCGTCCGCGACCTGGAGGCCAAGGTCCCCAAGCGCTTCACCGGCACCACCGGCATCGCCCACACCCGCTGGGCCACGCACGGCGCCCCGAGCGACATCAACTCGCACCCGCACCTGGACCCCGAGAACAAGGTCGCGGTCGTCCACAACGGCATCGTCGACAACGCCCAGGAGCTCCGCGCCAAGCTGGAGGCCGACGGCGTCGTCTTCGCCTCCGAGACGGACACCGAGGTCATCACCCACCTCGTCGCCCGCTCCCAGGCCGAGACGCTGGAGGAGAAGGTCCGCGAGGCCCTCAAGGTCATCGAGGGCACCTACGGCATCGCCGTGATGCACGCCGACTTCAACGACCGCATCGTGGTGGCCCGCAACGGCTCCCCGGTCATCCTCGGCATCGGCGAGAAGGAGATGCTCGTCGCCTCCGACGTCGCCGCCCTGATCGCCCACACCCGCCAGGTCGTCACCCTGAACGACGGCGAGATGGCCACCCTCAAGGCCGACGACTTCCGCACCTACACGGTCTCCGGCGCCTCCACCACGGCCACCCCCGAGACCGTCGAGTGGGAGGCCGCCTCCTACGACATGGGCGGCCACGACACGTACATGCACAAGGAGATCTGCGAGCAGCCCGACGCGGTCGACCGCGTGCTGCGCGGCCGGATCGACGACCGCTTCTCCACCGTGCACCTGGGCGGCCTGAACCTCGACGCCCGCGAGGCCCGCACCATCCGCCGCATCAAGATCCTCGGCTGCGGCACCTCGTACCACGCCGGCCTCATCGGCGCCGGGCTCATCGAGTCCATGGCCCGCATCCCCGCCGACGCCGAGCCGGCCTCGGAGTTCCGCTACCGCAACCCGGTCGTGGACCCCGACACCCTCTACATCGCCGTCTCCCAGTCCGGTGAGACCTACGACGTGCTCGCCGCCGTCCAGGAGCTCAAGCGGAAGGGCGCCCGCGTCCTCGGCGTCGTCAACGTCGTCGGCTCCGCCATCGCCCGCGAGGCCGACGGCGGCGTGTACGTCCACGCCGGCCCCGAGGTCTGCGTCGTCTCCACCAAGTGCTTCACCAACACGGTCACCGCCTTCGCGCTGCTCGCCCTGCACCTGGGCCGCATCCGCGACCTGTCCGTCACCGACGGCAAGCGGATCATCGAGGGCCTGCGCAAGCTCCCCTCACAGATCGAGGAGATCCTCAAGACCGAGGAGCAGATCAAGGAGATCGCCGCGGAGTACGCCGGCGCCCAGTCGATGATGTTCATCGGCCGTGTGCGCGGCTACCCCGTCGCCCTGGAGGCCTCCCTCAAGCTGAAGGAGATCTCCTACATCCACGCCGAGGCGTACCCGGCCTCCGAGCTGAAGCACGGCCCGCTCGCCCTCATCGAGCCGGCCCTGCCGACCGTCGCGATCGTCCCCGACGACGACCTGCTGGAGAAGAACCGCGCCGCCCTGGAGGAGATCAAGGCCCGCAGCGGCCGCATCCTCGCGGTCGCGCACCAGCCGCAGGCGAAGGCCGACCACACCATCGTCGTCCCGAAGAACGAGGACGAGCTGGACCCGATCCTGATGGGCATCCCGCTCCAGCTCCTCGCCTACCACACGGCGCTCGCCATGGGCCGCGACATCGACAAGCCGCGCAACCTGGCGAAGTCCGTCACCGTCGAGTAGGCCTCCACACCGTCGCGGCCGAGGCGCGGCGCCGGGCCTGTCCCCCGCCGCCGCGCCCCTCCGGGCCTGTCCCCCGGAGCCTCGGCCGGACACACGGCGGTCCCCGTGCACACACCTCCCGTGCACGGGGACCGCTGCACTTTCCGGACCTTCCGGCTCAGCCCGCGGCCGGGGCACCGCCCGCCGCGCGGCGCAGGGCCGTCGGCCAGCCGGCGACCGCGGCCGTGGCGCCGTACCAGGCGGCCAGGCCCGCGACGGCGGCGACCCAGCCGCCCGCCTTGCCGAGGCCGCCGTTGTCGGCGAGGGCGCCGATGCCGAGCAGCAGCAGCGCGACGAACAGCAGCCCGTACACGCCCTGCCCGAAGAGTCCGCTGCCCGCGGAGGCCACGGTCAGCGTGAGCGCGAGGAGCGCCCACAGGAGCAGGAAGAGGCCCATGGCGTCGGCCGAGGCGTGCCCGCCGGCTCCGCTGCCCCAGGTGAACCAGAAGGCGCCGAGCGCCGCGTACGCCGTGCCTTCGCCCTTGTCGCCCGCGCGCAGGGCGAGCAGTCCGACGAGGAAGAGCGTCACGCCGCCGACCCAGGTGGCGAGACCCGCGGCATCCGCTGCCGCGACGTTGTCGATGACACCGGTTCCGCCCAGGCCGAAGGCCAGCAGGGTCAGTCCGAGCGCCAGGTGGCCGAGCGTGGAGGTGGTGTTTCCCGCGGCGACTTCGTTGTTCACGGCGGGCTCCCTTCAGGTGTGCAGTTGTCCTGCGTGAGCTGCTGCGTTCCGTGACCTTTATGTACCCTTCACAAGCACACAATTCACCTGAGGAAGGCCGAATTTATGGCCGGATGACGGCAGTTGAGGGAGCGATCTGACGGGCCGTACGGGACGGAGGGGGCCCGCGGGCGTGTGACGGGAGGACGACGACGGCGACGGGGCGCCGGACGCGTTACGGGATGACGATGACGGGCCGCTGGGCGCGGCGCGCGAGGCGGCCGGCGACCGAGCCGAAGATCCGGCCGACGATCCCGTGCGTGGAGCCGACCACGATCGCGTCGGCCGAGTACTCCCGGCCGACCTCCTCCAGCTCGTGGCAGATGTCCCCGCCGCGCTCCACCAGGATCCACGGCACCTCGGAGAGGTGATCGGCGCAGGCCAGTTCCAGACCGAGGACCTCGGTGCGGTGGTCCGGCACGTCGACGAAGACCGGGGGTTCGCAGCCGGCCCACACCGTGGTGGGCAGCCGGTTGGCCACGTGCACGATGATCAGGCCCGATCCGGAGCGGCGGGCCATGCCGATGGCGTACGCGAGGGCGCGCTCACTGGACGTGGAGCCGTCGAAGCCGACGACCACCCCGTGCCGGAAGGCCGGGTCGCAGGCATGACGTGGCTGTTCCACCGCGAGGGGGTCGACCGTGGAATCGGCGACGCGCTTGCGGTCCGCGGGTTCGGGGAATTCGTGACCGGCCATCGGTGTCTCGGCGAAGAGGGTCCTCGTGGGAAGGGACGGGGAAAAGGGGGGACGAACGACGGGTGACGGCGGAGCTGTGTCCGGGAATCATCTTCCCAAGCCCATACCCCCAAGGGTACGGCGACACTCCTCTCCTGCCCAGAGCCCGCCGTGCCGAGCCCGGCGTGCCCGCCGCTCGCACGCGGCGTTCCAGGGAGCATGCACGAGGGGTTCGGGATCTGGCAATGCCGGATGTGCCCTACAGGCGTCCGTACGGGGGCCAAACGGACGTCGCCGAGAGTGACCGGAAGGTTCCGCTCCTCGTTGCCACAGGTCCAGCCCACCGTCGCAGGGAGACCGCCCGTGCCCGCACCATCGACCGCCGTCGGCCAGACCTCCGCCGCCCCCGCCGCCGCTCCGGCGCCCGGCGCGCCCCGTGGCCGCCGCCGGGCGCCGGTCCTCCCCCCGGCCGGGGGCGCGGACCCGGAGCAGCCGGGGGCGGCGGGGGGCGCGGGCGCGGCGGAGCAGGGCGGTGACGTCGTCCGCTGGGCGGTCTTCTGCTGCGTGCTGGTCCCCGTGGTGCTCGTCGCCTACGGCACCTCGCTCGGCGGGGCGGCCGGGACCGCGCTCGGGCTCGTCTCGGTGACGACGGCCTGCCGGGTGCTGCTGCGCCGCTCGGAGCGCGGACTGCGCGCGGAGACGGCCCGCCCCCGGCGCCGGAACTAGTTCCGGAGGGGTCCGGAGCCGCCCCCGCCCCCCTTCGAGTTGACAGGTTCGTACACCCGACCCCATATGTTTTCAGCCAACTTGAAGTCGACGGCGAGTCCTTGGCGGAACGATTGACCAAGCCCGGTGCCGACGACCCCGAAAGCCTTGTCCCGGGGGCCCACACCCCCCGCGTACGGGGACGTTCGCCGCCCCGCCCCTCCCCCGGGCGGCCGTCGGATGCCGGACTTCGCGATCGATCGCTTCACGCCAAGTTGCCTTGTCGACAATCCACCGGATGGAGAACTTGTCACGCCGGCGCCACGGGACACAGTAGATTCGATCATGGGTACCGAAGACTGGGGTCTCGTGCAAAACCGAGGGGAAACGTGCAGGAGCGACACGACCAGGGAGACGCGAACACCGAGGGGGGCTTAGCGTCATGAGCCAGGACTCCGCCGCACCGGAGGTCGCACGGAAGCTGTCCGGGCGCCGCCGTCGCGAAGTCGTCGCGGTGCTGCTGTTCAGCGGCGGCCCCATCTTCGAGAGCTCCATCCCGCTCTCCGTGTTCGGCATCGACCGGCAGGACGCCGGGGTGCCACGTTACCGGCTGCTCGTCTGCGCCGGGGAGGAAGGCCCGCTGCGGACCACCGGCGGGCTCGAACTCACCGCGCCGTACGGCCTGGAGGCCATCGGCCGGGCGGGCACCGTCGTCGTCCCGGCCTGGCGGTCGATCACCTCGCCGCCGCCGCCGGAGGCGCTCGAAGCGCTGCGCCGCGCGCACGAGGAGGGGGCCAGGATCGTCGGGCTGTGCACCGGGGCGTTCGTCCTGGCCGCGGCCGGACTGCTCGACGGCCGGCCGGCGACCACGCACTGGATGTACGCGCCGACGCTCGCCAAGCGCTATCCGTCGGTCCACGTGGACCCGCGGGAGCTCTTCGTCGACGACGGGGACGTGCTGACCTCCGCCGGCACCGCGGCCGGAATCGATCTGTGTCTGCACATCGTGCGGACCGACCACGGCACCGAGGCCGCGGGCGCGCTGGCGCGCCGGCTGGTCGTCCCGCCGCGGCGCAGCGGCGGCCAGGAGCGCTACCTCGACAGGTCTTTACCCGAGGAGATCGGCGCCGACCCGCTGGCCGAGGTCGTCGCCTGGGCGCTGGAGCACCTCCACGAGCAGTTCGACGTGGAGACGCTCGCCGCGCGCGCCTACATGTCACGGCGGACCTTCGACCGCCGGTTCCGCTCGCTGACGGGCTCCGCCCCGCTCCAGTGGCTGATCACCCAGCGGGTGCTGCAGGCGCAGCGGCTGCTCGAGACCTCCGACTACTCGGTCGACGAGGTCGCGGGCCGGTGCGGCTTCCGCTCCCCGGTGGCGCTGCGCGGCCACTTCCGGCGCCAGCTCGGCTCCTCGCCGGCCGCCTACCGCGCGGCGTACCGCGCCCGGCGGCCGCAGGGCGAGACCGGCGCGGCCGTGCTCGAGGCGGCGGTGCCGGCCCAGGGTCCGGCGGGGCTCCGCAGGCCGCTGGAGCCGGGCAAGCCGCAGTCGGACGTGTACACCTCCGGCCGGCCGGCCCTGCCGGGCCAGCGCAGCGCGCCGTAACGAGGACCGACGCCGCCACAAGCGGCGCGACGCAGGACCGACGGGCCTCCGGGGACACCTCCCCCGGGGGCCCGTCGGCCCGCCGGGGGCGTTTCCGGAGGCCGTCGGGGCCCGGCCGGCCCGTCGGAGCCGTCTCCGAAGGCCTCCGGGCCCGGTCCGATCGGCGGGACACGCCCTAAGGTAGGACGCATGAACGATCGCATGGTGTGGATCGACTGCGAGATGACCGGGCTCTCGCTGACGGACGACGCACTCATCGAGGTGGCCGCACTGGTCACCGACTCGGAACTGAACGTGCTCGGCGACGGCGTGGACATCGTGATCCGCCCGCCGGACGCGGCCCTGGAGACCATGCCCGAGATCGTGCGCCAGATGCACACGGCCTCGGGGCTGCTCGACGCGCTCGCCGGCGGCACCACGCTCGCCGACGCGGAGGCCCAGGTCCTCGCGTACATCCGCGAGCACGTCAAGGAGCCGGGCAAGGCGCCGCTGTGCGGGAACTCGGTCTCCACGGACCGCGGCTTCCTCGCGCGCGACATGCCCGCCCTGGAGAGCCATCTGCACTACCGGATCGTCGATGTCTCCTCGGTCAAGGAGCTGGCCCGCCGCTGGTACCCGAGGGCGTACTTCAACAGTCCGGAGAAGAACGGCAACCACCGGGCGCTCGCCGACATCCGCGAGTCCATCGCGGAGCTGCGCTACTACCGCGAGGCGGTCTTCGTCCCGCAGCCCGGCCCGGACTCGGAGACCGCGAAGAAGATCGCGGCCCGTCACGTCCTGCCCGCGGAGTGACCGTCCGCTCGCGCCCCCGGGAGCCCCGGGAAGCCCCCGCGGAAAACGGTGGCGCGAGCACCCTCCGGAACCCTGTAGACTTCTTCTCGGCCGGTCGGGGAAACCTTCGGGAAAACCGCCGGTCGTGGTGGGTATAGCTCAGCTGGTAGAGCACCTGGTTGTGGTCCAGGATGTCGCGGGTTCGAGTCCCGTTACTCACCCTGATGGCTCAGGCCCCGGTTCGGAAGAACCGGGGCCTGAGCCGTTCTCATGTGCGCTCCGCCACCCTGGGAGCGCTCCCCCGTGGGGGTCTCGCCGGACCACGGCCGATGTCAGGGAACGCGGCTGATGTCAGGGAAGACGGTCGACCCCCGGAAACACGGCCGACGTCCGGGAAAGGGTGCGCGCCCCGGTCGGCGGTGGGGTGGTTCCGGCCGGGGCGCGCGGTGTGGGGGGACTCGGGGGTTCGGTCACCTGTAGGCGCCGAGGGCCTTCGTGAAGGCCAGCGGCTGCTGGAGGATCGAGGAGCAGGTGGGGTCGGCGTAGGTCACGGCGCCGGCCGCGCACTGCTTGTCACGGGCCGCGGACCACATCGAGAGCCGGCCGATCCCCTTGGCCCTCGCGAAGTCGACGAGCTGGCCGGCGTCCTCCACCCGGAAGACCTCGGAGGCGACGTCGTTGACGCCGATCATCGGGGTGACGGCCACGGCCTTCCAGGCGGCCGCGTCGGAGAGGCCGAGGACGCCCTTGATCTGGGCCTGGGTCGCGGTCGCGGCCTGGACGGCGTACGTGCCCATGTCGGCGCTGTACGCCGGTCCGTAGTCCATCGCCATGATGTTGACGGCGTCGACGCGGACGCCGTTCCTCCTGGCGTCGGCCAGCAGGTCCACGCCCGGCTGGGTCAGGCCCTCGGGCATGACCGGCAGGGTGAAGGAGACGTCCAGGCCCGGGTGGTCCTTCTGGAGCTGGGCGATCGCCTGCGAGCGGCGGGTGTTGGCGGCGGTGTCCGGGAGGGCGGCTCCCTCGATGTCGAAGTCGAGCTTGGTGAGCGCGTACCGGTCGACGACCTTGCCGTACGCGGCGGCGAGCGCCGAGGACGTCGGGCAGTTCAGGGCCAGCTCGTGGCCGGCGGCGCCGCCGAAGGAGACGCGGACGTCGCCGCCCTTGGCGCGCAGGGCGCCGATCTGGGCCGCGACCCTGTCGCTCGCGAGGTCGGTGACGCCGCCCCACAGCGGGGCGCAGGAGCCGCCGGAGGTGATGAAGGCCAGGTTGAACTCCTTCACGCCGGTGGCGTCGGCGGTCGCGAGCAGGTCGTACGCCGGGTAGAGCGAGGTGTCGACGTACGGGGCGTACTTGGCGGCTGCGGCGGGAGCCCCGGTGGGGGTCGCCGTCGGGGTGGGCGCGGGGGCGGTCGGCTTCGGGCCCGTGGTGGCCGTGGCGGTCGGCGTGGGCCTCGCGGTCGCGGTGGCCGTCGGCTTCGTGGTGGCCGTCGGCTTCGGGGAGGCCGTGGCGGTGGGCTGCCCGGTGGGGCGGCCGCTCGGAGTGGGGGCGGCGCCCCCGACGGAGCAGACGGCCTTGTCGATGAGGCAGCCGGTGGGGTCGCCGGCCCGGCCGGTGGCCGAGGTGACGAAGCCGACGGTGACGGACCGGCCGGGCTCCAGGCGCTTGTTCCAGCTCGCGGGCGTCACGGTGACGTGGTTGCCGGAGACGGTGTACTCGCCGTTCCAGAGGGAGCCGATGGTGGTGCCGGCCGGAAGGTCGAACTCCAGCGTCCAGCCCCCCGACCGGACGCTGGAGGTCTCGTTGGTGACGACGTACTGGCCGGTGTAGCCACCGGTCCAGGAACTCGTCCGGGTGTAGGCGGCGCCGACGGCGGCGGCCTGGGCGGTGCCGGTGAGCGCGAGGGCCCCGCCGCCGACGACGGCGGCCGCGACGACCGCTCCGACGACCTTGTTCCGGGTGCTCGTCCTGCGCCGGTGCGAACTGCTGCCCATCGCGTGCCTGCCTCTGCGTGCCGGGGGTGGGGGTGGGATGCGGCAGCACGCTAGCGCCGGGGAAACGGACAATTGCCGCCCTCGGCACCGTTGTTCGGATTCTTAGGGTCCGCTTAAGGCGGGCATCGGAAGCAGGAAAGGTTCGGCACGGGAGACCGGCGCGGCACGCAGGGCCCGGCACGGAGGACCGGGCGCGTCAGGCAGGGCCCGGCGCGGAGGACCGGGTGCGTCAGGCCTTGCGGCGGCGGCCACGACGGCCTCCGCCCCCGCCCATACCGGCTCCGCGTCCGTCGAGGCCGATCCAGATCCGTACCTCCGTACCGCCGAGGACCGAGTGGCCGATGCGGACGTCGCCGCCCGTCGACTCGGCCATGCGGCGCACGATGTCGAGGCCCAGGCCGGTGGAGCCGTCGCGTCCGCTGCCCGCGCCCCGCGCGAGCGCGGCGGCGGGGTCGGCGATGCCGGGGCCCGCGTCGGAGACGAGGACGATGACGGCGTCGTCGCCGTTGTGGACGTCGAGGGAGAAGGCGGTGCCCTCGGGGGTGTGGCGGAAGACGTTGCCGAGCAGGGCGTCGAGGGCGGCGACGAGTTCGGGGCGGGCGACGGGGATGCGGACCGGGCGCTCGATGCCCGCGACCCGCACCCGGCGGCCCTCGTCCTCGGCGAGCGCCGACCAGAACTCCATCCGCTCGCGGACCACTTCCGCGGCGTCGCAGCCGGCGCCGGGACCGGTCGCCTGGGTCTGCGGCTTCGCCTCGCGGGCCGTGCGGATGATGATGTCGACCTCGCGCTCCAGCTGTTCGACGGCCGCGCGGGTCTGTTCGGCGGCGGGCGAGGAGCCGAGCGAGGCCGCGTTGAGGCGGAGCACGGTGAGCGGGGTGCGGAGCCGGTGGGAGAGGTCGGCGGCCAGTTCCCGCTCGTTGGCGAGGAGCTGGACGACCTGGTCGGCCATCGAGTTGAAGGCGACGGCGGCCGACTTGAGTTCGGGCGGCCCCTCCTCGGGAACGCGGGCGCCGAGCCGGCCCTCGCCGAGGTCGTGGGCGGCGCCGGCGAGCCGCTGGGCGGGGCGGACCATGCGGACGCCGAGGCGGTCGGCGACGGCGACGGAGCCGACGACGAGGGCGACGCCGACGCCGGCGAGGACGAGCCAGGCGGTGGCGACGCCGTTGCTGACCTCGCCCTCGGGGACGAAGAGTTCGACGACGGCGACCTGGCCGCTGCTGAGCGCGGTGGGCTGGAGCAGGGCGAAGCCGCCGGGGACCTCGGCGATGGAGGCGCGGCCGAGGCCGCGGGTGGCGGCGAGTTCCCGGGGGTCGGCGCGACGGGTGCCGATCTCCAGGGCGGTGCCGCCGGGTTCGGGGGCGGGCACGTGGATCGCGAGCCGGCCGGCGGCTCCGTCCTCGGTGGTGGCGACGGCCTTGTCGAGTTCGTCGCGGTCGGTGGTGATCGCGAGGACGGGGGCGAGGCCGGCGGCCCGCCGCTCGGCGTTGGAGAAGGCCCGGTCGCGGGCCATCTCCTTGACGACGAGGCCGAGGGGGATGGCGAAGGCGAAGACGACCATGACGGTGACGGCCAGCGACACCTTGACGAGCGCCCATCTCACGGCTGGGTCTCCACGGGCGGCTCCAGCTTCACGCCGACCCCCCGCAGGGTGTGCAGATAGCGGGGCCGGGCGGCCGTCTCGCCCAACTTCCGCCGCAGCCACGACAGGTGTACGTCGATGGTCTGGTCGTCCCCGTACGACTGCTGCCAGACCTCGGCGAGCAGCTCCTTGCGGGGAACGACGACGCCGGGCCGCCCGGCGAGGAAGGCGAGCAGGTCGAACTCGCGGCGGGTCAGGTCCAGCGGCGTCCCGTCGAGCTCCGCCTGGCGGCGCAGCGGGTCGACGGTGAGGCCGCCGACGCGGAGGGCCCGGGAGGGCGGCGGCTCGCCGGCGCCGGCCCGGGAGCGGCGCAGGACGGCGGCCATCCGCGCGGAGAGGTGGTCGACGGAGAAGGGCTTCACGAGGTAGTCGTCGGCCCCGGCGTGGAGGAGCCGTACGATCTCGGCCTCGTCGTCCCGGGCGGTCGCGATGATCACCGGGACGTCGGTGATCCCGCGCAGCATCTTGAGCGCCTCGGACCCGTCGAGATCGGGCAGACCGAGGTCCAGGATCACGACGTCGAAGCGGAAATGGGCGACCTCGCGCAGCGCCTCCAGAGCCGTGCCGACGCTCCGTACGGTGTGGGAGGCCTCGGTCAGCTGCCGGATGAGGGCGGAGCGCACGAACTGGTCGTCCTCGACCACGAGCACACTTGCCATGGGCGGCACCGTACGCCATCCGGGTGAGGCCGCGGGCGGTGTCCACCCTCCGGTACGGGCCCTCGTCCGGTGGTGCACTATGTCCCGGTGCGAAGAGGACCCGTTCACGCCCTGGCCTGGTCGCTCGCCACCGGCGCGGCGGTCACCCTGTCCTGGTGGGGGGTGCACACGGTGCTGTCCGGCACGGTGTACGACCCGCCCCGCGCGCTGCCCCTCCCGGCCGGCCCGGCCATCGGAACCGCTGCCTCCGGGGTCGGCCCGGGGACCTCCTCCACCCGGCGGCCCGAGAGCGCCCCGCCCTCCCCGCCCGCCGGCCCGACGCCCGCGCCGAGCGGGACCCGCACGCCCCCGGCCACCCCGTCCGCGGCCCCCTCGCGCCGCCCGGACCCCACGACGCCGACGCCCGCCACCGCCCCACCGCCGTCCCCGGACGCGCGCTCGGGCGTGAAGACCTACACCGTGGACGGCGGCCGGGTCACCTTCGACCTCGGGCAGGCCTCGGCGGAACTGGTCTCGGCGACGCCCGCGTCGGGCTGGCAGATGCAGGTGTGGAAGCAGCCGACCTGGATCCGGGTCACCTTCACCGAGGACGGCCGGGAGCTGTCGGTCTTCTGCGTGTGGCACGACAGCGCGCCCCGCGTGGAGATCGACGACCGGCGGACGTAGGGACGACGACCGGCGGACGCGGGGACGACGACCGGCGGACGCGGGGGCCGGTCTTCCGCGCCGGCTCCGGGGCGGTCAGCGGAAGGCGGACGCCGGGGGTACGGGTGAGGGCTTGGCGTTCGCGTCGGTGACGGGGACCGCTCCGCCCGCGAAGTCGGCGAGGGCCCGGCCGTGTTCCACGCGTCCCGGGTGCGGGTCGGTGGCGACCCGGCGGGTCAGTTCGGCCACCGGCAGCTCGCGGTCCGAGGCGAGCAGCACCGCGTTGCCGAAGCGGCGGCCGCGCAGGACCGTCGGGTCGGCGGCGAGCGCCAGTTCGGGGAAGACGGCGGCGGCGGTGGCGATCTGGCCGCGCAGGTGGGTCAGGGGCGGGCCGTCGGCGAGGTTCGCCGCGTAGAAGCCGCCGGGCCGCAGCACCCGTCGCACCTCGGCGAGGAACTCGGTGCTGGTCAGGTGGGCCGGGGTGCGGGCCCCGCTGAACACGTCGGCGATGACGAGGTCGGCCCAGCCGTCCTGGACCTTGACGAGGCCGGCGCGGGCGTCGGTGGAGCGGACCCGGATGCGGGCCCCGGCGTCGAGGGGCAGTTCCCGGCGGACGAGCTGGACCAGGGGCGCGTCGAGCTCCACGATCTGCTGGGTGGAGCGGGGCCGGGTCGCGGCGACGTAGCGGGCGAGGGTGAAGGCGCCGCCGCCGAGGTGGACGGCCTGGAGCGGCCGGTTCGGCGGGGCGGCGAGGTCGGCGATGTGGCCGAGGCGCCGCTGGTACTCGAAGGTGAGGCGGGCCGGGTCGTCGAGGTCGACGTGCGACTGCGGGGCGCCGTCGATGAGCAGCGTCCAGCCGCGCGGGCGCTCCCGGTCGGGTATGAGTTCGGCGAGGCCGCCGTCGACGGTCTCGACGACGGGGACGGCCGCCGCCGCCCGGTCCCGCTGTTTGTTCCTGGCCACGGGCCCATTATCGGGGCATGCCGGGCAGGAGGGCTCAGTGGCAGCCGTCGGCCGCCTCGATGAGCCGGGCGGCCTCGCCGAGCGCCTCGCGCAGGACGGCGGGGTCGGTGACGGGGTCGGTGTCGCCCGGGGGCAGCAGCCAGCCGGCGGGGCGGGGCGCGTCCCCGGCCGGTTCGGGGAGCTCCGGCAGCTCGGGGAGGCGCAGGCCCCGCCCCGAGGTGCGCGTACAGGCGCTGCCCGGCATGTCCCAGGCGGCGGCGGTGCCGGGCGGCACCAGGAAGCCGAGGGTGTCGCAGGTGCCGTCGTGGACGACCGGTCCGACGGCGGGGCCGGCGGCGCGGCGCAGGATGTCCACGGCCTCCAGGCCCTGGCGGGCCGGGACGGTCACCAGGTCCCAGGGCCCGACGACGGAGCGGGGACCGTCGGCCTCCGGGGCGGGCGCGTGGCGCGTGACGTCCGGGGTGGGCACGTGACGCGTGACGTCCGGGGTGGGCGCGTGCCGCGTGACGTCCGGGGTGGGCGCGTGCCGCGTGACGTCCGGGGTGGGCGCGTGCCGCGTGGCCGCCTGCGAACCGATCTCCGACATGGGGGACCCCTCCTCGCTCCAGAGGAGACACGTTCCGTCTCTCCTTTACGGTTCAACGCCCGTGCGCGTCAACGGCTACGGCGGTATCCCGCCGCAAAGGATGGCAGTTCATGGCAGATCGCAGGCGAGATATCCGATTTGTAGCCAAACTCAGCGTACGCATCCGGTCACAGCAGGTACGTTCTTGCCGCCGGAAACCCGGCAGCACCAGGAGAGGGCTCGGCCATGGCGATGTCACGGGCAGTTCCCAATCTCGCCTTCCGCCGGCTCCGCGGACAGCACTCGCCGGCGGAGTTCGCCGCGGCGGTCCGCCGGGCGGCGCGGGAGATCGGCGAACAGGTCGCGTGCGACGCCCGCTACATCGGGCGCGTGGAAGCGGGCGAGATCCGCTGCCCCAACTACGCGTACGAGCGGGTCTTCCTGCACATGTTCCCCGGTCTGAGCCTCTCCGACCTGGGGTTCTCCGCGCGGGAGACGGTGCGCGGCCGGCGACAGGCCGTCCCGGCCGGGGCAGCGCCTCCCGCCGCCATCACCACCCGGAACGATGAGGAGAGCGACGTGCTGCGTCGCGCATTCATGACGAGCGGCTCCGCCACCCTGGCGGCCGCCTCGCTGGGACTCGGCGGCCCCGCCGTCGCGATCCCCTCCCCCCGCGGCACCCACCGGATCGGCGAGACCGAGGTGCGGGCCGTCGAGGACGCCGTGCGGCGGATCCGGCTGCTCGACGACCGGCACGGCGCCGACGGGCTCTACAAGGTGGCCGCCCAGCCGCTCCGTACCGCGTACGCGCTCCTCGACGCCGGCACCACGGCCCGCCGCTCCACCGAGGACCGGCTGCACGCGGGCGCGGGCGAGCTCTCCCTCTCCGTCGGCTGGCTGGCCCACGACTCGGGCCGGCACGAGGACGCGCGCTCGCACTACGCGGAGGCGCTGGCCACCGCGCGCGTGGCGGGGAACGCGGCCCTGGAGGCGCACGCCTTCTGCAACACCTCGTTCCTGGCCCGGGACACCGGCCGCTACCGCGAGGCGGTCCGGGCGGCCCAGGCGGGCCTGCGGGCCGCGCAGCCGCTGGACTCGGCCCGGCTGCTCTCCCTGCTGTCGCTGCGGGAGGCGGGCGGGTGGGCGGGGCTCGGCGACCGCTCCGCCTGCGAGCAGGCCCTCGGCCGCGCGCACCGGTACTTCGAGCGGGGCCCGGCCGAGGGCGACCCCGAGTGGATGTCCTTCTTCGGCGAGCCGGAGCGGGAGGCGCTGGAGGCCGGGTGCTGGTCGGCGCTCGGCGAGTGGGGCCGGGCGGCGCGCCACGCCCACCGGGCGGTGGTCCTGCAGAACCCGCACTTCGCCCGGAACCTCGCGCTCTACCGGGCCCACCTCGCCAAGGACCTGGCGCACGCCGGCCGCCGGGACGAGGCGGCGGCGGAGGCGCGGCGCGTCGCGGACTCCCTCGACGGCATCGCCTCGGCCCGGATCCGCGACCTGCTCTCGGAGACCGGCAGGGTCCTGGCCGGCACGTCCTGAGCCGTACGGAGCCCCGCGGCCCGGACCGCCCCGGCCGGCCGGCACGTGCCGGGGCCGCTCAGGCCGTCACTGCTCCAGGTGTCCCGTGTCGTTCCAGCGCTCGATCGCCGGGGCGTCGTACGCCCAGCCGAGGACCGAGAGGCTCGTCGGGTCCAGGCGGATGCGGGCGGCGAAGGAGACGTCCTCGCCGAGCCAGCGCGCGCCGATCGAGCGCAGGATGTGGCCGTGGGCGAAGACCAGGACGTCCCGGTCGGCGGAGCGGGCCCACTCCACGATCTCGTCGGCGCGGTCCGAGAGCTGGGCGAGCGTCTCCCCCTCGGGGACGCCGTCGCGCCAGATGAACCAGTCCGGCTGGATCTTCTTGATCTCGGGCGGGGTCAGCCCCTCGTACGCTCCGTAGTCCCACTCCATCAGCGCGTCCCAGGGCTCGGCCCGGTCCCCGAAGCCGGCGAGCTCGCACGTCTCACTGGCGCGGACGAGCGGGCTGGTGCGCACCTCCACGCCGGGCAGCCCCTGCCAGGGGCCCCGGTGCAGGCGCTCGCCGAGCAGCTTCGCCCCGCGCCGTCCCTCGTCGAGCAGCGGTATGTCGGTCCTGCCGGTGTGCCGGCCGAGGAGGGACCACTCGGTCTGGCCGTGCCGGGCGAGCAGGATGCGGGGTGCCATGGGAAGGACGCTCCAGAGGTTCACGGTGCGGACGTGCCTCTCCCATCATCGCCGACGTGAACGCGCGGTGGCGTCCGGGCAACCCCCGGGGACCGCCCCGCGTCCCCTCCCCCGGGCCGATCACCGACCGGGGGGACTCGTTCATGCGCAAGCCACGCTGGTGGGCGGAGCTGTCCCTGATCGCGGTCGTGTACGCGGCCTACTCGGGCGGGCGGCTCCTGGTGAAGGGCGACGAGGCCTCGGCCGTGGCGCACGGGCTCGCGGTCCTGCGGTTCGAGGAGGGCCTCGGGATCGACGCCGAGCACCCGTTGAACCGGTGGTTCACGGACGTCCCCGCGCTCGGGGTCCCGGCGGACTTCGCGTACGCCTCGCTGCACTACCTGGTGACCCCGGCGGTCCTGGTGTGGCTCTTCCGCCGCCGCCCCGCCCACTACCGGACGGCCCGCACCTGGCTGATGCTCGCCACCCTCCTCGGTCTCGTCGGCTTCACGCTGCTGCCGACCTGCCCGCCCCGGCTCCTCGACGCGGCCCAGGGCTTCACGGACACGATGGCGCACTTCAGCGCGTACGGCTGGTGGGGCGGCGAGGCCAGCGCGCCGCGCGGGCTCGGCGGTCTGACGAACCAGTACGCGGCGATGCCCAGCCTGCACGTCGGCTGGGCGCTGTGGTGCGGGGTGATGCTGTGGCGGTACGGGCGCACGCTGCCCACGAAGGCCCTCGGGGTGGTGTATCCGCTGGTCACGGCGCTGGTCGTGATGGGCACCGCCAACCACTATCTGCTCGACGCGGTCGCCGGGGCGGCCGTGATGGGCGCGGGCCTGCTGCTCGCCCCGTACGCGCTGCGGCTCGCCGACCGGATCCGTACGACACCGGAAGCGCCCCCGGTTGTCAGTGGCGGATGGGACACTTCGGCGGGTGAGCGCATCCCCGGACAGCGGTCTGTCCCGAACACCGCGGACGACACCTCCTCGGCAACTACTCGCTGAGCTGCGCGGACCGGCCGTCGTGCCGCGTCCGCTGGACGCCCGAGCCCTCGCGGCGCTCGCGGCCAACCCGGGCTGCAAGCGGCGGGCCGTCCTCGACGGCGCCGGCGTCGACAAGTCGGCGCTGGCCGCGAAGCTCGGCTCGCCCGCGCCGTTCGGGCAGTCGCAGTTCGCGATCGTGCGGGGCAACTCCTTCGAGGCGAAGGTCAAGGCGGACGGCGGACGCGAACTGCTGCGCCTGATCGGCGTGGAGGAGCCGGTCGAGGTGTCCGTGCCCGATCTGGCGGCGGCCGGACCCGAGGGGCGGGTGGCGCGCACGGCGCTGGCACTGCGGGAGGCGACGGGCGCCGGGGCGTGGACGCTGCTCGACCATCCGCTGCTCGCCCTGGAGGTCGCCGGCTCCCCCGTCCACCTGGAGCCGGACGCGGTGGTGGTGCACCCCGACGGCGGCTGGACGGTGGTGGAGATCAAGTCGTTCCCGATGATCGACGGTTCGGCCGACGCGGCGAAGGTGGGCGCGGCGGCCCGTCAGGCCGCGGTCTACGTGCTGGCCCTGGAGCGGGTGGCGGCCCGTACGGAGGGCGCGCGGGTCGCGCAGTCGGTGCTCCTCGTCTGCCCGAAGGACTTCTCGAACGTGCCGACGGCCTCGGTGGTCGACGTGCGCAAGCAGCGGTCGGTGACCCGGCGTCAGCTGGACCGGCTGACCCGGATCGACGAGATCGCGCGGGCCCTGCCGGAGGGCATCAGCTTCGACGTGGTGGAGCGGACGGCGGAGGAGCTGACGGCGGCCGTGGAGTGCGTCCCCCATCAGTACGCGCCGGAGTGCCTGGCCGCCTGCGAGTTGGCCTTCCACTGCCGGGCGCGTTCCCGGGAGGCGGGCGCGGTGGAGACCCTGGGCCGTTCCGTGCGGGGGGAGTTGGGCGGTCTGACGACGGTCGGCGCGGTCCTGGCCGCGGCGCGCGGCGAGGAGGGCGACCCGGAGGACCCGGCGGTGGCGGCGCTGCGCCGGGCGCGGGCGCTGCGCGAGGAGGCGCTGGCGTCGGCGCCCGCCCGCACCCCCCGGGAGGTCGTCGAATGCCCCTGCTGAACCCTCGCTTCCGCGCCGCTCCCCGGGAGGCCCTGGCATGTCGCTGATCTCCACGCTCGCCCGGATGGAGGCCGTCGAGTCGGGCCGGGCGCAGCCGCTCGCCACGGTCCGGCACCGGCGGCTGTCCGCACGGCCGTTGGTCCTCGTGCCGCTGACGACGGCCGGTGAGGCGGGCGCCCCGCTGGGCGCGCTGGTCGGCACCGATCCCGAGGAGCCGCGGCTCCTGGTGGTGCCGCAACCCCGTGACCGCGACCTGCGGTTCGCGTTCCTCGCGGACCTGGCCGAGGAGGTCCTGCCGTACGTCGACTCGTTCACGGACGTCGTCGAGGCGGCGGAGCGCAGCGAGGTCGACCCGGAGACCGGCAAGAAGGTGAAGGTCGAGGTCGAGCTGTGCGCCGACGCGCCGCAGCTGATCGTGCCGAGCCGGGCGGGCATCGAGTACGTGCGGCTGCTGGGACGGTCGACGCGGTTCCGGCGGACGGCCGAGCAGGACCCGGAGACGCCGTTCCCGGCGCCGCCGCGGGTGCCGCTGCTCGGCCGGTGGCTGACGCACTTCGGCGAGCGGGCCCGGGTGCCCGGCTCCTCGCTGCTCCTCGCGGCGACGGACCTGCTCAACCGGCACTGGGCGACCGGCCAGTCGTCCCTGGAGGACCAGCACCTGGGCGCGCTGCTCGCCTGGATCGACCCGCGGGACGGCGAGTCGGGCGCCGAGGCGGCCCTGCGGGCCGAGGTCGGCCGGGACGCCCAGGGGCAGCTGCTCTGCCCGCCGGCCGGGCCCGCGACCGACCCGGCCTTCGACAACAAGCTCCTCGCGCCCGCGATCGAGCGGTACGACCGGGCCCGGCAGGCGCTCGGCGCGGCCGAGGACGGCGAGAGTGCCGACACGGGCCTCGCCGCGCTGCACGGGGCCGAGCGGGAGCTGCGCCGGCTGATCGCCTCGCAGCTGAAGCCGACCTGGGACGCGGTCTGGCGGGCGATCGAGCTGCTGCGGGAACTGCCGGAGGGCGCCAGGGTCGAGGACCGCTGGACCCGTGACCGCTGGTCCTTCACCGGCCACCGGGACCGGATCGCGGCCGGCGAGCCGCCGCAGCCGCGCCGGGACGACGCGGTGACGGCGGCGCAGAAGCTCGCGGCCCGGGAGCAGGCGCAGGGTCAGCTGGAGGCGCAGGAGGCCCTGGACGACCCGCTGGTGATGGCGGGGCGGCGGCTCGCGGGCGAGGCGTTCTCGGCCGAGGTGGTCGAGGTGACGATGGCGTGGACGGAGTCGAAGCGGCCCGCGCCGCGCCCGCTCGTCGCGGTCCGCACGGACGACCGGCCGCACCTGGGCGAGAAGGTGAGGGTGTACCGCTCGCTGGACGGCAGGCCGCAGGCGGCGGAGTTCGTGCGGTACGAGGAGGACGGCTCGCTGCTGCTGCGGATCCTGGACCGGATGGGCCGGTCGAAGGAGCCCGCGGAGGGTTCGGTGCCGGAGAAGGGCGAGCGGATCGCCTGGACGCTGTTCGAGCACGACCAGCGGGTCGGGCCGAAGCTGCCGGACCCGGAGGAGACGCCCTGGACCCACGGCGGCCCGCCCCGGACGGACGCCGTGGAACTGCCCGACGCGGTGACGCCGGAGGACGTCCTTTGACCGGGTTCGACGTCGTGACCCCCGAGTTCGCGACCCCTGACTTCGTGACACCTGACTTCGTGACACCCGAGTTCGCGACCTCCGTGTTCGCGACCCCCGAGTTCATGACCCTTGACTCCGTAGCCCCCGAGTTCGTGACCCCCGAGGACGTGCAGTGACCATGTTCGACCCGTCCGCCGAGGCAGCGCGCGCGACCTCCGCCATCCTGGCGGACACCCTGCACGGCACCGCGCGGGGCGTCGTCGTCGACTCCCCGCCGGGTGCCGGCAAGTCGACGCTCGTGGTCCGGGCCGCCCTCGAACTGGCCGCCGCCGGGCGGCCCCTGATGGTGGTCGCCCAGACGAACGCACAGGTGGACGACCTGGTGCTGCGGCTCGCGGAGAAGGAGCCGGACCTGGAGGTCGGCCGACTGCACTCCAGCGACTCCGACCCGTACGACAAGGCGCTCGACGACCTGGCCAACGTACGGAAGTCGGCGAAGGCGGGCGAGCTGGCCGGGCTGCCGGTCGTCCTGTCCACGGCCGCCAAGTGGGGGCACGTGAAGAACGTCGAGCCGTGGGCGCACGCGATCGTCGACGAGGCGTACCAGATGCGCTCGGACGCGCTGCTCGCGGTGGCGGGCCTCTTCGAGCGGGCGCTGTTCGTGGGCGACCCCGGGCAGCTCGACCCGTTCTCGGTGGTGGGCGCGGAGCAGTGGGCGGGGCTGTCGTACGACCCGTCGGCATCGGCGGTCTCCACGCTCCTGGCCCACAACCCGGAGCTGCCGCAGCACCGCCTCCCGGTCTCCTGGCGCCTCCCCGCCTCGGCCGCTCCCCTGGTCTCCGACGCCTTCTACCCCTACACGCCGTTCCGCAGCGGCACCGGGCACGGCGACCGGAGGCTCTCCTTCGGCGTCGCCCCGGACGGCTCGGCCCCCGACCGGGTCCTCGACGAGGCCGCCGAGTCCGGCTGGGGCCTCCTCGAACTCCCGGCCCGGCACACCCCCCGCACCGACCCCGAGGCGGTCGGCGCGATCGCCCTGGTCGTGCGCCGGCTCCTGGACCGGGGCGGCGCGACGGTCTCGGAGCGCTCGGAGACCCCGGTCCCGCTCACCCCGGACCGGATCGCCGTCGGCACCGCCCACCGCGACCAGGCGGCGGCGATCCGGGCGGCACTCGCGGACCTGGGCGTGACGGGCGTGACGGTGGACACCGCGAACCGGCTCCAGGGCCGCGAGTACGACGTGACGGTCGTCCTGCACCCGCTGTCGGGCCGCCCGGACGCGACCGCCTTCCATCTGGAGACGGGCCGGCTGTGCGTGCTGGCCTCGCGGCACCGGCACGCGTGCATCGTGGTGTGCCGGGCGGGCGTGGCGGAGCTCCTCGACGAGCACCCGTCGACGGACCCGGTGCGGCTGGGGGTCGCGGTCTCGTTCCCCGACGGCTGGGAGGCGAACCACGCGGTCCTCTCCCACCTGGAGGAACACCGGGTGACCTGGACGCCGTGAGGCGGCGCGTCGAGGAGACCCGGACGCTGCGGAGCATCCGCCCCGCGCGGCCTGCCTCCACGGCGCGCCGCCGATGCCGGTGCGGATCCGTCCTGCCGATCGGAGGGCCGTCCGGCCCGATGTCACCGTACGGGAGGGCGTCTCCGCCCGGCGTGACCTGGACCTCCTAGTGCCGCGGTGGCTTCTTCGGCTTCTTCCTCACGGCGTCGACATGGGTCTGCTGGGTATCGGTCACGACCGACACCACTTCCATGGCCGCCGGTGCGGCGAGGGCCCCGCAGAGTGCGAAGCCGCACACGCTCAGGGCGGCGCGTTTTCGAAGGGCTGCTTGCATGGTGCATCACCTGACTCATGACGAATCGCAGGCTCACCTTCCACGATTCTCCTCGCCTCCTCGTGACGTCAAGAGGCAAGGGCCGCAAAGGAAGTTGAACGCTCCACCACGGTGCGGGTGATGCCCGCCGCCTCCGCGACGGGCGCCCGCGCGGCCCCCTCCCGCCTGGAGGAACACCGGGCGGCCCGGACGGCGTGACCCGTCCCGCGGGTCGAAACCGGGGCCCGGGAGGGCCCCGGGGGCGTACGGGGAAGGGTTCGCGCTCTTGCGGGGCGCGCGACAATGGAAGACGGCCCGGGAGTCCGGGCCGTGCCTGTGCGAGGAGGAGAAGGACGATGGCGGAACCCGCGGAGCGGAGCGCGCAGCGGCGGCTTCGGCCGGCACCGCTGATCTTCGAGCCTGCCGAGGCGACCGCCGATCCGGAGCACTTCTTCGACCTGGAGTCGATAGAGGATCCCCGCGAGCTGCTGTCCCGGGCGACGGAGCTGACGCTCGCGTTCCGGGCGGCGACGGACCGGGCGACCGAGTTCCAGGCGATCGCGGCCGCGCAGCTGGCGGATCCGCGCCGGTTCGACCGGCTGACGGCGGCGGACGTCGCCGAGCGGGCGGCGTGGACCGAGGACTACGCCCGGAAGATGATCGAGTTCGGCCGTGACCTGATCCGGACGAACGGACAGCCGACGGAGGACTGAGCCCGCCCGGCGGGGGGCGGCTCGGTGTGGCTCGGAGCCGTATGTCTGACCGAAAAACAACCCCTGGCATATGCCGAGGGGGCACGATACTCCTCCCCCACCCCTCCTGTCCGGGATTCCGCGAACCCTCGGCAATCGTCTCGTCACGCCCGGTACACCTGGACGCATGACGACCTGGCTGCGCGACGAGACCCCGCACGACATCTTCCGGTTCCTCCGGCAGGGCGACGAGGGACGGCACCAGACGGCCCGGGTGACCGCCGACGGGGCCGCCTGGCTCGCCTCGGCCGCCGGGGGCCGGGCCGGCGCCGCGCTCACCCGCTGGGAGTCCCGCCCCGCCTCCCCGGCGGCGCTGCCCTGCGGGACCCTCTTCGACGTCGTCAACGTGGACCCGGTCTTCGGGCGCCGGATGCTGGACCGGCTGTGGGAGGAGGGCCCGGGCTCCGGGCCCGTCGCGACGCACCGGGGCCGGGTGATGCTGTTCGCCGCGCCGGGGACGGCCCAGCGGCTGCCGGCGCTGCTCGACTGGGAGGAGTGGAGCCGGGAGGTCCCCCGGCCGCTCTGTCACGGGATCGGGGACGCGGTGACCGTGCCACCGCTCGTGCCGTCCGACTCCGCCGGGCCCCGCTGGCTGGTGGCCCCGGACAGCCGGCATCCGTGGCTGCCCGGCCCCGAGGTCGTGCTCTGGGCCTGCGTGCGGGCCGTCCGGGCGGCCTCCGCCGCCGACGTGCGGGTATCGATTTTTCCTCCCGCCGATCCGGATGCTAATGTCTACGACGTCAGCAGGCGCCGCTAGCTCAGTTGGTTAGAGCAGCTGACTCTTAATCAGCGGGTCCGGGGTTCGAGTCCCTGGCGGCGCACAGACAGGAGGAGCCCCTCGCGGAAGCGGGGGGCTCCTTCGCGTTCTCGATCAGGATCCCCTGGGCGGGGTGATCTTCACCGTCCAGACGCCCGCCTCGGTGCGGTCGGTGACCTCGACGCGGATCCCGGTGCCGGGCACGGTCAGGGTCTCGCCCTCCTCCAGGGGGGCGTCCGCGAGCGGCGGGTAGACGGAGTGGTCCGCGCACGCCTGGGTGGCGGGGTGCGCGTCCACGACCTCGACCGGGCCGTCGCCGGAGGCCGCGTCGCCGTGGACCCGGTAGACGAGCACGCCCTCGGCGCAGGTGTCGGCGTCGTTCCCGGCGCTGCTGCGGGCCTCGATCGCCAGGACGCTGTCCGGGCCGGTGCGGACGACGGCGAGCCGGGTGCCGAGGGTGCCGCCGGCCGGGGGCGGGGCGTCGACCGGCTCCAGGCTGACCAGCCGGGAGCCGGAGCCCTGGACGCAGGTGACCTGGGCGCGGGAGAGCCAGCCGAGCTTCCACTTGTTCCAGCCGAAGAGGTCCGGGGAGAGTCCGAACTGGCTGCCCATGACGTCCCAGTCGCCCACGTGGGTGTCCCAGTCGCCCTTGCCGTCCACCGGCCGGTGGTAGAGGTCGGGCAGGTCGAAGACGTGGCCGGTCTCGTGGGCGAGGACGTTGCGGTCGGGCGGGTGCCGCTCGAAGACGGTGACGACGCGCTTGATCTCGGTGCCGTCGGCCTCCAGCGGGTGCTCCAGGTTGACGACCTTGGTCGCGTCGGAGTCCACGCCGGGCGCGTCCGGGTCGGCGACCAGGTAGACGATGTCGTACCGCGAGAAGTCGACGTCCTTGTCGGCGGCGGCGATCGCGTCGCGGAGGTAGGCGGCCCGCTTCCCGGCGTCCCAGTCCCGCCGTATGTCGTACTCCTCCGACGCGTGCGGCATCGGCGTCCAGGAGGACCGGGGGTGCGGGCGCAGGTCGAAGCGTCCGTAGGAGGCGCGGGCGAAGTACTCGCTGGTGGCGGGGAAGTGGTCGGCGGCGAGTTCGGCCGGTTCGGTGAGCGGTGCGGAGTCCGGGAAGGACAGGAAGATCATGACCGCGTCGAGGTCCTGGTTCGGCCGGGGGTAGGAGTCGTTCCAGGTGTCGAGGCCGAGCGAGTGGTGGGCGGCGGTACGGGGCAGGGCGCAGGGGTTCGCCGAGGACGCGCCGGCGGCGGGGCCCGCGACGAGCCCCGTGGCGGCCAGTGCGGCGAGGGCGGTGAAGGCCGCCGCGCCGGCGCGCAGCCGTGGGCGTTCCACTCCCCCGGGTGGCTGCTGAGCCCTCACGTGGACCTCCGGATCGGGAATGCGGGACACCTCACCCACCTTGTGACGGTTTGCGGCGTTTCGCACGTTTCCGCTGCCCCGGTCGGGTGAGGGCGCGCCATGGGGTCGACGCGACACGAGCGCGCTTCAGCTCACGGAAAGTCACATTCGGTCATGCCCTCGACGCCCCGCGTCAGACCCGCGCAGAAACGATCGGGCGGGTCGGTCCGGTGGGCAGCCTCACAGCGCCGGAGGCCCCTCGGAGACGCCTCGGAGCTGGAACGCTCCCCCGGCTGGCTCTATGATCGGCTCACTCTTCCTTGGCCGACCGTCCCGACCACATGTGACCGGCCCGACTGCACACGGGAGCGAGCGGTGAGCGGAACCCCCGAAGGACCGGTGCACCCAGAGCCGGCGGAGACACACGCGGCCGAACCCGCACTCACGGAGCGTCACCTCGTGCGCCGTGCGGCCGAGCTCCGCGACTACCGCGCCGCCTTCCGGGTCTCCCAGCTCGCCATGGCCGTGGTCGACGAGGACGGCGTCGTCGTCGCCGCCAACGACTCCTTCGGGAGCCTCCTCGGCACCGAACCCGCGGCGCTCCGGGAGCAGGCCGCGGCCGACCTCGTCGACCTCGCCTCCGACGGCCGCACCTGGCACGCCTACCGCGAGGTGCTCGGCGGCCGCCGCTCCCGCTTCCGCTGCACCCGCCGCCTCAAGCACGCCGACGGGCGCTCGCTGTGGGCCGAGGTCACCGTCGCCCCCGTCCCCGACAGCCGGCGCGTCCTGCTGTCGATCGCGGACATCAGCGAGCGGCGCGAGCTCCACGCCCGGCTGCGCCACCTCCAGATGCACGACCCGGTGACCCGGCTGCCCAACCGGGCGCTGTTCTTCGAGCGCCTCTCGGCGGCCCTGGAGGCCGCCGCCCAGGACGCCGCGGCCGCCGAGGCCCGTGCGCGGCACGACGCCCAGGAGTCCCCCCGCTCGCACGAGTCGTACGAGTCACATGAGTCGTACGAGTCGTACGGCTATGGCAGAACAGGGCGGATCGGCCTCTGCTACCTGGACCTCGACGGCTTCAAGGCGGTCAACGACACCCTCGGCCACCGGGTCGGCGACCGGCTCCTGGCCGCCGTCGCCACCCGGCTGACGGAGTGCGCGGACAGCGACGGCTACACCCGCAACGGCGGCCACCTCGTGGCGCGGCTCGGCGGCGACGAGTTCGCGATCCTGGTCGAGGACTCCACCGGGACGGAACAACTGGCGGACCTGGCGCGCTCGGTGCTCGACGCGCTGCAGCACCCCTTCGACCTCGGCGGCCGGCGGCTCTCGGTCTCCGCCTCGATCGGCGTGGTCGAGCGGGCGGCGCCCGGGACGACGGCGACCGCCCTGATGCAGGACGCGGACACCACGCTGTACTGGGCGAAGGCCGACGGCAAGGCCCGCTGGACGCTCTTCGACCCGGAGCGCAACGCCCACCGCATGACCAGGCAGGCGCTCTCCTCCACCCTGCGGCCGGCCGTGGAGCGCGGGGAGTTCGCCCTGGAGTACCAGCCGCTGGTGGACCTGACCGACGGGGCGGTGCGCGGGGTGGAGGCGCTGGTGCGCTGGAACCACCCGCAGTTCGGCTCGCTCTCGCCGAATCGGTTCATCGGGATCGCCGAGGAGGACGGCTCCATCGTGGAGCTGGGCCGGTGGGTCCTCGCCACCGCCTGCCGCCAGGCCCGGCAGTGGCAGAAGGACCATCCGCGCGAACGCCCCCTCTTCGTCAGCGTCAACGTGGCGGTCCGCCAGGTCTGGGACTCCGACCTGGTCGCGGACGTGGCCGGCATCCTCGCGGAGACCGGTCTCGCACCGCACCTGCTCCAGCTGGAGCTGACCGAGTCCGCGGTGATGGGCTCGAACGGCCGGCCGCTCCAGGCGCTCCAGGCGCTGAGCGACATGGGCGTGCGGATCGCCATCGACGACTTCGGCACCGGCTACTCGAACCTCGCCTATCTGAGCCGGCTGCCGGTCTCCGTGCTCAAGCTGGACGGCTCCTTCGTCCGGGGCTTCCAGGACGAGGAGCACGCCAACCCGGCGGACGAGCTGATCGTCGAGGCGCTCGTGCAGCTGGCGCACCGGCTCGGCCTCACCGTGACCGCGGAGTGCGTCGAGACGGCCGGACAGGCCAGTCGGCTGCGCCGGATCGGCTGCGACACCGGGCAGGGCTGGCTGTACTCGCGGGCGGTGGCCCCGGACCGCATCGCCGAGCTGATCGGCACGGAGCCGCTGCCCGTATAGGAACCGAACCGCTCCCCGTACAGGAACGGAAAAGCTCCCCCGTACAGGGGCGGAGACGTGGAACTGCCCCCGGCCGGAGGGACATTCCGGGCGGGGGCAGTGGTCTTACGGGGTTCCGCGGAGGGTCAGCAGGCGCCGAGGTCCTGCCAGACGCCCCACTCGCCGGTGCTGCCGGGCGCCTCGTTCTGCGTCCACCACTTGGCCTTCCAGTTGTGGCCGTTGTAGGAGACGGTCTGGCCGCCGGTGTAGACCTGGCCGGCCACGTACGCCGGGGCGGTGCAGCCCGTGGGCGGCGTCGTCGGCGGGGTGGTGGGCGGCGTGGTCGGCGGAGTGGTGGGAGGCGTCGTCGGCGGGGTCGTGGGAGGCGTGGTCGGGGTCGTCGGGGACGAACCGACCGCCGTCACGATGTCCTTGAAGAGGGTCGCGTTGGCGTCGAGGCCGAGGAGCGAGTACATCATCGCGCCGGCCAGGCCGCGGTTGTGGGCGTAGTCGGCGCGCGCCTGGATGGTGCGCTTGTCCAGGCCGGTGAAGAACTCGCCGTCCTTGTAGAAGTACGCGGACTTGGCCTGGTCGTCCCAGAAGGTGGTCGACGGGTTGTCGACGATGCCGCCGAGCTCCTTGTAGTACGCGATGCCGGCCGCCTGGCTCAGCGGGCGGGCGTTGGAGCCGCCGGTCGCGGTCTGCGCGAGGCCGTTGGTGGTGCCGGCCGGGACGCCCTTCCAGCCGCGGTAGTAGAACTCGTAGCCGAGCGTCAGCTTGTTCGCCGGGAAGCCGCCGGTGATGCCGTAGGCGGGCTTGCCGTCGATCCAGGAGTCGATCGCGTTCTCGATCGAGTACTTCTCGGTGCCCGGCTTGATGACGTCGGTCGGGTCGTTGGCGCCGGAGCGCAGCGGGGACTGGTGGTACGTGGGCCCGTCGCCGTCCCAGGCGCCGTGCATGTCGTACGTCATGATGTTCGCGTAGTCGAGGTACGCGCCGATCTTGTCCGTCTCGATGTTCTTGATCTTGTCCTGGCCGGCCGGGAGCGCGGCGGTCAGGAGGTACTTCTTGCCGCCGTGGGCCGCGCCGTACTCGTCGAGCTGCTTGCGGAACTCGGCGAGGAGGAGCGTGAAGTTCTGCTTGTCCTCGGGGGCGTAGTGGTTGCCGAGGTGGCCGTCGGGCGAGCCGGGGTACTCCCAGTCGATGTCGATGCCGTCGAAGATGCCGGCCGCGCTGCCGGGGCCGCCGTAGCCGCCCTCGACGGGCAGGTCGCCCTGGATGTACTGCTTGATGCAGGAGGCGACGAGCTTCTTGCGGCTCGCGTCGGTCTTGGCCGCGTCCGAGAACCACTTGGAGTAGGACCAGCCGCCGATCGAGATGTTGATCTTCAGCTTGGGGTGCTTCGCCTTCAGCTCCTTGAACTGGTTGAAGACGCCCACGATCGGCTGGTCCCACTTGTCGGCGACGCCGTCGACGCTGTCCGCCGCCGAGAAGGACTTCTGGTAGTCGGCGTACGAGTCGCCCGCGCCGTCGCCCGCGTTGGGGTTGTTGTCGTCGCCCGCGGCCTTGTTGGCCTCGAAACAGGTGAGGTCGGTCGGGTGGATGTTCCCGAACGAGTAGTTGATGACGTCCAGGCCCGCCGCGATGCCCCGCTCGTCGAGGTGCTTCGGGTAGAAGGCGTTCCCGTAGACGCTCCACTGGTCGTAGTACGCGATTTTCACGCCGCCCGTGGAGGCGGTGGTGCCGGTCTCGGCGGCCTGGGCGGAGCCGAGTCCGGCCGTGGCGGCGAGGGCGCCGGCGGCGAGGGCCGAGCTGAGGAGCGCGGCGATCAAGGGCTTACGGGGGTGCACGTGCTGCCTCCGGGAGGGGGTGGCGGTACGGAAGTTGGAGCAGTGATATCCGCCGCGTGAACAGCACGTCAATGGTCTGAACCAGATTGAGGACTAGACCAATTCGAGGGAGAAAGCCCTTGTCAGAGGGGTGAAGCACAAAAGAAGACCGCCCGCCACCATCGGTGACGAGCGGTTTAAGGTTCACTTAGGGAAGGGCGGCGGTCCGTTCGGGTACGAACCAGGCGGCCCGGTTTTCGCGTTACTCCGACGGCTCGGCGAGATCCGGGAGCCCCGCCGGGTCCGGGAGCTCCGGCAGCTCGTACGCGTCGGCGATCAGCTCGTAGCTCCGCACCCGCTCCGCGCCGCCGTGTCCGTTGGCCGTGATCATCAGCTCGTCCGCGCCCGTCCGCTTCCGCAGGTCGTCCAGGCCGACGCGCACCTCGTCCGGAGTGCCGTACACGACGTTCGCGAGCCAGCCGTCGACGAACTCCCGCTCGGCGGGGCTGAATCCGTACGCCTCCGCCTCCTCCGGCGTCGGCACCAGACCCGGCCGGCCGGTGCGCAGCCGCAGCATCGCGAGCGCGCCGGCGAGGACCTGGCGACGGGCCTGCGCCGCCTCCTCGGCGGCGAACGCCGAGACGCCGATCATCGCGTACGGGGCGTCGAGGACCTCCGAGGGCCGGAAGGAGTCCCGGTAGAGGTCGAGCGCCGGAATCGTGTTCCTGGCCGAGAAGTGGTGGGCGAAGGCGAAGGGCAGCCCGAGCAGTCCGGCGAGGCGGGCGCTGAAGCCGGAGGAGCCGAGCAGCCAGATCGGCGGCCGCCCCTTCGGACCCTGTACCGGCCCCGGCACGGCGTGGATCCGGGCGTACGGGTGGCCGTCCGGGAAGTCGTCGTCCAGGAACCGGGTCAGCTCGGCCAGCTGCTCCGGGAAGTCGTCGGCGCCTTCGTCGAGGGTGTCTGACCGGCGCAGGGCGGCGGCCGTGGCCCCGTCGGTGCCGGGCGCGCGGCCGAGGCCGAGGTCGACCCGGCCCGGGGCGAGGGCCTCCAGGGTGCCGAACTGCTCGGCGACGACGAGCGGGGCGTGGTTGGGCAGCATGACGCCGCCCGAGCCGAGCCGGATGCGCCGGGTGTGGGCGGCGAGGTGCGCGAGGATCACGGCCGGGGAGGAGGAGGCGACCCCGGGCATGGAGTGGTGCTCGGCCACCCAGTGCCGGTGGAAGCCGCGCCGCTCGGCGAGCCGGCTCAGCTCGACGCTCGTGGCGAGCGCCTGGGTCGCGGTCCGCCCGCTGCCGACGGTCACCAGGTCCAGCACGGACAGCGGCACGGGCGCGCTGCCCCGCGCCTCTCCTCGAATAGCGTCGGACACCGTCGGGACCCTCCTCGGCACATGTGCGGATACATCCGGACCACAACAGGAGGGTGTCTCCGTTTATTCCGCGCCCTCGCGGGCGGAAAATTTCTGCCGCGCGCCGGTGGCCGAACTCCGACGCCGGCACCCCCGCGCACGCCCCTGACCTGAGGCTCCACGCACCACTCATGACGTGGGCATATGCCAGGGTGTCGCGCCCCAGCCCAGAGGCCCGGTCCGCCGCATCATTCTCGCCAACAGCCGCCCCGTAAAGGGCCCTTGGCGGTTATCGTGGTACGAAAGCTTGCGGTCACAACCTGGTAGGGGGAAACCGTGGCGCTGAAGCCCGAGCCCACCGCGCCGTTCCACTCGGTGCAATACGCCCTGCGCGTCCTCGAGACGGTCTCCCGGCACGGTGGCGGAGTGACAGACGTCCAGATCGCGCGCGAGACCGGCCTGCCCGTCGCCCACCTGTCCTCACTGCTCCTCATGCTCCGTCGCGAGGGGTACGTCGAGCAGGTCGCCGACGGCGCGTACGTGATCGGGGACTCCCTCGTCCTCCTCGGCTCCGGCCTGACCCGCCGCGAAGCCCTGGAGGCCAAGCTCCAGGAGACCCTGACCGAGCTCCGGGACTCCGTCGGCGCGGCGGTCTACATCAGCCGGTACATCGACGGCGAGGTGAAGATCACCCAGTTCGCCGACGGCCCGCGCACGCCCAAGGTCAACGAGTGGGTGGACTTCCGCTCGGCCGCGCACGCCAGCGCGGTCGGCAAGTGCCTGCTCACCCAGCTCGACCAGAACGGCCGCCGGGACCACCTCTCCCGGCACAAGATCGCCCGGCTGACCTCCCGGACGATCACCAGCGAGCGGATCCTCTTCTCGAAGCTCGACAGCCAGCCGGCGACCGTCCCCGTGCTCGACCTCCAGGAGTACGCGGTGGGCACGGTCTGTGCGGCCGTCCCGCTGACGGCGGGCTCGGCCGTGGGCTGCCTGGCGCTCTCCCTGCCGATCGAGCACGCCCACCGGCTGCGCGCGGCGGCGGACACGCTGAACCGCAGGGCCGCTCCGGTGGTCCTCTCGCTGGCGATCTGAGGCGTGATCCGAGGGGTACGGAGAGGGGTCCCGGCGGGGTGGTCACGAGCACCCCTCGGGACCAGGTAGTATTTTCTCTGTCAGCAGGCGCCGCTAGCTCAGTTGGTTAGAGCAGCTGACTCTTAATCAGCGGGTCCGGGGTTCGAGTCCCTGGCGGCGCACAGACAGGGAAGGCCCCCTCACTTCGGTGAGGGGGCCTTCTTGTCGTGCCGGGAGGCTCCCCGGGGCCACGCCGGGGGTGCCCGGGGTCATGCCGGGGCGTGTCCGAGGGGTCATGCCCGGAGGCCCGCCCTCCCGGGGGCCTGCCCGGAGTCCCCCCGGGGGGTCACGCCCGGAGGTACGTGAGGACCGCGAGGACCCGGCGGTGGCTGTCCTCGGCCGGCGGCAGGTCCAGCTTCGCCAGGATGTTGCCGATGTGCTTGCCGACGGCGGCCTCGGTCACGACCAGACGGCGGGCGATCGCCCCGTTGGAGCGGCCCTCCGCGACGAGCCCCAGGACCTCGCGCTCGCGCGGGGTCAGCGCCTCCAGCGGATCCCGGTGCCGGCGCAGCAGCTGCCGCACGACCTCCGGGTCGACGACCGTGCCGCCGGCCGCGACCCGGGACAGGGCGTCCGCGAACTCCTCCACCTGCCCCACCCGGTCCTTCAGGAGGTAGCCGACGCCGGTGCCGTCGCCCGCGTCGAGGAGGTCGGCGGCGTAGCTGCGCTGCACGTACTGGCTGAGGACCAGGACCGGCAGGGCCGGCCGCTCGGCGCGGAGCGCGACCGCCGCGCGCAGGCCCTCGTCCTGGAAACCGGGCGGCATCCGGACGTCGGTCACGACGATGTCGGGCTCGTGGGCGGCGACCGCCTCGCGCAGGGCGTCGGCGTCGCCGACGGCGGCGACGACCTCGTGGCCGAAGCGGGCCAGGAGTCCGATCAGTCCCTCCCGGAGGAGGACGCTGTCCTCGGCGAGGACGACGCGGAGCCTGTCGGCAGTGCGGGACACGGGATCTCCACTCTCAGGAGGGTCGGCCCGCCCGGCGGGCTCATGATCGTCAGTGTGCCATCGAGGACGGCGATCCGGTCGGCGAGTCCGGTGAGGCCGGAGCCCCGGGCCGGGTCGGCGCCGCCGTGCCCGTCGTCCTCGACGTCGAGCCGCAGGACACCGCCGGTGTGCCGGGCGGTGATCCGCGCCCGGCGGGCGCCGCTGTGCTTGCCGATGTTGGCGAGGGCCTCGCAGCCGGCGAAGTACGCGGCGCTCTCCACGCTCGCGGGCAGCCGGGGCAGCGCGTCGGCGTCGGTGTCGACCGGGACGGCGGAGCGGTCGGCGGCGTCGGTGAGCGCCGGGCCGAGTCCGTAGTCGGCGAGGACCTGCGGGTGGATGCCGTGGATCAGCTCCCGGAGCTCCGTCAGGACCTGCCCGGCCTCCGCGTGGGCCTTCGCCAGCTGCTCGGCGAGCGGGCCGCCGGGCGGGGCGTCGAGCCGGGCCAGGCCCAGGGTCATGGTGAGGGCGACCAGGCGCTGCTGGGCCCCGTCGTGCAGGTCGCGCTCGATGCGGCGCCGCTCGGCCTCGAAGGCGTCGACGAGCCGGGCGCGGGAGGCGATGACCTCGCCGATCGCGCCCGGCCGCTCGGTCTCGCGCGGGGTGAGCAGGGCGCGGGCGAGGGCGGCGCGGGCCCCGGCGACGGCGGCGAGGGGGTGGGCGAGGACGACGAGGAGGACGGCGCCGACGAGGGCGGCGCCGAGGGCCTCCGGATAGGAGGTCGCCAGATACGCCTTGACGACCTTGGCCTCGTGGCCGTCCACGGCGAGCTGGAGGGGCGCGCCGAGGAGGGCGAGGGGCAGGCCGACACCGACGGCGAGGGCGAGGAGGTCGAGCGGCCACAGGACGGTGGCGAGCAGCAGGGCGTACGCGAGCTCCCGCCAGGTGGCCTGCTCCGCCACCCGGGTCCGGAGCCAGGCGGCCAGGCCGGGCGCGGCGGGCACGCGGTGCGGGTCGGGGACGGGATCCAGGTCGACGAGGCGGAGCCGCAGGCGCTCGGCCCGGCCGGAAGCAAGCCCGGAGAGGAGGAGCAGCGGCAGCCCGACGAGGAACAGCGAGAACGTCCCGAGGACCAGGAGCACGGCACAGGCGAGGGCCCCGACGACGCCTCCGCCGGCCAGGTACCCGACGGACCGCCACGGCCAGGAGCTGCGGAGGTACCGGGGTCCGGCGAGTGCCTGCCAGGGCGTACGGGGTTCCATGGCGCCCACGGTAGGGCCGGCGGGCGGGGCGGGACCATGGCTCTGGAGGGCGTACGGGGGGTGGGGCAGGCCCTACCCCCTCGCTCAGGTGCGGGGCTCCGGGCGGCCCTTCGAGCGGCGCCTCGACTCCGCCGGGCCGTCCATCGCGCTCCGGACCCTGCCGCGCCTGCCCGAGGCGGTCCGCACCCCCTGGAGGAGGGACCGACAGCCCTAGCCGTACGCCTCGGGGCGGCCGTGCCGGGTGTAGTGGGCACGGAGGGCGTCGAGCGCCGCCCGCGTCAGGGGCTCGTAGGGGGCGTCGGGGGCGGGGCGCCACCAGACGGGGTCCGGGCAGCGGAACGAGGTCCGGCGCAGGGCGACCCGGTGGATCTTGTTGGTGGCGGTCAGCGGCAGTTCGGGCAGGACGCGGACGAAGCGCGGCGCCATCTTCGTGCCCAGGTCCGGCTGGGCGGCCAGGAAGCCGGCGAAGGCCGCGGGTTCGAAGTCCGCGCCCTCCCGCAGGGTCAGCGCCGCCATGACCTGGTCGCCCGTCACCGGGTCGGGTATCGCGTAGACGGCGACCCCCGCCGCCCGGTCCCAGCGGGCGAGGATGTTCTCGATCATCGCCGCGGCCAGGTTCTCGCCGTCGACCCGCAGACGGTCGTCCGTGCGGCCCGCGAAGTAGAGGAAGCCGTCCGCGTCCCGGTAGAAGAGGTCGCCGGTCCAGTACCAGCCGCCGCGCAGCCGGGCCGCCTCCGCCTCGGGGTTGCGCCAGTAGCCCTCGAAGGGCGAGCGGCCCCGGTTGACGAGCTCGCCGACCGCCTCGGCGGCGTTGAGGAGCCGGCCGGTGGGCGAGAAGCGGGCGGGGGCGCACTCCACGCCGGTGTCGGCGGCGACGACCGCCAGGTCGTCGCCGGGTGCCGCCCGGCCGATCGCGCCCGTCGGCGTGTCCGGGGTCCGCTGGATCGCCGCGCCGCCCTCCGAGGAGCCGTACCCCTCCACGAGCGGGACCCCGAAGCGCTCCCGGAAGCGGGCCGCGTCCACCGCCCCCGCCTCGGTGCCGAAGCCGAGCCGCAACGGGTGCGCGCGGTCGTCGGGGCCGGGCGGGGTGGCGAGGAGGTACTGCACGGCCCGTCCCACGTAGGTGAAGTACGTGGCACCGAAGCGGCGCACGTCGGGGAGGAAGCGGGAGGCCGAGAAGCGGGCCCGCAGCGCCACCCCGGCCCCGGCGGCGAGCGCGGGCGCCCAGTCGGCGATCACGGCGTTGCCGTGGAACATCGGCATGCAGACGTAGTGGACGTCGTCCCGGCCGACGGAGAAGTGGGCGACGAGGGAGGCGCCGGCGGCGGCCAGGCGCCCCTGGCTGCACAGGGCGGCCTTCGGCGCGCCCGTCGAGCCGGAGGTGAAGGAGAGCAGGAAGCGGCTGTCGGGGCGTACGGGGCCGAGGGTGGCGTCTCCCGGCCGGGCGTTCCCGTAGGGGGCGAGGAGCTCCCGGTAGGCCTCGGTGTCGGTGACCAGGATCCGCAGGCCCGGCAGCGCGAGCCCGTCGAGGAGCGGCAGGTGGGCGCGCTGGGTGACGAGGACCCGGCACTCGGTGTGGAGGATGTCCCGGGCGAGCTCGGGGCCGCGCCGGGTGGGGTTGATCCCGGCGACGGCGGCCCCCGCGAGGGCCGCCGCGCTGAGCCAGAGCGGGTACTCCGGCGTGTTGTCGAGCAGGATGCCGAGGTGTGGCTCGCCCCTCGGCACGGGCGGCATCAGGTCCACGAGCAGTGCGGCCCGCGCGGCGGCGCCGGCGGCGACCTGGTGGTGGGTGAGGGTGTGGTGCTCGTCCCTCAGACCGGTCCGGTGGTCGCCCCACTGGCGCCGTACGAGCTCCGCGACGGTGTCCGCGCTCCTCATGGGCCGGACTGTAACTGACGCTCCGTCAGAACTGAACGCCTAGAACGAGACGTCCGAGCAGGCGTAGAAGGCGTTCGCGGTGTCCGCGACCGTCCACACCGCCAGGATCAGGTGCCGGCCCGTCTTGCCCGCCGGGATCGTCCCGGAGTGCGAGAGCGTCGCCGGCGGTTGCTGGTTGTTGTAGGGGACGGTCAGGAACGGCTGGGGGTCGAGGTCGGCCCGGGTCAGGGCCTTGGTCCCGGTCCAGCCGTTCTTGGTGATGTAGTAGCGGAAGTCCGTGGTGGCGTGGCGGGCGGTGAACTGCCACCGGAAGCCGTAGCTCTGCCCGGCCGTGAGCTTCGTCGTGGGCCAGGCGCCGCCGCGGGGGTCGTCGAGCTGCGAGAAGCGGGAGTTCCCGCCCGCGCAGATCTTCCCGTCCGCGGGGCCCGCGGCCGGGAAGCCCTTGAGCCCCTCGACCGACTGCGGCTCCCACTGGATGTCGCCGCAGTTGGTCACGGTGCGGTTGGCGCAGAGCTTCTGACGGCTGATCGGCGCGTCGGTGTAGCCGTGGCTGCCGGCGGTGCCGGTGGCGAGGACGGTGGCGCCGGCCATGCCGAGCGCCACCACCGCCGCCCCTAGTGCCTTGTTGCGCATGCTGTCGCTCCTGGAGAACGTGGGGAGTTCCGTGGGGCCGTGCGCGCGTACGGGTGTGACACAGGTACTGCTTTTGGTCTGGACCAAGTATCAAGGTAGGGACGGACGTTGCCGCTGTCCATCCCCTCAGGCACCCTCGACCGGCCCCGTCCTGCCCGTGTAGAACGCCACCGTCAGGTCCTTGACCAGCGCCTTGCGCTCGTAGTCGTCCAGCTCCACCAGACCACGACTGGTCAGCCGGTGGACCACGTCGTCCACCGCGTCCACCACCGAGGTCAGCACGCTGTCCCGGTGCTTCGCGTCGATCGCCGCGATCCGGCGCCGGCGCATCGCCGCCGCCACCTCCGGCGCGTACTCGATGCGCGTCGGCTGCGCCGAGAACACGTCCACGCCGACCGGGGCGCACTCCGCCGACAGCATCCGCGTCAGGGCCTCGCCGACCGCCTCCGCGTCCCGCAGCGTCGGGGCGTCCTCGTGGAACGCGTCCGCCGGGAGCTGCGACAGCACCCGGGCCATCGCCGCCTCCACCTGCTCCCGCAGGTACTCCTCGTGCCCGTCCACCCCGAGCACCGCCCGGACCGTGTCCCGCACCCGCCACACCACCAGGACGGTCACGTCGAGCGCGGTGCCCTTCGCGTCCACCGCCGACAGCGGCTCACTGCGCCAGTGCCGCAGCCGGACGTCCACCCGACGGCGGAGCAGCAGCGGACTGACCCACACCAGGCCCGTACGGCGGACCGTGCCGCGGTAGTCGCCGAACAGGGACAGCACCCAGGCGTAGCCGACCCGGCCCCGGCCGAGACCGCCCAGCGCGAACAGGGCGAGCACCACGCCCAGGGCCAGGAGGGCCCACTGGCCGAGGGGAATGCCGTGGTACGGGCGCGTCGGCAGCCGCAGCATCCGCGCCGCCTCGGCGGGCACCGCCCCGACCCACCACACGATCCCCGCGCACCAGGCGATCGCCAGCACCCCGCCCACCACCCCGACCCACCCGGGCAGCACCGGCCCCGGCCGCTCCACGAGCGCGGGATCGGCGGTGGGGGCGGGACGCGACGCGGCCTTCGGCCCCGGCCGGAGCTCCGGCCCGTTCGCGGGCTGCGGACGGGCCGGGGCCTTGGGCCGGGCGGGGGGCTGGGTGAAGGGCTGGGCGTGGGGCCGCGACTGCGGCTTCGCCTTGGAGTTCGGCTTGGGAGCTGCCTTGGAGTTCGGCTTGGAGTTCGGCTTGGAGTTCGTCTTGGTCCGGGGCTCGGGATCCGCCTTGGTGGGGGCGGCCTGGACCTTCGACGGGGCCGGGATGGCGGGCTTGCGCCCCACCGCCGGCGGGGTCGGCGCGGCCATGGAGATCGTGTCGGGCCCCCCGTCCTCGTCCGCCGCGACGGGGGCGGCGGTCTCCGGCTCGTCCCGGAAGAGCAGGTGCACCGGGATGGAGCCGGTGGTCTCGGTCCCGATCACGTTCTTCCGCCGCGCCACCCGCACCACGGCGGCGACGGGCATCGCGACGGCACTGACCCGCGCCCCGCTGATCCGCCGGAGGTCGAGCACGGCGGGGGCGGGAGCGGGGGCGAGGGCCACGGCGGGGGCGAGGGCCGGGGCGGAGGCAGGCTCCGGGACGGAAGCAGGGTCCGGGACGGAAGCCTTGTCGCCGTCGCCGTCGCTGTCGCCGCCCTCGTCGACGGTCTTCCCGGTGGCCTTCTCGGTGGGGCGACCGGGAGGGGAACCGCTCACGACGGCAGCTTCTCCACCCTGGGCGGGCCCGACCGAGGGCCCCGGCGTGGTGCCGGGAGGAACCGGTGCCGGGCCGGTGCCGGACGTGGGCCCGGTGGGGGCAGACGCCTCCGAGGCGGGTGCGGGTCCGTCCGGGGCGGCCGGCCCTGATCCGGGCGCGAGACCGGCCGGGGCCGGACTTCCCGCCCCGGACGGGGGTTCGGCGGAGACCACCGGCCCCGCCCCGGACGCCGGGCCGACCGAAACCGCCGTCTCCGAGCCCGACGCGGGACCCGCCGGGACCGGCATGCCCGCCGGGACCGGCGCGCCCATCGGGATCGGCGCGCCCATCGAAACCGGCGTGCCCGCCGGGACCGGCGTCTCCGGTGCCGTACCGGACGCGGACCCGGCCGGGGGCGCCCCCGGCGTGTCCGCCGGTGTCACCGGCGTCGCACCGGGCACGAGCCCGGTCCCACCCGGTCCCGTCGTGACCGGTCCCGCCCCACCCGGTCCCGTCGCGTCGGGCACGGGTCCGGTCGGGGGTGTCCCCGGCGCATCCGTCGGGGACACCGGTGCCGTACCGGGCACAGGCCCCGTCGACGGCTCCCCCGCCCCGTCCCGCGCCGGCCCCGCCAGGGCCCCCGGTGCCGCGCCCGGCTCCGTACCCGGCCCCGGGTCCGGTTTCGGGGCGGACGGGGAGCGGTCCTTGTCCGGTGGGGAGGTGCGCGGGAGGGTGCCGTCCGTCAGGCGTCTGGCCGTGCGGGCCGCGTCACGCGAGGCCGCCGCGCCGGAGTCCGCGGGGTTCGGGGTCGATGCCGTCATTCGGGGTCCACCTCATGCTCTCGGGGTCATCGGAACAAACGCCGCCAGGTCTCCGGGCCCGGGTAGCCGTCGGCCGCTCCGCCGCGCCAGCCCTGTGCCCGCTGGAACGCCTCGACGTTGCGGCGGTCCGCCTCCGTCCAGCGCGGACCGGGTCCCGACAGGTAGTGCTTGCCGAAGCCCCGCTTCACCAGTTGTTTGCCCAGCTTCTCCACATATGCGTTGGATTGGCCCGGACGGAAGTAGCCACGCCCGGGAAACCCCGTCGCATTCGCGCTCGGGCCGCTCGAACCACTCGAACCGCCGATGTCCTTGCCCCCGCCGGTCACCAGGAGCCGCCACGTGTGCGGCCCGGGCAGCCCGTCCGCCTCCGCGCCCCTCCAGCCCTGCGCGAGCTGGAACGCCTGGGTCGCCCTCCGGTCCGCCTCCCCCCACTTCGGGCCGGGGCCCCGGCTGTAGAACCTCCTGCCGCCGCGCTCGACGAGGAGCTGCCCGAGCTGGGTGACGTACGCGTTGTCCGCGCCCGGCCCGAACTTCCCCGCCCCCGGGAACGGCGTCGCCTCCGCGGCCTCCGCCCCGCCGCCCGCGCTGCCGCTGACCACGCCCTTGTAGCGGTAGGGCACGTACCGGTCGGAGTTCTCCCAGTACGCCATGGGCGTCGCCTGCTTCCGCGTGCGCGGCTTCGTCTGCTCGTAGGCGATGTAGGAGGTGTGGGTGTAGTCGGTCCAGCCGCCGAAGATCGTGACGTGCGAGCCGCGGGTCGGGTTGGCCGGGTTGTGGAAGAGCAGGATGTCGCCGGGCTGGAGCTCGGCGCGCCCGATCCGCTCGGCGAAGCGGTCGAGGCTGCCGGTCCACTCGTTGCTGCGCAGGTTCCAGGCCATGGAGATGTAGCCGGAGCAGTCCTGGCGGTAGCCGTCCGACCAGTACTCCTCCATGGAGTACGGGACTTGTGCGGCGATCCACGTCTTGGCCCGGTTGATGATCTCCGCGCGGGTCGTCTTCCGCAGCGACTCCACCGAGATCTGACTGGTCGTCGGGGCGGAGCCCGGGGTCGGGTCGGCACCGGGCCCCGGCGCGCCGTGCAACGGCCCCCGCCCGCCCTGCGGGGTCTCGGGCCCCGGCCAGGGCGGGTCGGCGGTGACGGAGCCCGCGGAGCCGACGGCGTCGGCCGAGCCGGCGGATCCGACCGAGCCGCCGGAGTCGGCCGAGCCGACCGACCGGGTCGCGGCCCGCTCCCGCAGGACCGCGGCGTCCGCCTCCACCGGCCCGGTTCCCACCGACACGGTTTCCGCCGGCTCCGCTCCCGCCCGTCCCGCCTGCGCCGACCCCGCTTCCGTCCGCCCTGCTCCCGTCCGACCCGTTCCCGCCTGACCCGCTTCCACCCGGCCCGTTCCCGCCCCGCCCCCCGGCGCATCCGCCGGGGCGAAGGGGTTCGGTGGGCCGGTGAGGGCCGTCGCCGCTCCGGCTCCGCCTCCGCCCAGGACCACGCCCGCCGCCGTCACCAGGACCAGCGCGCGGCGGGCGCCGTGGGCCGCCGGGTGGCCGCCCGCCCGGACGGGCAGGCCCAGGGCGAGGTCGCGCCGCTGCCGGGCGCAGCCCGGGCAGCCGCAGTCGGCCGCGGGTTCGAACTCCTCGAAGACCGGCACGCTCATGCGATCCCCTCCACACTCGTCAAGATCTTTTGGACCCTCGTTTCGGGCGTCAGTGTCTCAACTGTCTGGACAAATCGCATTTTGACGGATTGAAGGCCCCATACGACCATCCGACAGGCCGGAGGCGGTCGGTATTGGTCAGGAGCACGCCTTCACGTCAGGTAGAGTTCTCTCTGTCAGCAGGCGCCGCTAGCTCAGTTGGTTAGAGCAGCTGACTCTTAATCAGCGGGTCCGGGGTTCGAGTCCCTGGCGGCGCACGCAGAGTCGAGGCCCCCTCACCATCGGTGAGGGGGCCTCGATCTTTCTCCGGGGCCGGGCGGGGGACGGCCCTCAGGCTCCCGTCCCCGTCAGGTACGCCGAGACCACCACGTTCGCCGTGTACGCCCCCGTCGCCCGGTCGAAGCTTCCACCGCAGGTGATCAGGCGCAGCTCGGCGCGGTGGGGGTCGTGGGGACCGTAGGCCCTGGCCGGGTCGAAGCCCTCGCGCGGGAGGACCTGGACGTCGTCGACGGTGAACTCGGCGACCGATCCGTCCGTCCGGGTGACGCGGACCTTCGCGCCGGGGCGGACCGCGCTCAGGCCGTAGAAGACGGCCGGACGGGTCTCGGTGTCGACGTGGCCGACGAGGAGGGCCGCGCCGGCCGCGCCCGGCCGGGTGCCGGAGCCGTACCAGCCGACCGTGTGGGGCATCTCGAAGGGCGGCGGGTCTATGGCGCCCGCGTCGTCCAGGCCGCGCGCCACGACGGGCGCGCCGATGCCCAGGGAGGGGATCTCGACCCGCCGGGGTTCGAGGGGCGGGAGCGGGGCGTGGGCCGGGGGCAGCTCGACGCCGAGGGGGCGGCCGACGGCGGCGATGTCGCCGGTGGTCGGCGCGGAGCTGCCGCCGGGGCCCTCGGTGGCGTCGCGGCCCCAGAGCCAGAGCCCGGAGAGCAGGACCGCCCAGGCCAGGCCGGTGACGAAGCGCCCGGAGCCCGCCGGGCGGGTGCCGGACGGCACGGTCACTCGCCGTCGCCGCCGGTCTCGGCGCGGCGGCGGGAGCTGCGGAAGGCGACCGCGACGGCGGCGACCGCGGCCATGCCGAGGCCGAGCAGGGTGTACGGGGTGCCGAGGCCGCTCTCGGAGGTGGTCTGGGCGACGCCGGGAGCCACGGGCGCGGCGAAGGCGGCGGTGCCTCCTCCGCCGGCGCGGACGGGCGCGATCGGGGTCGCGTGGTGCGTCGGCCGGTGGGTGGGCTCCCGGTGGTGCCGGACCTGCACGGTTCCGGCGTCCGGGTGGTCGTGCCCGTCGCAGGTCACGGCGACCTCGTACGTGCCGTCCTCCAGGCCGGAGCGGATCGTGGTGTCGCCGAACAGCGGGTGTCCCCCGCCGTCCCGGCCGGTGAGCTCCGCATCGGCGACGAACGCCTTGGACGTGGCGGCGCCGGTCGTGCCCTTGCAGCCCTGGACGCGGACGTCGACGTCGACGCCGGGCGAGGCGGTGGACGGGGTGACGGTGACCTTCACCCCGTCGTGGGCGTACGCGCCACCGGCCGCCGGGGCCAGGACGAGCGCCAGGGCCGCCCCTGCGGCACGGAGAGCAATGGGAGCTGAACGCATCGTGACCTCCTGATACTGGCAGGGTCACCCGGATCGGCGCTGATCGCATCCGCAGGGGCGGCGTCGGGGGTCCTTACACGCGGTCGACGATGTCCGCGATGGACTGGACGATCTTCGACGGGCGGAACGGGAAGCGGTCGATCTCCGCCTGGGTCGTCAGGCCGGTCAGGACCAGGAAGGTCTGCATGCCCGCCTCCAGGCCCGCCAGGATGTCGGTGTCCATCCGGTCGCCGATCATCGCGCTGGACTCGGAGTGGGCGCCGATCGCGTTGAGGCCGGTGCGCATCATGAGCGGGTTGGGCTTGCCCGCGAAGTACGGCTCCTTGCCGGTGGCCTTCGTGATGAGGGCGGCGACGGAGCCGGTGGCCGGGAGCGGGCCCTCCAGGGAGGGGCCGGTCTCGTCGGGGTTGGTGCAGATGAAGCGGGCGCCGGCGTTGATGAGGCGGACGGCCTTGGTCATCGCCTCGAAGGAGTACGTGCGGGTCTCGCCGAGCACCACGTAGTCCGGGTCGTGGTCGGTGAGGACGTAGCCGATGTCGTGCAGCGCGGTGGTGAGGCCGGCCTCGCCGATGACGTACGCGGTGCCGCCGGGGCGCTGGTCGTCGAGGAACTTGGCGGTGGCGAGGGCCGAGGTCCAGATGTTCTCGACGGGGACTTCGAGTCCCATGCGGGCGAGGCGGGCGTGCAGGTCGCGGGCCGTGTAGATCGAGTTGTTGGTGAGGACCAGGAACGGCTTTCCGGTCTCCCGCAGCTTCTTGATGAACGCGTCGGCGCCGGGGATCGGCACGCCCTCGTGGATGAGGACGCCGTCCATGTCGGTCAGCCAGGATTCGATCGGCTTGCGCTCTGCCATGGGTGCGGGACTCCTGCCGTACAGATGCACGCACGGGACGTGCGGTGTGCTGGGGGCGCCGCGACAGCGCTGTGGCGACGCCCCCCAGCGTAATCAGGATGTGCTGATCTTGACCCCGTCGATCGTCCAGTACCAGTTGTTGGATCCGGTGTACCGGAAGCGGAAGCTCACGCTGGAGGCGCCGGCGGGGACGGCGACCGTGAGGGACTGGGGCCGGGAGACGACATCGGCGGTGTAGCTCTTGACGAGCACGGGGGTGCCGCCGTTGAAGCTCGCGAGGACCTGGGCGCTCTGGCCGCCCTCCTGGCGGTAGAGCGTGGTGAAGTCGAGCCGTACGGCGGTCGCGCCGGAGACGGCGTACGCGGGGGTGACCAGGGTCGAGTCGTACGTACCGGAGAAGGACTTGTCGGCCCACTCGTCGGAGTCGGCGACGGCGAAGACGCCGCGGGCGCGGACGTTGAGCTCGCGGGACTGGTCGCGCTGGGCGCGGGACCAGAACTCGTCGGTGGCGAAGGACCAGCCGCGCCACTCCGTCGTGCCGCCGGTGCCCATGGCGTTGTTGATGACGAACCAGCCGCTGGGCGCGGTGTGGGTGAAGCCGAGGACCCCGGCGGGGATGCCGGTCTCGTCGACACGGCCGGAGAGGGACGGGTAGAGGGTGTCGAAGGGGTCGGTGGAACGTTCCTGTATCGGCTTGCCGTCGAGGCCCCAGGCCGGGTCGGGGACGATGCCGAGCTGCTGGAAGACGGTGGCGGCGACGTCGACGAGCCGGGTGTCGATGGGGCGGGCGCCGGCGGCGATGCCGGGGCCCTGGGCGAGGACGAAGGTGCGGCGCTCCTCGATGCTGGAGCCGCCGTGGCCGCCGGCGTCGGTGTGGCCGTGGTCGGTGGCGACGATGACGGTCCAGCGCTCGGCGGCGTAGGTGGGGCGGGCCCGGATCGCGGCGAGGAGCCGGCCGAGGTAGCCGTCCTGGACGTCGATGGCGTCGGTGTACCTGGGGCTGGCGGCGCCGTAGGTGTGGCCGATCTCGTCGGTCTCGCCGAAGTAGACGAAGAGGACGTCGGGGTTCTGGTCGCGGAGGACCTCCTCGGTGATCTCGGTGATCGTGAGGTCGTTGACCGCGTAGTCGTTGTCGTAGACGAGCTTGGCGTCGGCGCCGGGGGTGACCGTGCCGTACGTGTCGAGCTCGGGCCAGTCGACGGCGGCGAAGAGCGAGAGCTCGGGGCGGACCTGGTTCAGGCGGGCGAGGAAGCCGGGGTACCGGCCGTAGTCGCGGCCGGTGAAGGTGTTGTCCTTCACGCCGTGCTTGTCGGGCCAGACGCCGGTGGAGATCGTGGACCAGCCGGGGCCGGAGAGGGTGCCGGCCATCGGGTTGGCGTAGAGCAGGGAGCGGCCGTAGGTGCCGTTCGCCATCAGGGACTTGAGGGTGGGGGCCTTGGCGGCGTCGATCCGGTCGTACCGCAGTCCGTCCATGCCGACGACGAGCACCTTGTCCTGGCTGGTGCCGTCCGGGAGCGTCGGGGCGGCGGGGGCGGCCCGGGCGGCGGGGGCGGTGGCGAGTCCGGTGGCGGCGACGGCCGCGGTGGCACCGGCGGCGGCGAGCACGGTGCGGCGGGAGAGCGGGGCGGAGATGCCGGTGATCGGCATGTCGGAGTCCTCCGTCAGAGGGTCGATAAGGGCACGAACACACGCCAACGCCCCCGATTCCTCGGGGGCGTTGGTCCGTACCCGTTATCTTTCCGCTACATGCGGAGGCTTTCCAGGGTCGTACGGTGAACTCTTGGCTGCGGATGGGCTGCGGATCGGCTGCCGGTCAGCTCCCGGTCGCGGACTTCCACGCGTCGACGTACGCCGCGAGGTTCTTGTCGATGTCGGCCCAGTCCGGCTCGAAGACCTCGACGCCCTCCATCAGCGCGGCCAGCTCGATGGCGTTGGCGTCGGTGCCCTTGACGTCCTTGCGGGCCGGGAAGCCGCCGCCGATCGCGCTGACCTCGCGCTGGGCGCCCTCGCTGAGCATGAAGTCGAGGAGCTTCTTGCCGTTCTCGGTGTGCGGCGCCCTGTTCACCAGGCCGGCGGCGTACGGCAGGGCGAAGGTGGTGGGCTTGCCGCCGGCCTTGGCCGGGAACCAGATGCCGAGGTTCGGCATGGACTTGGCCTGCGCGAAGTTCATCTGGACGTCGCCGTTGGCGACGAGGAGTTCGCCCTTGTCCACCTTGGGGGCGAGCTTGGAGGTGGAGGAGGACGGGCCGACGTTGTTGGCCTGGAGCTTCTTCAGGTACTCCATGGCGGCGTCCTTGCCGCCGAAGTCATGCATCGCCTTGATGAGGACGGCGGTGCCGTCGCCCGCGACGCCGGGGGTGGAGTACTGCAGCTTGTCCTTGTACTTCGCGTCGAGCAGCTCCTCCCAGGTCTTCGGGGCGGCGGGGAGCTCCTTCTTGTTGTGGACGAAGCCGAAGTAGTTGTCGACGACGGAGGTCCAGGTGCCGTCGCCGGCCTTGTCACCGCCGTCGACCTGGTCGGCGCCCTTCGGCTCGTACGACTGGAGCAGGCCCTTGGAGCCGGCCTGCTGGATGAAGGGCGGGAGGGTGACGAGGACGTCGGCCTGGGTGTTGCTCTTCTCGCGGAGGGCGCGCTGCACCATCTCGCCGGAGCCGCCCTCGACGTACTTCACCTTGATGCCGGTCTGCTTCTCGAAGTCGGCGAAGACCTTGTCGTACCAGCCGTCGCCCGCCTCGCCCTTGAGGCCGTCGGCGCTGTAGACGGTGACGACCTTCTCGTCGGAGGCGGCGGAGGAGCCGTCGCAGGCGGTGAGGCCGGCGGCGAGGACGAGGGCGCCGGTGACGGCGGCGACCGGCTTGGTGTACGTACGCATGACGTTGTTCTCTCCTGACGGTACGAGGACTTGGCGGTACGAGGACTCGGCGGGGACGAGGGCTCAGCGGGGACGGTGGCTCAGCGGTACGAGGCTTTGGTGCGGATGCGGGAGACGGCGAGGAGCACGAGGAGCGTCGCCGTCATGAGGACCACGGCGAGTGCCGAACCGGTGAAGAGGGAGCCGCGGTCCGTGGCGGTGAAGACGAGCACCGGCAGCGGCATCCAGTCCGGCGGGTAGAGCATCATCGTGGCGCTCAGCTCCCCCATGGACAGGGCGAAGCAGAGCCCGGCGGCGGCCGTCAGGGACGGCAGCAGGAGCGGCAGCTTCACCCGGAGCAGTACGTACGAGGGGCGGGCGCCGAGACTGGCCGCCGCCTGCTCGTACATCGGGTCCAGGCGCCGGAGGGCGGCCGAGACCGACTGGTGGGCGAAGGCCGTGACGAGGACGGTGTGCGCGAGGATCACGATCCAGCGCGTGCCGTTGAGGAGCACCGGCGGCTGCGAGAAGGCGACGAGGACGGCGAGTCCGACGACCACGGACGGCACGGCGACCGGCAGCATGAACAGGGCGTCGAGGACCCGCTTGCCCTTCTTCCCGAGGGCCGCCGCGGCGAGCGCGGCCCAGGTGCCGACGGTCAGCGCGACCACGCTCGCGGTGACGGCCGTGACCAGGCTGGTGGTGAGCGCCTGGAGGGACTCCCCGCGCACGGCCGCCGTGTAGTGGGCGGTGGTGGGGCCGGAGGGGAAGGCGCCGGACCAGTGCGTGGAGAACGAGGCGGTGAGGATGACGAGGAGGGGCAGGGCGAAGAGCGGGACGAACAGGACGGCGAACAGGGTCCAGGCCGTCCACCTGCCCGTACGGCTATGCACCAGCACGGCGGCTCACCCCCCGGTAGAGGACGTACAGGCCGACCGAGAGGGCGACGTTGACGACGGCGACGACACAGGCGGCGGCGTAGTCGGATTCGAGGATCGCCTTGGAGTAGACGAGCATCGGGAGGGTCGTGACGCCCTTGGCGCCGGTGAAGAGGACGATCCCGAACTCGTTGAGGCACATGACGAGGACGAGGCTGCCGCCGGCGGCGAGCGCGGGCAGCGCCTCGGGCAGGATCACCTGCCGGACGATCCGCGCCGGCCGGGCGCCGAGCGAGGACGCCACCTCCAGCTGGGCGGTCTCCATCTGCGAGAACGCGGCCAGGAGCGGTCGCATCACGAACGGCGTGAAGTACGTGATCTCGGCGAGCAGGACGCCCCAGGGGGTGGTGAGGAACCGGAAGGGGCCGGCCGGGTCGCCGGTGACGTCCGTCCAGATCCCGTTGGCCATGCCGGCCGTGCCGTAGAGGAACAGCAGGGCGAGCGTGATCAGGAAGGACGGGAAGGAGAGGAAGACGTCGATGAACTTCGCCACCGCCTTCCCGCCGGGGAAGGGCACGAACGCGATCACGAGCGCGAGGACGAACCCGAGGACCAGACAGCCGGCGGTGGAGGCGACGGCCAGCCACACGGTGGTGACGAGCGCGTCGCGGAACGACGCGGAGGAGAACACCTGGGCGTACGCCCCGGGGGCGAGGGACTCCTGGACGACGAGGGCGAGGGGGTGGAGGAAGACGAGCGCGAGGACGGCGACGGGGGGCAGGGCCCACGCCCAGGTGGGGACCGCGACCGCCGTCGTGGGCACGGGTTCCGCCGGGGCGGAACGGGTGGGCACGGCCCCCGGTGCCGGGTTCCGTTCCTCGAGCCCGACGGCACGGCTACCCATCGTTCACCCCCGCGGCCAGCAGCACCGCGTCGTCCGGCGCGAAGTGCAACGTCACCTCGGTGCCGAGCGCCGGCGTCTCCTTGAGCTCCCGTACGTCCGCCTTCACCCGGTGCCCGCCCACCTCGACGTACAGCCGGTGCGTGGAGCCCCGCCACTGGACCTCGACGATCCGCCCCCGAAGGGGATTGGGGCCGTCACCGAGGCCGACCAGGTGCGGCCGGACGCAGAGGGTGGCGGCGGAGCCGGGGGCCGCGCCGGAGACCGGGACCTTGAGGTCGGCGCCCGCGAAGGTCACCCCGTCGGTCCCGACGCGCACCGGCAGCAGGTTCGCGTTCCCGACGAACGAGGCCGTGAACTCCGTGCGGGGACGCCGGTACAGGTCCTGCGGGGTGCCGCAGTCCTGGAGCCTGGCCTTGTCCATGACGGCGATCCGGTCGGCCAGGGTCAGCGCCTCGACCTGGTCGTGGGTGACGTACAGGATCGACACGTCGGGGAGCTCGCGGTGGAGCCGGGCCAGTTCGGCCAGCATCCCGGAGCGCAGCTGGGCGTCGAGCGCCGACAGCGGTTCGTCGAGGAGGAGGACCCGGGGGCGGATGGCGAGGGCGCGGGCGATGGCGACGCGCTGCTGCTGGCCGCCGGAGAGCTCGCGGGGGTGGCGGCGGGCGTAGGCCGCCATGCCGGTCATCTCCAGGGCTTCGGCGACCCGCCCCGGGATCTCGCCCTTGGGCGCCTTCTGGGCCTTGAGGCCGAAGGCGACGTTGTCCTCCACCCTGAGGTGGGGGAAGAGAGCGTACTGCTGGACGACCATGCCGATGCCCCGCTTGTGCGGCGGGAGCGCGGTGACGTCGCGGTCGCCGATGAGCACCCGTCCGGAGGCGGGCCGGACGAATCCGGCGACGGCCCGCAGGGCGGTCGTCTTGCCGGATCCGGAGGGGCCGAGGAGGGCCATGACCTCGCCGGGCTCGACGGTCAGGTCGAGGTGGTCGAGGACGGTGTTGCCGCCGTACGCGACGGTGACGGCGTCGAAGCGGATGCCGCTGGTCATGCCTCGTACTCCGCCATCAGGGAGGGGAGTTCCGCGACCGAGGCGAGGACGTGCGTGGCGCCGTGCTCCTTGAGCGCGGTCTCGTCGTGCGCGCCCGTGAGGACGCCGGCGACGATCCCGGCGCCGGAGCGGACGCCGCTGAGCATGTCGTACGAGGTGTCGCCCGCGACCGCGATCCCGCGGACGTCGTCGACGGCGCCGGTGCGGAGGAGCGCGGCGAGGACCATGTCCGGGTAGGGGCGGCCCCGGCCGCCGGCGTCCGCCGGGCAGAGGGTCAGCTCGACGAGGTCCCGCCAGCCGAGGGCGTCGAGGATGGCGTCCTGGGTGACGCGGGCGAAGCCGGTGGTGAGGACGACCGTCCGGCCCTGCTCCTTCAGCCGGGCGATCGCCCCGGCGGCGCCGGGGACCGGGGCGACGAGGCCGCCGGCGACCAGTTCTCCGTACGCCGCCTCGAAGGCGAGGTTGGCCTCCTGGGCGCGGGTCTCGTCGCCGCCGAAGAGGTGGCGGAAGACGGTGATCTTGGACTCGCCCATGGTGGCGCGGACGTGGTCGATCATCGTGGCGGGGTCTTCGCCGAGGCGTTCGGCGGCGGCCGTGAAGGCCTGTTCGACGAGGCCGTCGTCGGCGACGGTGGTGCCGGCCATGTCGAGGACGACGAGGTTGTGCTTCTTCACGGTGTTCACCAGCCCAGTTCGTTCGCGGTCGTCTCGGCGATGGCGGGCGAGCAGGTCATGCCGCGGCCGCCGGGTCCGGTCACCAGCCAGACGCCGTCGCGGACCCGCTGGCGGTGCACGACCCGGCTGGTGTCGACGCACTGCGCGTACACCCCGGCCCAGCGGCGCCGGATCTTCGGCAGCGGGCGGCCGAGGAAGGACTCGACGACGCGGGTGAGGTGCTCGTAGGGGTCTTCGAGGGTGTCGAAGGCGAAGGGGTGCTCGTACTCGTGGGTGTCGCCGATGGTCAGTCCGCCGTCGAGGCGCTGCACCATGAGCAGCTGCATCTTGTGGGCGGCGACGGTCGGGTCCTGGGCCTGGCCCGCGTCGAGGGCGTCGAGGGCGGGGGACGCGTAGGCCGGGTAGTAGCGGAAGGAGTCGGCGTCGGCGACGGAGGTGGTGAGCGGTTCGCCGAGGGGTTCGGTCTGCATCATCTGGAGCCGGACCCGGCGGACCGGTATCTCGCCGGCGACCTCGCGGACGAGGCCGGAGAGCCAGGCGCCGGTGCACAGGACGACGGCGTCGCCGGTGTGGGTCTCGCCCCGGTCGTCGCGCACGGAGTTCTCACCGACGACGTCCCGGACCTCGCGGTTCGGCAGGAAGGTGTACTTCCCGGTGGCGAGGAGGGCCTCGCGGAGGGCGAGCTGGGCGGGGCGCGGTTCGACGGCCGCGTCCCGCTCGCACCACAGGGCGGCCTCGAACGCCCCGCGCAGGGCGGGGTTGACCGCGCGCGCCTCGTCGGCGGTGAGCAGCTTGTAGCCGCGGGCGGCGGCGTCGGGGCGGGCCACGGCGGCCTCGGCGACGGCGAGTTCGAGCTCGTTCCGCACGGGGGTGAGGGAGCCGATGGCCCGGAAGCCGAGGCCGGGGACGCGGGCGCCGATTCCCTCCCAGAGTTCGCGGGCGCGCAGGGCGGTGTCGAGCTCCTCGCCGCCCGCCCGTCCGCTCACCCAGATCTGGCCGAAGTTGCGGAGGGACGCCCCGCGCGCCTCGGCCTCGCGCTCGATGTGTACGACCTCGTGGCCGCGTTCCACTGCGTGCCAGGCGTGCATGGTTCCCACCACGCCGGCTCCTACGACGATCACCTTCATGACGTCGACGGTCGCGGGGGCGGGTGGACCGGACGGATCCGGCGGGCGACGGGACGGTGAACGGACCGACAAGCTTGGACCAGACCCGTTACCGTTCCGTTAGCAAGTAATTGACCATGTGCGATCGGTTGTGATCAGTTCTGCTGCCCCAGATGGGCGGTGAAGCTGAACCGGTCCCCCCGGTAGAGCGTGCGGACGCGCTCCAGGGGCCGCCCCGAGGTGTCCCGGGAGACGCGGTGGAGCAGCAGCATCGGCAGCGCCGGCGGCGTGCCGATGAGCAGGGCCTCGCGCGGGGTCGCGAGGACGGTCTCGATGCGCTCGTCGGCGTCGCCGAAGGAGATGCCGAGCCGGTCGTGCAGATAGGCGTAGAAGGAGGAGTCCGGGTCGAACTCGGTGTCCAGACGGGGGGCACGGGCCTCGGAGACGTACGTGCTCTCCAGGCCGACCCGCTCGTCGTCGGCGAGCAGCACGCGCTCCATGTGCCAGACGGGCTCGCCCCGTTCGACGCCGACCTCGGGGGCGAGCGCCTCCGGGCAGGGGAAGCGGTCGAGCGAGATCAGGCTGCGGCCGGGGCGGCGGCCCTGACGGCGCACGCCCTCCGTGTAGCTGGCGAGCGAGAGGGGCTGCTCCAGCTTGGGTCCGGCGACGACCGTGCCCCGGCCCCGGCGGCGCAGCCGCCCCTCCAGGAGGAGTTCGCGCAGCGCCTGCCGGACGGTCTCGCGGGACACCTCGTACCGGACGGCGAGATCGCGCTCGGTGGGCAGCAGCCCGCCCTCCCCCAACTCGTCGACCATCACGGCGATCTTGGCCTTGACGGCGTAGTACTTGGGGACGCGGCCGTGCTCGGGGATGCCGGAGCGGACGGGGGCGCCGGGGCTGGTCTGGTAGTTCATCCGGGGATGGTCGCAGACCGGGATGAACGGGAAGGTGTACGGAGCATGGCTCAGCGGTGCCGGGGGCGGCGGGCGGCCCGCACCAGCACCGCGCCGATCAGCAGGAGGCCTGCGGCGAGCGGGACGAGGACGCGCGCGTACGCCTCCGACTCCCGTCCCGTACCGGCCAGTTCGCGGTCGGGCAGCGCGTCGGCGGGCCCCGCCGGGCGCCGGGTGGCGGACGCGCTGGGAGCGGGCGGCCGGACCTCCTTGCCGGGCGGCGCCGACGGGGCGGGCGCGCGGCTTGTGTCAGGTGCGGGGGGCGTGGCGGGCGCAGTGGGGGTGCCGGGCCCGGCGGGGCCCACGGTCAGGCGGTAGTCGCCGGACTCGCCGACCCAGTCGCCGTCCTCGCCCTGGCGCTGCACGACCGCCGCGTTCACGACGACCTCGTCGGGCGCCGTCCCCGCCTCGAACGCCAGGCGGACGGGGACGGTGAGCGTCCGGCCCCCCGGCACCGCGAAGCCGCCGAAGCCGGTGAACGCGCCCACGTTCTCGGCGTCCTCGGTCGACTCGAAGACCACCGGGCGCCAGAGCGCCGACCCGGCGTCGTAGAACTCGAACCGGATCTGCTCCGGGCGCAGGGCCCGGTCCCGGTCGGTGAGGACGAGCACCGGGTGGACGCCCGAGCAGGGGGCGTCGGTGGTGTTGGTGAGGTCCAGCTTCCAGCCCTGGAACGGCCCGCCCGCCGGGTAGTCCTCCGGCCCCCCGTGGATCCGGGTGTCCAACGGGAAGCCGCCGTCGTCGGGGGTGCCGCAGGCGGGGGTGGGCGGGTCGGGCGCGGGGGCGGCGAGGGCCGGGGCGGCGATCACGAGCGGGGCGGCCGTGGCGGCGGCCACGGTCACGGCGACGCGAACGCCGCGCAGACGCAGGGGGACGGGTGCCATGGCGGGTGCCTTTGCTGCCGGGTCCTGGAGGGCATGGGAACGGCGGAGACGCTGCCACACGGAAGGGAGCGGGCGGGTCAGCGACGCCGGGGGCGCCCCCCGTTGGACCGGCACATCCGCCCGATCGGCCTACTTTCCGATGATCGGATGGATGGTGGTGAGGAGGAGGCGGAGGCGGACTCGGCGCTTTCGAGGGCGAGGGAGGCGGACTCGGCGCTTTCGAAGACCGACGCCCGGTCACTTCCCGAGGGCCGAGTCCCGGTCACTTCCCGAAGACCGGTGCCAGTGTCAGCCATGCCGCGCCCTCCGCCACCGCGTCCCGGGCGGTCGCGAGGCCCACCGGGGTCGCCAGGTCGAGGCCGGCCAGCACCTCCCGTACCCCCGCCGCGAAGACCTCGGGCGCGGCCAGCACCACCCGGCCGCCCAGGAGGACCTGGTCGATGTCGAGGAGCCGGACGAGGTTGGCCGCGCCCACGCCCAGGATCCGCGCGGCCTCGGCGAGTTCGCCGCGCGCGACGGCCGCCAGGCACAGGACCTCCAGGCAGCCGCGCCCGCCGCAGCCGCACGGCGGGCCGTCGAGCCGGACGGTCTGGTGGCCGAGTTCGCCCGCCCCGGTCCTGTCCCCGCGCAGCGGCGCGCCGCCGAGGACGAGGCCGGCGCCGAGGCCCGTACCGAGGTGGACGTAGGCGAAGGAGCCGGGGGCGGCGGGGCGCAGGGCGAGGCCGAGGGCGGCGGCGTTGGTGTCCTTGTCGAGGACGACGGGCAGCCCGAGGCGGGCGACCAGTTCGTCCCGTACGGGACGGCCGGCCCACTCGGGGAAGCCGGTCACCCGGCCGGGCACCCCGGCGCGGTGGTCCAGCGGCCCGGGCATGGCGACCCCGGCGCCGAGGACGGGACCGCCGGACGGAACCTCTCCGAGCAGCGCCCGCACCTCCTCCGTCACCGCGTCCAGGACGGACCCCGGGCCCGCCCCCAGGTCCACGGGGCGGCGGCGCAGGGCGACGGCGGCGCCCGCGAGGTCGGACAGGAGGACCGTCAGCTCGTCGCGGTCGAGGTGGACGCCGACGGCGTACGCGGCGGAGGGCACCAGGCACAGGACCGTGCGGGGCTTGCCGCCGGTCGAGGCGCGGTGGCCGGCCTCCGTGGCGAGGCCGTCGGCCCGGAGCCGCGCGGTGATCTTGCTGACGGCCTGCGGGGTGAGGCCGGTGCGCTCCGCCAGCTCCAGGCGGCTGATCCCGGTCTCCCCCGCCGTGCGCAGCAGGTCGAGCACGAGCGCGGCGTTGTGGCTGCGCAGGGCCGGCACGTTCACTCCGACGACATCCCTCTTCACTCCCCCGACCTCCCTGTTCACTCTCCCATTGTCGCGGTCGCTTGCACTTTGGCAACAGCGTTGCTTAAGTGGCACGCATGACTGGCACCGACCCCCGCACCCCGCTCCGCGTCGGACTCGTCGGCTACGGCCTCGCGGGCTCCGTCTTCCACGCCCCGCTGATCGCCGCCTCCGAGGACCTCGTCCTCGCCGCCGTCACCACCGGCAACCCCGAGCGGGCCGCCGAGGCCCGTGCCGCCCACCCCGGCGTCCGGGTCGCCGCCCGCCCCGAGGAGCTGTGGGAGCGGGGGACGGACGAGCTGGACCTGGTCGTCGTCGCCTCCCCCAACAAGACGCACGTCGCCGTCGCCACGGCCGCCCTGGAGGCCGGTCTGCCGGTCGTCGTCGACAAGCCGCTCGCCGGGACCGCCGCGGAGGCCCGCGCGCTCGCCGCCCTCGCCGAGGAGCGCGGCCTGCTGCTCTCGGTCTTCCAGAACCGCCGCTGGGACGCCGACTTCCGCACCCTCCGGCGCCTCCTCGACGAGGACGCGCTCGGCGAGGTCCAGCGCTTCGAGTCCCGTTTCGAGCGGTGGCGCCCGCGGCCCAAGGGCGGCTGGCGCGAGTCGGGCGCGCCCGAGGAGATCGGCGGGCTGCTGTACGACCTGGGCAGCCACGTCGTGGACCAGGCCCTCGTCCTCTTCGGTCCGGTCGTCTCGGTGTACGCCGAGTCGGACGTGCGCCGGCCGGGCGCCGAGGCCGACGACGACACCTTCCTCGCGCTCACCCACGCGAACGGGGTCCGCTCCCACCTGTACGTGAGCGCCACCACCGCCCAGCTCGGCCCCCGCTTCCGGGTGCTCGGCCGGCGCGCGGGCTTCGTGAAGTACGGGCTCGACCCGCAGGAGGCGGCCCTCCGCGAGGGGCTGCGGCCGGAGCCGGGCACCGTCTGGGGCGCCGAGCCCGAGGAGCTGTGGGGCCGGATCGGTTCCGGCGAGTCGCCGCTGACGGGCGGCGGCACCCCGGTGGAGTCGCTGCCCGGCGACTACCCGGCGTACTACGCGGCCGTCGCCGCCGCGCTGCGCGGCACGGGCGAGAACCCGGTCACCGCGTACGAGGCGGCCGCCGCCCTCGACGTCCTGGAGGCGGCACGGAGGTCGGCGCGCGAGGGGATCGTGGTGAAGCCGTGACCGAGGTCGCCGAACTGGAGGCCCAGGAGGCCCGCCTGACGCTCCCCCGGTTCACGTACGAGGACGCCTGGACGCTCGGCACCCTCCTCGTCGACCTGGCCCGGGAGCGGAAGGCCCCCGTCGCGATCGACGTCCGGCGCGGGGCGCAGCAGCTGTTCCACTGCGCGCTGCCGGGATCCAGCGCGGACAACGACGCCTGGATCGACCGCAAGCGGCGGGTCGTCGAGCGGTACGGAGAGAGCTCGTTCCTGGTCGGGGCCCGTTTCCGGGCGAAGGGGACGACGTTCGAGGCGTCCTCGCGCCTCGACCCCGACCGGTACGCCGCCCACGGGGGATCGTTCCCGATCGCGGTCGAGGGCGCGGGCGTGATCGGCTCGGTCACGGTCTCGGGCCTGCCGCAGGCCGAGGACCACGCCCTGGTCGTCGAGGCACTGGAGCGACTGCTCGGCTCGTACGCGGCGGACGGGACCTGACCACGGGCCGGGCGCCGGACGCCGAGGGCGTCAGCGCCCGGCCCGCCGGATCGCCGGATCGCCGGATCGCCGGATCGCCGGGTCGCCGGATCACCGGCCCGTCGGATCGCCGGGTCGCCGGATCAGGCGCTCTTGAGCTCCTGCCGCTGCCGGCCGAGGCCCTCGACCTCCAGCTCGACCACGTCGCCGGGGCGCAGGTACGGCTTGGGCTCCGGCTGGCCCATGGCGACGCCGGCGGGCGTGCCGGTGTTGATGACGTCGCCCGGGTAGAGGGTCATGAACCGGCTGACGTACCGGACGACCTCGGCGACCGGGAAGATCTGGTCCGAGGTGTGGCCGTCCTGCTTGAGCTCGCCGTTGACCCACAGTTTCAGGCCGAGGTCCTGCGGGTCCGGCACCTCGTCGGCGGTGACGAGCCAGGGGCCGAGCGGGTTGAAGGTCTCGCAGTTCTTGCCCTTGTCCCAGGTGCCGCCGCGCTCGATCTGGAACTCGCGCTCGGAGACGTCGTGCGCGACGGCGTATCCGGCGACGTGCGCGAGTGCCTCCTCGTCGGTCTCCAGGTAGCGGGCGGTGCGGCCGATCACGATCGCGAGCTCCACCTCCCAGTCGGTCTTCACCGAGCCGCGCGGTACGAGCACGGTGTCGTCCGGCCCGACGACGGTGTCGGCGGCCTTGAGGAAGACGACGGGCTCGGCGGGGGTGGCCTGGCCGGTCTCGGCGGCGTGCCCGTGGTAGTTCAGCCCGATGCACACGACCTTGCCGATGCGGGCGACCGGCGGGCCGATGCGCAGCCCGGTGGCGTCGAGCGCGGGCAGCACGCCGGCGGCGGCCGCGCCCCGGACGCGGTCGAGGGCGGAGGCGTCGGCGAGCAGACCGCCGTCGATGTCGTCGACGAGGGCGGACAGGTCGCGGAGGGTTCCGTCCTGGTCGAGCAGGGCGGGACGCTCGGCTCCCGGCGGGCCGACACGCAGCAGCTTCATGGTCTTCTCCTTGTGGTCGAGGTGGGCCCGGGAAGGCCCAGAGGGTGCCCCGGCCGATGGAGTGCGGCCATCGGAGGATTGGTCGATCGTCCAAGACGACGGGTCAGTCTGCAAGACCCCGTTCACACACTGGACCCTTACGCGGGAGTAACCAGGGCGGCCTGCGGCATGTCCCGGTAGAGGAAGGCCCGCTCGACGGCGGTCCAGGTGGTGCTGGTGACGAGGTAGAGCGCGGCGGCCAGCGGGACGACGGCGACCGAGATCAGGGTCGCGAAGGAGAGCAGCGGCAGGTACCGGGCCATGCCCGCGGCCACCCCGGCGCCCGGCTGTCCGGGCTCCACCACGACCGGCGCGGGCTGCCGCCTGGCCCGGAGGTAGGTGTACGTGGCGACGGCGGCGACGATCGCGAAGAGCACGAGGTAGACCAGGCCGGCCGGGCCGAGGACGCCGCCGTGGGCGAGGGCGTCGGCGTAGTGGTCGCCGAGCGGGGCGGCGAAGAGACTGTGCCCGGCCATCCGGCCGCTGGAGAAGAGGTGGTACATCAGGAAGAACGCGGGCGCCTGGAGCAGGCTGGGCAGGCAGCCCGCGAACGGCGAGACCTTCTCCCGGGCGTGCAGCTCCATGATCGCCTTCTGCAGCCGCTCGGGGTTCTTGGCGTGCTTCTTGCGGAGGGCGGCGAGCTCCGGGGCGAGCCGGGTGCGGGCCTTCTGGCCGCGGGCGGCGGCGCGGGAGAGGGGGTGGACCGCGAGCCGCACGAACAGGGTGAAGAGGACGATCGCGGCGGCCGTGGCGGTGGTGGCGAAGAGCGGCTGGAGCAGGTCGGCGAGCCGCTCGACCAGGGAAGCGAAGACGTTCAAGGGAGCCCTCCGTGGGGTCTCGTCGTGCCGGGGACGGAATTCGGCATGACGGATCCGCGAGAGGTGCTGGTCGTACGGGTACGAGTACGGGCTCCCTACGCGGCCGTCGGGAGGGGACGGCCGGGAGCGCGGGGTCTGCGACGGCCGGCGGCGTCGGGGTCGCGCTGGGGCAGGAAGGCGGTGCGCCGCTCGCGGTCGCGGATGGCGGTGCGGACGGCGTGGGGCGGCACGGCGGGGGCCGTACGGGCGCCGAAGAGGGCGAGGACGAGGCCGGTCGCGGCGAGGGCGAAGGCGGCGGAGAGACCACCGCCGTCGGAGAGGAGCAGATCGGCGAGGGCGAGCAGGAAGAACAGCGGCGCGACGACGCGCAGGACCAGGTCCTTGATGGTCATCCCGTCACCTCCTCCGCTCGGTCGTCCGACGGTGAGGACGCACGACGGGGCCGGGAAGTTCCCACCCGGCGCGTCGTTCTTCCGGAAACTCACGTCTCCAGGGGAACGAGGAGGCGGCGGGGCCGGAGGAGAGCACGGCTGACGGGATCACCGGGGTCGGGGTCGAGCCTGGCGCCGGGCCGCATCTCGACGTCGGCGAGCGGCACGGGGACGCGGCAGGAGGGGCATTCGCCGTACGGGCCGAGTTCGGTGCCGCAGTCGGCGTGGTGGAAGTGGCGCAGCGGCGCGGCTCCGGGGACCTCGGCCCGGCCCCAGGTGGCGAGCGAGCGCAGGACGGGCCAGAGGGCGAGGCCGCGCCCGGTGAGCACGTACTCGTCGCGCGGGGGCGACTCCTGGTAGCGCCGCCGGTCGAGGACGCCGGCCTCGACGAGGGCCTGGAGGCGGGCGGCGAGGACGGCGCGGGGGATGCCGAGGTGGACGAGGAAGTCGTTGTAGCGGCGGACGCCGTAGAAGGCGTCGCGGACGACGAGCAGGGTCCAGCGTTCGCCGATGACCTCCAGGGCGCGGGCGATGGAGCACTGCTGCCGGGCGTAGTCCTTGCCGAGAGCCATGGGGTCCATCGTACGCACAACGGGTTCGGTGAACGAACCTTGCTGCTACCTTAAGGTTCATTCACCGAACCGACAGGTGGAGGTCCCCGTCATGCCCCCGCTCACCGCCACGGCCCCGCCCGGGGCCCGCGCCCGCGCCGGCCGCCCCCGTGCCACCCTCGCCGTCACGGCCGCGGCCACCGCGGTCGCGCTGATGAACTACACGGCGCCGATGCTGACCCTCCCCGACATGGCCGCCGCCTTCGGGACACCGGCCTCGGCGCAGGCCTGGCTGCTCAACGGCACCCCGCTCGGCCTCGCCGTCCTGCTCCTGGTGGCCGGCAGCCTCGCCGACGCGCACGGGCGGCGCCGGGTCTTCCTCCTCGGCACCCTCGCCCTCGGCCTCACCACCGCACTCGGCGCCCTCGCCGGCTCGACGCTCGCCTTCACCCTGGCCCGGATCGCCCAGGGCGCGGCGAGCGCGGCCGTCCTGGCGGGCAGCCTGGGCCTCCTCGCCCACGCGTACCCGGCGGGCCGGGACCGGATCAGGGCCACCGGGATCTGGGGCGCCTCGGTGAGCGCCGGCATCGCCCTGGGCCCGCTCCTCGCGGGCACGCTGAGCCTGGCGGACTGGCGGCTGGCGTACGGGACGCTGGGCGCGGCGGCACTGGCGATCGCGGCGACGGGGACACGGATACTGGCCCACGACCAGGCGCGGAAGGCGGAAGCGCCCCGCCCCGACATCGCGGGAGCGGTCACCCTCGGTCTCGCGATGTCGGCACTGCTCACCGCGCTCACGCTCGGCCGTGACGGCTGGCTGCGGGCCCCGGTGGGCCTGCTGCTGCTCGCGGCCGCCGTCCTGACAGGGCTGTTCACGGCGGTCGAGCGCCGGAGCCGGACGCCCATGGTGGACCTGGCACTGCTGCGGCGACCGGCGTTCCTGGCGTCGACGCTGGGGGCGCTGTTCACGGGCCTGGCGGTGATCGGCCTGTTCAGCGTGGTGCCGGCGCTGCTGCAGGGCGGGGCGGGGATGACGCCGCTGGGCTCGGCGTGGCTCTTCCTGCTCTGGTCGGGCACGGCGTTCGTGGCGGCGCTCCAGGCCCGCCGACTGGCGGGCCGGCTCTCCGCCGCGTACCAACTGGCCCTGGGGTTCGCGCTGTCGGCGGCGGGGATCCTCGCCCTCCTCGGCGGCCTGGAAGGCACCTGGCCCCGGCTCGTCCCCGGCCTCCTGCTCGCGGGCGCGGGCAGCGGCCTCCTGAACGCGGCGCTGCCCCGCCTCGCGGTGGACTCGGTGCCGCCGGAGCGGGCGGCGATGGGCTCGGGCGCCAACAACACCGCCCGCTACATCGGCTCCTCGGCGGGGGTGGCCCTGACGCTGGCCCTGGTGACGGAGGGCCCGGACACGGCGCTCCTGGTCTCGGCGGGACTGGCGGCGACGGGAGCGGTGCTCACGCTCGTCCTGGGCCGTGGATCATCCGGTTGACACCAGCTTCGCCCAGACGACGAGCCGGTAGGCGCTGCTGAACTCGGGGGTGCAGGTGGTGAGCGTGAGATAGGCGCCGGGAGCGTCGTACCCGTAGGAGGGCCTGACGAGGGACCGGGGGACGTCCCGGATGACTCCGACGTCACGGGGAGAGGTCGACGGCAACACGAGATCGACGCGATAGACATAGGTATGCGCACGCGTGCGCACGGAAATCCGGTCCCCGCCCCGGAGCCGGTCGATGTACCGGAAGGGCTCGCCGTGGGTGTTCCGGTGCCCGGCGAGGGCGAAGTTCCCGACGCGCCCGGGCCCGGCGGTGCCGGGATAGTGCCCGACGTACCCCCTGTCGAGGACGGACCGCTTGGAGACGCCCTCGGCGACGGGGACGGTGAGCCCGAGGCGGGGGATGCGGAGGACGGCGAAGGCACCGGAGGACGGGGAGGAGGCGGCAGGGGACGCCCCGGAGGACACGGAAGACGCAGAAGGCACGGAGCCCGAGGACTCCCCAGCCCCAGCCCCAGCTCCCTCCCCTTCCCCTCCCCCTACGTCGGATTCACCGGGCGAATCACCGGGAAGACCGCCCCCGTCCCGGACGGGAGGAGAGATGTCCCACTCACGCTCCAGGACGCTCACCTGCTCCCGGGCCTCGGCGCGGGCCTCCCGGTTGGTCCACCAGAGCTGATGGACGACGAGAAGCAGGATGAGAACCCCGCAGGTGACGGCGGTCTCGGCGCCCAGCCACAGCGCGCGTGCGCCCGTACGACATCTTCCCCGCCCCTGGACGACGACCGGCACCCGCTCCCGTTGCGTGACGCGCACGCCGGGCACGATAAGCGCTGGGGCGCCAACTCTCCAGGCCCGTACAGCAGTACGGTGGAGGGCATGCGCCCAGACACGCCTGCCGCCCACCTCACCGAAGCCGAGCGTCTGCTGCGCACGGCAGCGCAGTACCCGGGAGACCGGGAACCCCTCTACCTCCGGGCCGCGGCCCATCACGAACTGGCGGGGGACCGCCCGGCCGCGACGGCCCTGTACGACGAGCTGCTCGCCGGGGAGCCGGCGAACCCGCACCTGATCAGGGCGCTGAAGGCGGCGAACCTGTGGGAGTACGGCCACGAGGCCGAGGCCCGCGCGATCATCGACGGCCTGCGGCGGACGAAGCCGGCGGACGCGGCGGCGTGGCAGATCACGGCGGAGACGCTGGAGGCGCACGACGAACTGGAGGCGGCGGAGTCGACGCTCACGGAGGCGACGGCCCTCCTGATCGCCTCCCCTCCGGAGGACCTCCCCCACCCGACCCGCTCCCTGATCACCACCCGGCACCGGATCCGCCGGATGCTGGCGCTGCCGCACGACGACTGGGACGACGTGGCGGACCGCCTGCACACGGGCACGGTCGGGCTGGACGAACTGCACGACCCGAAGCGCCTGTGGTCGCTCGGCTCCTCGGACCCGGCGGAGCTCCAGGCGGAGATCACCCGCCTCCGCTCGGAACTGGGCACGTACCGCACGGCCCTCTCCCGCCCGTTCCCGGTCGCGGTCCTCCACTGGCCGGAACCGGAACTGAACGAGCTCCTGGCGGCCTACCCGGAGCTGGAGGCCGAGTACCCGACGTACCGCGCCCACCTGACGGACATCGAGGCCTCCCTCCGCGAACTGTCCCAGGCGGGCACCCCGAACCTGGGCATCGTCCGCGCCACGGTCCCCTCCTACGAAGCCTTCGCCGCCTCGGAATCCACCCACCCCTCGAACGCGGACCTCCTCCCCCAGTACGCCACGACCCTGGCGGCCCGGGGCCGCGCGACGGCCTGGCCGCCGGCGCGGGGGGCGGAGTGCTGGTGCGGGTCGGGGCGGGCTTATGGGGAGTGCCACGGGGCGGAGTGATCTCTGACCCGTGGGCCTTGCCGAAAGCCATCTGCCTTAAGCAATGATGGAGCCATCTTTCGTCAACCCTGAACCTCTGGACGTCATATGCCTCCCGAGATCGAGACACGCCCTCTTCCCCAACCGAACACCCCCGAGCTTCACGGTCTGGTCTCCGACGCAGAAACCCGCGCGGTCTACCGTGTGCTCTACGAGGCCGAAACCACCCGCCTCACCATGGGGGAGATCAGGGATCGTGTCAGTTCACTGACGGGGAAGTCCAACCTCCAGCTAGACCGTCGGCTTCGGTCCCTTCGGGCCTATTTCCTCGTCCCCGCTGTCCGGGACCCACACCACCCTCAACGCTTCACTTATGCGCTGCACGGCTGGCAGCCCGACGCGGATCAGCGAACGGCGCGAAAGCGCATACGGGCCTCCGACCGCGCTTTTACGCTCCACACGTACGGATACCGCTGTGCCGCCTGTGGGCGAACTCCCAAGGATGACCACGTCAAGCTCGTCATCGACCACAAGGTGCCTCTCGACCTCGGCGGTACGAACGAAGTCGAAAACCTCCAGCCGCTTTGCGAGGAAGACAACCACGCCAAGCAGGCCCTTTTCTCAGACCACGAGGAGAGCGCCGAGGCGCTGCGGGTCTCCCTCAGCCTTCCCGAGGCCCACCTCCGGATTGGTGAACTACTGAAGGCTATGGAAGGGATAGAAGTACCCAAGGAACTCATAGCACTCGTAGCCAGGGAGGAGAATCACGGAGATCCCACAAGGCGCATGCGTGAACTCAGGGATCTAGGATGGAAAATAAAAAACTCCAAACGGAAGGCAGGGCGGCGCTCTCTTTCGTTCTATCGATTGGACAGCTGGGAGCCCTGGCCGCCCGGCGGACCTAAAGCTGCCATCGCCAGGATGAAGCATGCTCGAAAGCAGGCCCGCCGACTGGAGGCCGGCGCTCTGAACGCTTCAGAAAGAGAAACATGAGCAGTCCCGAACCGTGGGTACCCCCAGAAGGCTCCTGGGCCTCGTCCGCTGCACGACGCCGCAACATGCAGGCCATCCGAAGCAGGGATACAAAACCCGAACAGCTGATCCGCCGCCTCGTCCACGCCCGAGGGCTCCGCTACCGAGTAGCGGCCAAACCCCTGCCAGAGCTTCGCCGGACAGCAGACATGGTCTTCCGCCCGGCGAAGGTAGCCGTTTTCATCGATGGCTGCTACTGGCACGGCTGCCCCGAGCACTACGTTCCGCCTAAGACCAACTCTGGCTACTGGTCGAAGAAGGTCGAAGGCAATATCGCCCGGGATCGCGATACCGACCAGCGGCTCGCGGCTGCGGGGTGGGTGGTGCTGCGCTTCTGGGAACACACAGCAGCAGACGAATGCGCTGCCGAGATCGCCCGCACCGTCACGAGGAGACGGCAGACGCTTTAAATGAGGGAGCCCTGAGCCGACTCCCACGTCATGCCGTCCGGCTCCAGATCTCCGGCAGGAGGCGCAAGCACAGCGCCCTGCCGCTCTAGGGCTTCCCTGATAGCACGGCCCACAGCCTCGGCTACCAGCGGAGGGAAGGCATTGCCCACCTGGCGATAGCGCGCGGTTTTCCGGCCAGCAAACTCCCACTCGGCCTTCTCCGGGAAGCCCTGGATCATTGCTGCCTGCTCCACGGTCAGCATGGGACCGAGCCCCTTCTGAGGATTACCGAGATCTCTCTCCAGGTTCACTTCGTGCTCGTCGTTGGCAACACCCATACCGTTCACCCCGAGTGCAGCCCACGCCCTCTTGGCCCGGGTAGGTCCAAGGTCAGCCCCGCCATGCTTCTTGGAACCGCCAACCAGCGTAGGAGCCACACTCCCTCTACCGGCGTCCTTGAGCCACTTTTCGAACCCCTCAGGGCGGCCGGCCTCAACGAAACGACGCTTCATGGATTCCTCTAGGACCATGGCGACCGTGACCCGCTCCTTCCTGGGAGCTGGCCACTCAAATCCTCTGTACTGATCCTCTCGAATGGCAACCAAAATTGCCCTGGGCCTTAGCTGGGGCACTCCATAGTCGGCGGCCTCGAGCAGCCTCCAGCCGCATACCACGTACCCCGCATCACGAAGACGCTGTTTAATTTCCTCACGGTATTCATAGAACTTAGCCCACGGCTTGACCAAACCGGCGACGTTCTCGATCATCACCGCGCGGGGCTTCAGCTCTTCGACAAGGTTAAGCATGGTCGGAAAAAGGTCCCGCTCATCATCCCGGCCCAGCTGCTTTCCCGCGACGGAAAAGGGAGGGCAAGGAACGCCTCCGGCAAGGAGGCCGAGTTCCTTCTCAGCAATCGGACGCTTCATGCGTGCGTTGAACTTCTCAAGATGCTCGGCGGGACGGAACTTCGTCACATCCATTTCCAGGACGTCACATTCCGCCGCAACGTCAGCTCCCCAGCGCTCCGCCTTGATGACGTTGAGCTCCAGCGTCTTCGCCGCGTGTGTGTCGATCTCAACAAGCGCGAGGTGACGGAACCCGGCCCTGTGCAGACCGACGGCCTGCCCCCCTGCGCCCGCGCAGATCTCAATCGACGTCAGCGGCTGACCGCTGGAACTCATCGGATCCTCCTGGTGTGACTAACTGCAGACACGCAAGTGTCGCATCCGCCGGTGACATCCCCCAGCGCCAGTACAGTCTCCCAGGCCAGTCGGCCCGGCGTGTCACCTACCGCCTTGACAATGACACGCCCCCTGGCCGACCGCTCCGCGCGTCCGGGCAGCTACATGACCGGCTCTGCACGCGAAACGTCCTCCCCGTCACCGGACGGCCGGTAGCCCCATGTGACTCAACAGAGCGGCCATGTCGCTAGGCGCCAGGCCAGCAGCTACCGCCGGCTCCTCTTCAAGATCCGCGAGCTGCTGCACCGAAGGATCATCAAGGATCCTCCCCATGAAATCGAGCTTCTGCTCCAGCCTCGTCATCACCACCTCGTCGACGGTATGGCGGGCCACGAGGACCGTGGCGTTCGTTTCGGTGCCTGGCGGGAGACCGAGACGATGGATCCGGTCCATGCTCTGGAGGAAGCGACCTGCCATGAAATCGCGGTCCACATAGACGGCATCGTGGCAGACCTGGTGCAGGCTGATCCCCTCCCCCAGAGTGGCCGGATTAGAGATCAGCACCATGCAGTCCGGATCCTCGCGGAAGCGCCGCAGCTGCTCCTCTCTGTCGGGGGTCCCGCCGTACACAACGGCAGGACCGAACTTCCCGAGAAGCTTCTCAAGAGTGGCCAGACTCCGGACGAAAGTTGTCCATACCAGAGTCTTGCGTCCTTTTTCCGCATTCTCGGCCACGATGAGAGCCGCTTCCTGATACTTAGGCGACATCTCGTGGTCGGGAAGGTTCTGCATCAAGGTGTACAGCGAGCTTCCTTGCGGCACTTCCAGCGGCGGAAGCTGATAGGCGAGCGGGTCGTACCGGTTCGCTCCCTCGGTCAGAAGCGCAGGACACACCGCCGCCATCAGCAACCGCAGTGCCGTCTTCCCCAGCGCGCTGAGATCTTCGCGTGCCGTGCCACTCGCCTCCCCCCCTACTAGCGATGCGTAAATCTCCTCATGCAGCGGTGGCAGGTCCACGTACCGCATCTGAAGCGACATCGGCGGGAGGCCGAGCTCCTGTTTGGTCGTACGGGTGAACAAGGGCCGCAGGACCGTGCTTGCATACGCCAGGTCTCCGCCAGCAACCGCCTGCGTGACCGTGCGCTGGCCATGCCCAGGCCAGACGAACCCGAGCAGGTTCTCCAGGTCCTTCGCTCCGTTAGGGGCCGGGGTACCAGTGAGAATCAGCCTGCGCCGGGCGAGTGGCCCGAGAGCCATACAGGCAGCGCCGTAAGTGCCCCGCGCACCGAGCTTCATTCGATGCGCCTCATCAAGAATGATCATCGAGGGCCCAGCCTTCAGCCAGGCGGCCAGCATTGTGAGCGACCGATCCAGTCGCTCATAGTTGACGATCAGCACCTCGGCCCACTGGTCGTAGGACCTGCCAAGGATGTCCGTGCGCAGTGAGTGCCGGAAACAGACTGCGCTCTCGTACTGCCATGCTTCGTATGCGGACTTCGGGCAGACGATGAGCAGCCGGTTAACCTTCCCCTGCGCCTTCTGGCTGGCGTACACGGCCAGGCCTACACGCGTCTTGCCGGCACCGGGCACGCTGAAGTTGGCACCGTGCTGAAGCGAGAGCAGCTTGGCGACATCACGCCGCTGGAAGTCACTGAGATCAGCTTTCCACTCCTCTCCCAGCAGAAAGGGGACCTCGTCGGGACACGTCTCTTCCGTACGGTCCGGCGCGTCCAGGCGGTCCTTTACTGCTTGGGCGTCCTGAAGGACACCGACGACCAGCTCTTGAAGCTCCGGGGCCCACTCCACACCGGACTCGTCCGGCCAGGAGGAGAGTGCGCCCAGGCCCCCCAACAGGTCGTTGAGTTCGACCACAGCCGCTACGGGGCCCAGCTGGCCGCCCGACCGGAACCGGGCAGTCAGCTGGACGAGTTCGTCGCGGTGTTCTTCCGTCGTCCGGAGAACGACCTTCGTGCGCGTCTCATCGAAATCGAGACGCAGCGACATACCCATGGTGACCTCGCTCATCCTGAGGTCTCCAGGGAAACGGCCTCGATAAGCCAGGCCACACCGTCACCAGGGGTCTTGGCTCCCCGCCCAGCCTGCTGAGCGAGCTTCCGCAGGCTCTCACGCAGCTTCAATACGGCCTCGTCCAGCGCTTCCTCATCAAGACTGCGCGAAGCCCGTGCCTGCACAAGCTCCACCACGCTCTGGTCGATGTCCGCGCAGGCATCCGCGATACGGGCGGGCGCCATCTGCTTCCTCTTCTTCAGCCTGGCGTCACGGCCCGCGGCGTCGATCGCCTGGTCAAAGGCTTCACGGGCCTCCTGGAAGACGCCTTGGGCCTGCTTCCTGTCCTGTTCGGAGGCCGTGTCACTCGAGGCACTGGCCATTGCCTTCGCGCGGAGCACCTTGTCGTTCAGAGCCCGGGCTTCCGAAACCGCGGAGGAAGCACCGGGAAGCGTCACACCGCCCAGCCCCGGGATGGACACGGCCGCCGGTGCGTCCGCCGGTGCGCTGAATTCAGGCGACATCGTCCGGGACAGGTACCGGTCACGGAAACTCTCATCAATGTGCCGTACGTCCGTCTTGGCGAAGCCCATGACGATGGCCGCCATGCGGAGCTCCTTCAACACGTCCGCGCGGTCAGGATCGACCCCGGCGAGCTTTTCGTATGCGCGGTGCAACTCCTTGAGCTTCTCCTGGTGGTCCTCGAAGTCGACGAGTCGCAGCCCGGGTGCATCACCGTTCCCACTGCGCGAGATCTGCTCGCGGATCGTGCCCAGAATCCAGCGCTCCTGGTGGTAGGTGGACGGCCGGATGCGAAAGTCCTTCGCGATGGCGTCCGGCGTCCGCCCAAGCCTGGTCTGCTCCTCCATGGCGAGGAGACGGTTGATGTACGAGTAGTCCCGCCGGTGGTCCCGGCGCAGCTGCAGGGCCAGCTCAACGGAACTGATATCAGCCCAGGTGAACGACTCCGGCAGCACGCCCACCCGCATCGTCTGCTGGCCCAGCTCGCGAAGCGCCGCCGCACGCGTGTTGCCATTGACGAGGATGCCGCTGTGGGTGATCAGGCCGGGATCATTCTGCCCGAACTGCTCGAGGCTCTCCTTGAGCTTGTCGAAGTCCGGATCCCTGCGGTTGGGGTCAGCCGGATCGGCCTGGAGAAGGAACTGCAGGTACTCCTGGCTGCCTCCCTTCCAGGGGTCCGCGTCCAACGCCGCGTCCCTGGCGGGGTCATGGCTGCGCTGCGCCCTGATGCGGTGGGTTCCGGGATTGTAGAAAACAGAGCTGATGGGGCAGTCGATCACCTCGCAGTGAAGCGCCTGGCCGTTCCAGTCCACCGTGACAGTCTCACGGGTTCCGCCGGCACTCTTCACGTCCTCAAGCCGCTTCCTGACCAGCTCGCTGAACTCGGCAGCGCGCGGCGGCGGCGGAAATTCCTGCTTCATCTGGTTACCGCATCCCCTCGTCTGTTACTTGTCCGTGCCGTTCAGAGCGTCCCGCACCGCGTTGCGGGCCGGCTCAGGCAGGGTGCGGTACTCACCCCAGAGCCGCTCCAGCGGGCTGGGGTCACGGCGGTCGACGTTCAGCCAGCTGAGGAACACATCCCGCTCCAGCGGAGTAAGGCGCTCAATGCTGCCCAGTACGCCCGCCAGATCCGCCTGGCGCTGACGGCCTCCCACCCGGCACCGGTTGCACTCGGTGACGAGCTGGATCTCGCTCGTCCCGTCCGCCATCTGGACCTGCCGCCGCGCGACTTCCAACTGTGCGTCCTGGCCACCGTCGCCAAACGACTCACCCGCACCGATGCCACAGGACCGGCAGAGGAAGCTGTCTGCCACGAAGACCTTGGTCCGCTGGGCCGCGGTGAGCCCGGACTTCTCCTTCGGGGACTTCGACTGCCCGGGAAGCCAGATGTCAGCGCCCTTCTTCACGAAACGCTGCTCATCGAGGTGGAGCGACTCGTCCTCACGCCTGGTGTCGATCTGCCAGTCGTGATCTCGCAGGTCGCGTACCCGGCGGTCAATCTGTGCCACCTCGGGGAACGCCGCCCGCAACTGCCCCTTGGTGAAGATGTTTCCTTCCCCAACCTCCGACACCAGCCACAGGCCAGCGCGCACCTTGCTGCCGAACGACTTGTCGAGCCACGACGGCATTGCCACTTGCATCCTCCGCTCAACGAACACCCTGGAGAGCCGTCCACCAGCAGCGCAAACCCAGAGGCCCGCTCTGCCGGACTTCCGGCTGGCTCAACCATTCAGCACGGCGGCCAAGGGCGCCGTCCACCCCCAGCTGGCTTTGCGCGCAAGGTAGTCAAAACTCCTTACTGCACAATGAACTACGGGCGTTCATAGGGGGATGGCCATGGCGGGAAAAAGCACGGCGGGCACGACGGGACCGGACCTCCCACCAGGGCGGAAGGCACTCGCTGAGGCGATAGCCGCTCTCTACGAGCACCTGGCGGTGAGAACGCTGACCGAGGCCTCAGAGCTGCTGGCACTGGAAGGCTGGCGCAAGGACCCGAGCGAGATCTCTCGCTATCGCAGCGGCCGCAGAAAACCGCCCCTCGGCCTCGTTCTCCTGCTCCACAAGCTCGCTGCCGAACAGGCGGCTCCTGATCCGGTGGCGTTTTCCCCGACGGAGCTGCGCACGCTCCATGCGGCGGCCGAGGCGACTTTCTGCCAGAACTGTGGCCCGGTACTCAGGGAAAACCAGCGGCTCCGCGGCGAGAACAGCCGGCTTCTCGCCCGCCAGCCTTCCACGAGCTCCCCCCCGCCCGCTTTCGCGGAGGGAAGCAATCCGGCCGTTCTCACACGCCGTACTCCGCTGCCGGTCCCCCGCCCCACGGGGGACCGGCAGCGGAGGGAACGTGATGTGGCTGCGGCGCAGCAGCTCGCCGCCAGCGCCGCCGCCCTCCATAAAAGCGGGCATATCGGGTACGCAGTTGCCCTCATCCAGGACACGTCGAGGTCCCTGTCTCCTTTGGAGAGCGCGGCAGCCATCGCGCTGCTGCGTAACGGTCAGGACGATCTCGCGGACACAGCCATCGGCATTAACGGCCGGAGTCGCGCCGAAGAGGAGGTCATGCGCATCGCGGTCGAGCTGCATGCGTTGGGGCTTCCGGATGATGCCGGCGCGATCCTCCGGGCCGCCCTTGCCCGGACGCCGGCACAGACCTGACAAAGAACAGCCATCAGAGGCAACAAGTGATACCGGGCCACGCCACCACACCGTCCGGCCCCTCGCTAGGCTCGAACCCGTACACACTGGATTCTGAGAGGTCCCCCGCCATGCCCCGCATCCCCTCCCCCGCCATAGCCGCCGCCGGCCTCGTAGGCGGTTACGCCGTCGCCCGGTGGACCAAGAAGCGGCCCCTCGGGGGTGTCGTGCTCGCCGTGGCCGGTGGGGTGGCCGCTCGGGAGTGGCAGCAGGTGGGTGGGATCAAGGCCTCCGTGGGGCTGACGGGTGCGTACGTCGCCGCCTTCGCCGGGTCCCACCCGCTCGCCAAGAAGATCGGCGCCTGGCCCGCCGTGTTCTCCGTCGCCGGGGGCATGGCCGCCGCCTCCTGGGCCGCGACGCGCGGGAGGGCCTGACTCCGTCCTCCTGGGCCGTCACCCGTGGGAGGCCTGACCAGGAAGGTCAGCCCCCCACCGCCCGGCTCACCGTGTAGATCAGCAGCCCCGCCAGCGCGCCGACCACCGTGCCGTTGATGCGGATGAACTGGAGGTCGCGGCCGATGTTGGCCTCGATCTTGCGGGAGGTCTGGACGGCGTCCCAGCCGGCGACCGTGTCGGTGATCAGGGACGTGATCTCGTCGCGGTACGTCGTGACCACGTACGCCGCCGCGTCCTCCGCCCAGCCCTCGACCTTCGCCTGGAGGTGGGTGTCCGTCGCCAGGCGGGTGCCCAGGGAGATCAGGGAGGCGCGGGCGCGGAGGCGGAGCTGGCTGCGGTCGTCCTCGGCCGCCGCGATGATCAGGGACCGGACCGAGGACCACGCCGAGGCGATGATGTCCTGGATCTCCGGCCGGGCCAGGAGGTCCGCCTTCAGGCGCTCCACGCGGGCGCGGGTGTCCGTGTCCGCCTGGAGGTCGGCGGCGAAGTCGGCGAGGAAGCGGTCGATCGCCCCGCGCGCCGGATGCCCCGGCATGTCCCGCATCTCCGTGACGAAGCGGAGGAGCTCCTTGTAGACGCGTTCGCCGATGCGACGGTCCACGAAGCGCGGCGTCCAGCCCGGGGCCCCGCCCTGGACCGCGTCCATCACCGAGTCCCCGTGCGTGACCAGCCAGTCGTGGGCCCGGGTGCAGATCAGGTCGACCGCCCGGTGGTGCGCCCCGTCGGCGACGATCCGCTCCAGGGTCTTGCCCAGGCCCGGGGCGATCTCCGCCGACTCCGCGCGGCGGGTGATCGCCTCCCCGACGACCGCCTGGACGTCCGCGTCACGGAGGACGGTCAGGGCGCCTCGCAGCGCCGTCGCCGCCTCCGCCGTCACCCGGTCGGCGTGCGCCGGGTCCGCCAGCCACTCCCCCAGCCGGCCGCCGATGCCGAACGCCTTCAGCCTGCCCCGTACGACGTCCGCCGAGAGGAAGTTCTCGCCCACGAACGTGCCCAGCTGCGCGCCCAGCTGGTCCTTCTTCGTCGGGATGATCGCCGTGTGGGGGATGGGGAGCCCCAGGGGGCGCCGGAAGAGGGCCGTGACCGCGAACCAGTCCGCCAGCGCGCCGACCATGCCCGCCTCCGCCGCCGCCGCGACGTAGCCCGCCCAGGCCCCCCAGCCCTCGTTCCGCGCCCAGGTCGCCAGGCCGTAGACCACCGCCACGCCGAGCAGCAGGGACGTCGCCAGCGTCTTCATCCGGCGGACGCCCCTGCTCTTCTCCTCGTCCGCGGCCGTGTACGAGAAACTCACCATCGGTTCGACCTCCTACCTCAGGGACTCCCGGCGCTCGTCCCGAGTTCCCCCGTACATCTTCGCGATCACCGCCTCGATGTCCGGTTCCCGCACCGAGAGGTCGAGGAGCGGGTACCCGGCCGCCACCGCCGCCACCAGCGGGGCCGCCGACGTCGACGCCGGGAACGCGAGCCACTGACGCGGGCCCTCCGCCCGTACGAACCGGGCTCCCGGCACGTCCGTGATCGGAGGCAGCTCGCGCTCCAGGTCCACCATCAGGAGCCGTTCGCTCTCGCCCACGGCGTGCAGGCCGGCCAGGTCGCCGTCGTACATCAGGCGCCCGTGGTCGATGACCATCACCCGCGAGCAGAGCTGCTCGATGTCCGTGAGGTCGTGGGTGGTCAGGAGGACCGTCGTCCCCCGGGAGGCGTTCAGGTCCTTCAGGAACTCCCTCACCCTCGCCTTCGACACCACGTCCAGGCCGATCGTCGGCTCGTCCAGGTACAGCACCTCCGGGTCGTGCAGCAGCGCCGCCGCGATGTCCCCGCGCATCCGCTGGCCCAGGGAGAGCTGCCGGACGGGGACGTCCAGGAGCTCCCCCAGGTCGAGGAGGTCCACACAGCGGGCGAGGTTCTTCTCGTAACGCTCGTCGGGGATGCGGTACATGCGGTGGGTCAGCCGGTACGAGTCCCTCAGCGGCAGGTCCCACCAGAGCGTCGTGCGCTGGCCGAAGACCACGCCGATCCGCTGGGCCAGACGGGTGCGCTCGCGCGCCGGGTCGATGCCCGCGACCCGCAGCCGGCCGCCGCTGGGGGTGAGGATGCCGGTGAGCATCTTGATCGTGGTCGACTTCCCGGCGCCGTTCGGACCGATGTAGCCGACCATCTCCCCGCGCTCGACGCCGAAGGAGATGCCGTCGACCGCCCTGACCTCCTTCTTCTCACGGCGCAGCAGGCCCGCCCTGCGGCGGACCGTGAAGGTCTTCTCCAGTGCGTCCAGTTCGATGAAGGGGGGCATGGGGAGGCCTCAGCTTCCTGTCGATCGGTACGAGCGGATCCCGGCGCGCCACGCGAGCCCCGCGGCCCCGCAGCAGACCGCCGCCACCAGCGGCGACACGAACGCCGCCCACTCCGGCACCCCCGCCGGGGCCGGCCGCCCCAGCACGTACAGGGCGGGCAGCCAGCTCACGAACGCCAGCGGCACCACGTACACGACGCCCCGCACCAGCTCCTGCGCGAAGATCGTCGGCGGGTACTGGAGGAGGGTGTTCCCGCCGTACGTGAAGGCGTTCGTGACCTCGGAGGCGTCCTGCGTCCAGAACTGGACCGACGCGCCGAGCACGGTCACCGCGCCGAAGATCACCGCCCCGCACACCACCGTCACCGGCAGCAGCAGCGCCTTCAGCGGCGTCCACGCCACGTCCAGCAGGAGCAGGCCCCAGACCAGCACCATCAGGCCCTGCGCGACCCTGCCGAACCGCCGCAGCGCGAACTTGTCCGCCGCGACCTGCGCCAGCAGCGGCGCCGGACGCATCAGGAAGGTGTCGAGCGAGCCGTCCCTGATCCGCTTCCCCATCCTCTGCAGCGAGCCCATCGTGAGGTCGGCGATCCCGAAGGACGTGCCGGCCGTCCCGTACAGGAGGGCGACCTCCGCGAACGAGAAGCCGCCGAGGCCCCGCACCTGACCGAACATCAGGAGGATGACGACGAAGTCGAAGAAGGTGACGCAGAAGCTGGTGACGAGGGTCAGGGCGAAGGAGGAGCGGTACGCCATCGTGGAGCGGATCCACATGCCCGCCACCATCCGGTACGTGCGCCAGGAGTCGCCCAGGAGCCCCGCCCCCCGGTACGTGCGCCAGGAGTCGCCGGCCAGGGGCCTACCCACCCTGCACCACCACCTTCCGCGTCGCCGCCGTCTGTGCCGCCCGGCCCGCGCCGAGCAGGACCAGGGCCCAGCAGCCCTGGAAGCCGTACGCCTCCGCCAGCTCCCAGCCCTCGTACCTCCCCAGGTACACGTCGGCCGGCACCTGCAGCAGCGACGCCCACGGCAGCAGCCGCGCGACGTCCCCCAGCGCGCCCGGGAAGACGTTCAGCGGGAGCAGCATCCCGGAGAAGAACAGGCCCGCCAGCCAGGCCGCCTGCACCACGCCCTGGCCGTCGAGCAGCCAGAACGCGCTCATCGCCACCAGGTACCAGATCGCGAAGCCGACCACCGAGCCGAGCGCCACCGCGAGCAGGAACGCCAGCCACGCGCCCGGTCCCGGCGGCAGGGTGAAGCCGAAGACGAGCGCGCCGACCGCCATCGGGACGACTCCGCGGCCGAGGAGCTGGTAGGCGGAGCGGCCGGCGTTGGCCGAGAACCACCAGGCCTGGAGGTCGGCGGGGCGGTAGAGGTCGACGGCGATGTCGCCGGTCCTGATCCGTTCGATCAGCTCGTCCTCGAAGCCGCCGCCCATCAGCCCGCAGACCGTGATCAGGGCCTGGCCGATCCAGACGTAGGCGAGGGCGTCGTCCATGGAGTAGCCGCCGAGGCGGGGGCGTTCGTTCCAGAGGGCGATGTAGGTGGCGGAGAGGACGAAACCGAAGACGGTGTTGGTGAAGACACCGGCCGCCGTGGCCACGCGGTAGGCGGCGAAGCGCCGGAACCCGCCCGCGGCCACCATCGCGTACAGCCGCAGCATGAGAGGCCCTTTCCCCACGGATGTCCACACGGATACGGCGAAGCGCACGACCCTAGTGCCTTCGCCCGGCGTGCCGCGAGCGGTTTTCGCGCCACCTTCGGGTCGCTTGAGGGAGTTTCGGCGCGTTCCGTGCAGTATGTGATGCCATGTCCCCTTCCTCCGATGCGAACGGTACGAACCGTACGAGCGGTACGAGCGGTACGAACGGCGCGAGCGACGACGACCCCCACCCGGACGGCTGGGAACCCCGGGACCCCACCCTCGCCGACCCCGGCCCCCCGAGACGCCCCCGCCGTGTCCTGCGGACCCTCCTCGGACTCCTCCTCCTCGGCGGCCTGCTGCTCGTCGGCGGCTTCGCCGCCGGCTACCTCCTGGTCGAGATCCCGCCCGCCAACGCCGCCGCCGTCGCCCAGTCCAACGTCTACCTCTACCGGGACGGCACCCCGCTCGCCCGCGACGGCGAGGTCAACCGCGAGAGCGTCCGCCTCGACCAGATCCCGCTCCCCGTCCGACACGCCGTCCTCGCCGCCGAGGAACGCGACTTCCAGACCTCGCGCGCCGTCGACCCCAAGGCCATGGTCCGCGCCGCCTGGAACACCGTCACCGGCAAGGGCCGCCAGTCCGGCTCCACCATCACCCAGCAGTACGTGAAGAACTACTACCTCGGCCAGGAACAGACCCTCACCCGCAAGGCCAAGGAGTTCTTCATCGCCCTCAAGCTCGGCCGCGAGAAGAGCAAGGAGGAGATCCTCCAGGGCTACCTGAACACCAGCTACTTCGGCCGCAACGCCTACGGCGTCCAGGCCGCCGCCCGCGCCTACTACGGCAAGGACGTCCAGCAGCTCGACACCGCCGAGGGCGCCTACCTCGCCTCCCTCCTCAAGGCCCCCAGCGCCTACGACGTCACCACCCACCCCGAGAACCGGGCCAAGGCCGTCGCCCGCTGGCACTACGTCCTCGACGGCATGGTCGGCGAGGGATGGCTCAGCCCCGCGGCCCGCGCCGCCGCCCGCTTCCCCGTCCCCCAGACCGCCCGCGCCACCAGCGCCCTCTCCGGACAGCGCGGCTACCTCGTCCAGGCCGTCGAGCAGTACCTCACCGACCACGGGATCGTCGACGAGAAGACCCTCGCCGGCGGCGGCTTCCGCATCACCACCACCCTGGAGCCCGCCAAGCAGGAGGCCCTCGTCCAGGCCGTCGAGGACCGGGTCGTCTCCCGGCTCGACCCGGCGAGCGCCCCCGCCGACCGGTACGTACGGGTCGGGGCCGCGGCCGTCGACCCGGCCACCGGCAAGGTCCTCGCCATGTACGGCGGCGTCGACTACACCCAGCAGTACGTCAACAACGCGACCCGCCGCGACTACCAGGTCGGCTCCACCTTCAAACCCTTCGTCTTCACGGCCGCCGTCCAGAACGGCGCCCAGACCCAGCAGGGCCGGCCCATCACCCCGTACACCCTGTACGACGGCACCAACCGGCGCCCCGTGGAGGGCTGGAACGGCGAACCGTACGACCCCGCCAACGAGGACGAGGCCAGCTACGGCGACATCAACGTCGGCGCCGCCACCAGCCTGTCGGTGAACACCGTGTACGCCCAGATGGCGGTGGACGTCGGCCCCGCGGACGTACGACGCACCGCGATCGCCCTCGGCCTGCCCCGCTCCACCCCCGACCTCACCGCCTCCCCGTCCATCGCCCTCGGCTCGGCCACCGCCAGCGTCCTCGACATGGCCTCCGCGTACGCCACGCTCGCCGCACACGGCCGCAACGGCACGTACTCCCTCGTCGAGAGCATCAGCCAGGGCGGCCGGGAACTGGAACTCCCGGCCGTCGCCCGCCGACAGGCGGTCAGCCGCGAGGCCGCCGACACGACCACGTCGATCCTGCGCGGAGTCGTCGACACCGGCACGGGCACGGCCGCCCAGGCGGCGGGACGCCCGGCCGCCGGCAAGACGGGCACGGCGGAGGACGACAAGGCCGCCTGGTTCGCCGGCTACACCCCGGAGCTCGCGACGGTCGTCGCGCTCATGGGGCAGGACCCCGAGTCGGGAGCACAGGAGTCCCTCTACGGCGCCCTGGGCCAGCCCCGCATGAACGGCGGCGGGGCACCGGCCGAGATCTGGGCCCGGTTCACCCGGGAGGCACTGGACGGGACACCGCCCCAGGACTTCGAGCTCCGGCTGATGCCGGGGGCCGAACCGATGCCGACGCCGCCGCCGGCCCCGGACGGATCGGACGGACCGGACGGACCGGAGAGTCCCGACGGCCCCGACGGCCCGGACGGCCCCGACGGATCGGAGGACTGGTACGAGACGGGCGAGGCGGGACCGGGAGCCTCACGCGCCCCCCAGCCCTCCCCCACGGCCGCCCGGAGTCAGTGACCGCTCGTCGCCTTGAGTCCCACCACGGCCACGAGCAGCAGACAGACGAAGAAGACGCGGGCGGCGGTCGCCGGCTCACCGAGCACCACCATGCCGAGCACCGCCGCACCGGCCGCACCGATACCGACCCACACGCCGTACGCCGTACCGATCGGCAGCGTCTTGGCCGCCTGCGACAGCAGCACCATGGAGGCCACGATCCCCGCACCGGTCAGGACACTGGGCCAGAGCCGGGTGAAGCCGTCGGTGTACTTCATCCCGATGGACCAGCCGACCTCCAGCAGACCGGCGACGACCAGCAGAACCCAAGCCATGACGAGACACCTCCGCGAAACGGATCAACAGGGGTGCGTCGTCTTGTCGTCAAACCCGGTACGGCGCGTCTCGTCGGGGTGTCTCCAGGCTAGCAAAGAACGGGCAAAGGCCCCGGTGACTCCGGTCACCAGGGCCTTCGCACACTTCTCCCACGTGCCTCTTCCTACAGATACAGCCCGGTCGAATCCGACGTCCCCATGAACCGGTCCGCCGCCACCGCGTGCAGGTCGCGCTCCCTCATCAGGACGTACGCGACACCCCGCACCTCGACCTCGGCACGGTCCTCGGGGTCGTACAGCACCCGGTCGCCGATCTCCACGGTACGGACGTTCTGACCGACCGCGACCACCTCGGCCCAGGCGAGACGACGGCCCACGGCGGCCGTCGCCGGAATCAGGATGCCGCCGCCGGAACGCCGCTCCCCCTCCGGGGAGTCGGTGCGGACGAGGACCCGGTCGTGGAGCATCCGGATGGGCAGCTTGTCGTGCGTGTTCTCGCTCACCCGTCGAACCTACCTGCCCGGGCGTGTCGCCCGTACCCGGGGAGGCTCACGCCCTGTGCCGCCGGGAGGAGGAGACGATCAGCCCGACGACGGCCAGAGCCACGACGGCCGCCGGAACGACCCGCTCCAGGCGGGGCGCGCCGTCCTCGGTGGTGAAACGGGCCTTCACGTCCGAGACGACCCGGTTGACGGCGACGAAGGCACGGCCGGCCGTCTGGTCGACGGTCGAGGCGACCTTCGCCTTGGCGTCCCCGATGATCGTCTTCGGGTGCATCCGAATGCCGATCTCATCGAGCGTGATGGCGAGCTGCTCGCGCCGGCGGACGATGTCCGCCTCGATCTGCGCAGGGGTCCTGGCCTCCGACACCGCGCTGCCTCCGTAGTCGTGATCCGGTCGTTGATCGGTCCTTGTGGACAGTCTGTCAGTTCTGTCGCGATCGGGTCGCGTCAGACCCCCATTAGGCTCTGAAGGCGTAAGCGACCACCCCCGAGGAGAGCCAGCCATGAGCGAGCGACTGCAGCCCGGCGACACCGCCCCCGCCTTCACCCTTCCCGACGCGGACGGCAACGAGGTCTCCCTCGCGGACCACAAGGGCCGCAAGGTCATCGTCTACTTCTACCCGGCGGCCCTCACCCCCGGCTGCACCAAGCAGGCCTGCGACTTCACCGACAACCTCGACGTCCTCGCCACCGCGGGCTACGACGTCATCGGCGTGTCCCCCGACAAGCCGGAGAAGCTCGCGAAGTTCCGCGAGAAGGAGAACCTCAAGGTCACCCTGGTCGGCGACCCGGAGAAGACGACCCTGGAGGCGTACGGCGCCTTCGGCGAGAAGAAGCTCTACGGCAAGGTGGTGACGGGCGTCATCCGCTCCACCGTCGTCGTCGACGAGAACGGCAAGGTCGAACACGCCTTCTACAACGTCAAGGCCACCGGCCACGTCGCCAAGATCATGCGCGACCTGGGCGTCTGAACCCCGACCCGTGCGACGGGCCCGTGTGACGAGTCCGCGTGACGGGCCCGCGCGACAGGCCCCTGTGACGGACCTGCATGACGGGCCCGTGTGACGGGCGTCTCATTCCGGGATCGTTCCCGTTTGCGAACGGCATGACCGTGCAGAAGTGCCTCTGGAGTCTGCTCACCCCCAGAGAGGACACACGGTCATGCCGGCCACAGACCGCTCCCCCGCGGACGATCCCGAGGCTTTGAGACGCCACCCGCACCTGTTCAAGGCCGCCACCCGGCGCCGACAGCCCAGACTGCGACGGACCGACATCACGGTCACCGACGAGGCGGCAGTCAAGCGCGCGGTGCGGGCCGCCTCCCTGGGCAACGCCATGGAGTGGTTCGACTTCGGCATCTACGCCTACCTCGCCGTCACCCTCGGACACGTCTTCTTCCCTTCCGGGAACGACACGGTCCAGCTCCTGTCGTCGTTCGCGACGTTCGCCGTCGCCTTCCTGATCCGCCCCCTCGGCGGCATGGTGTTCGGCCCGATGGGTGACCGGCTGGGCCGCAAGAAGGTCCTCGCGCTCACCATGATCCTCATGGCGGTCGGCACCTTCGCGATCGGCCTCATCCCCTCGTACGCCACGATCGGGTTCTGGGCACCGGCCCTCCTGGTGCTCTTCCGCATGCTCCAGGGCTTCTCGACCGGCGGCGAATACGGCGGCGCCTCCACCTTCATCGCCGAGTACGCCCCCGACCGCCGCCGCGGCTACTTCGGCAGCTTCCTCGAATTCGGCACCCTGGCCGGTTACGTCGGCGCGGCGGGCCTCGTCACCGCGCTCACCGCATGGCTCGGCACCGACACGATGGAGGCGTGGGGCTGGCGCGTACCGTTCCTCGTCGCGGGCCCCCTCGGCCTGGTCGGCCTCTACCTGCGGCTCCGACTGGACGAGACGCCCGCCTTCCAGAAGCTGGAGAGCGAGTCGGCACGCGCCTCGGAGGCGGCGGACCCGGTGGAGACCTCCACCAAGGGCGACCTGGCGAAGATCTTCCGGCAGCAGTGGCCCGCGCTGATCCTGTGCGTCGCCCTGGTCGGCGCGTACAACATCACCGACTACATGCTGCTGTCGTACATGCCGACGTACCTCTCCGACGAGCTCGGCTACAGCGAGACCCACGGCCTGCTGGTCCTCCTGCTCGTGATGGTCCTGCTCATGCTGATCATCACTCAGGTCGGCCGCCTCAACGACCGCTTCGGCCGCAAGCCCGTCCTGATGACCGGCATGCTCGGCTTCCTGCTCCTCTCCCTGCCCGCCTTCCTCCTGATCGGGCAGGGCGGCGTGGCGGCGATCACCGCGGGCATGCTGATGCTCGGCCTCTCCCTGGTCTGCATGCTCGGCACCATGTCGGCGGCGCTCCCGGCGCTCTTCCCGACGGAGGTGCGGTACGGCTCCCTGTCGGTCGGCTACAACCTGTCGACGTCCCTCTTCGGCGGCACGACCCCGCTCGTCATCACGGCCCTGATCGGCGCGACCGGCAGCAACCTGATGCCGGCGTACTACGCGATGGGCGCGGCGCTCGTCGGCGTGATCGCGGTGGCCTGCATGAAGGAGACGGCCCGACGCCCCCTGGAGGGATCGCCCCCGTCGGTGGCGACCCCGGAGGAGGCGGCCGAACTGATCCTGGCCCAGACCCCGGAACCGAGGTTCTGACCCCTCCACCACCGAAACGGCCCGCACCGGAGCACGCCCGGCGCGGGCCGTTCCGTTTCCCGTACGCGATACGCACGCGATATGGCGTGACCGCCCGATGTCCGGGTCGTTGATCTGTACGAGATCCGTACTGGGGAGGGGGCTCGATGGGGACGAGCGCGTACACGAAGGAACAGCTCAGCGCCGCCGTGGCGGAATCGAGGGGATGGGCCGACCTGATGCGTCGACTCGGGGGCGGGGCGAGCGGTGGGCGGCGCCGGACGCTCCAGGCGAAGGTCGCCGAGTACGGCATCGACACCGGCCATTTCAAGCAGCAGAGCCCCTGGCGCAAGTACACGGACAGCGCCATCGCCGAGGCGGTCGCCTCCTCGACGACGCTGCGCGAAGTCGCGCAGATCGCGGCGCCGAAGGCCATCGCAGACAAGGTGTTCCGGGTACGCCCCAAAGGGTCGTCGCGCGAGAACCGCGACCGACTCCATCGCGCCCTCACCGAGGTGGGCGTCCCGTACCGCTGCGTCGAGTGCGGGAACGAAGGTACGTGGAGGGGGGACCCATCGCCCTGCAGATCGACCACATCAACGGAGACTGGCTCGACAACCGCCGGGAGAACCTCCGCTATCTGTGCCCCAACTGCCACTCGAAGACGGCAACGTGGTGCCGTGGGAAACATCGGCACACCCCACAGACAGATACCGCCTGACCGCTACCATGGCCGTACAAGCGGCCGTTGCTGAATGGTATAAGCGGAGGTTTTAGGTGCCTCTGGGCGTTTCGCCCATGTGGGTTCGAATCCCATCGGCCGCACTTCACGAAGAGCCGCTCTCCGGGCGGCTCTTCGTCGTTCCACCCCTCAGCCCACCAGCTCCCGCACCACCGGCACCAGTGCCCGGAACGCCTTACCGCGGTGGCTGATCGCGTTCTTCTGCTCCGGCGACAGCTGCGCGCAGGTCACGTCGTAGCCCTCCGGCTGGAGGATCGGGTCGTAGCCGAAGCCGTTCGTGCCGACCGGGGCGTGGCGGAGGGTGCCCGGCATCCGGCCCTCGACCACCCGCTCCGTGCCGTCGGGCAGTGCCAGGGCCGCCGCGCAGGCGAAGTGGGCGCCGCGGTGTTCGTCCGCGATGTCCGAGAGCTGGGCCAGGAGCAGGTTCAGGTTGGCCTTGTCGTCGCCGTGGGTGCCGGCCCAGCGGGCGGAGAAGATGCCGGGGGCGCCGTTGAGGACGTCGACGCAGAGGCCGGAGTCGTCGGCGACGGCGGGGAGGCCGGTGGCCCGGGCGAGGGCGTGGGCCTTGAGGAGGGCGTTCTCGGCGAAGGTGACGCCGGTTTCCTTGACGTCGGGGACGTCGGGGTACGCGTCCGCGCCGACGAGTTCGAGGTCGAGGCCCGCGTCGGCGAGGATCGCGTGGAGTTCGGTGATCTTGCCCGCGTTGCGGGTGGCGAGGATCAGTCGCTGTCGGGTCATGCCCCGATTATCCCGGGGTGCAGACCTTGGCCACTTCGCCGGCCGCGTCGGTGATCGGCGTGATGTCGGGGGTGGTGTCGCCGTTCTTGACCGCGGTGCGGACGGAGTCGACGCCCTTGGAGAGGTCGTCGACGGCCTTGGAGAGGTCGGCGTTGTCGGTGGTGTTCTTGAGGTTGCCCAGTTCGGTGGAGATCGAGTTCAGGGACTCCTCGATCTGGGTGACGTCGTTGGAGGCGTTGGAGACGGCCTGCTGGAGGTTCTGGACGGAGGTGGCTATCGCGTCGGCGGTCTTGACGCAGTCCATGGCGGTGTCGAGGGCTCCGCAGCCGCTCAGGACGGTGGTGAGCGCGGCGGCCGTGGCCGTGGCGAGTGCGAGACGGCGCTTCAAGGCGGGTCCTCCCCCAGTTACGTACATGACGGTCTTCGGGCGCACGGATCGTATCGGGTACGTTCCGTGCGCCCGTCGTCCGTCAGGACGCAGTGGTGCGTCAGAGGGTTCCTTCGAGGGCCTTGCGCTGGATCTCGGCGAGTTCGGCGCAGCCGCCGGAGGCGAGGTCGAGGAGGGCGTTGAGTTCCTTGCGGTCGAAGGGTTCGGCTTCGGCGGTGCCCTGGACCTCGACGAAGCGGCCGTCGCCGGTGCAGACGACGTTCATGTCGGTGTCGGCGCGGACGTCCTCCTCGTAGCAGAGGTCGAGGAGGGGGACGCCGTCGACGATGCCGACGGAGACGGCGGCGACGGTGCCGGTGAGGGGCTTGCGGCCGGCCTTGACCAGTTTCTTGCCCTGGGCCCAGGTGACGGCGTCGGCGAGGGCGACGTAGGCGCCGGTGATGGCGGCGGTGCGGGTGCCGCCGTCGGCCTGGAGGACGTCGCAGTCGAGGACGATGGTGTTCTCGCCGAGGGCCTTGTAGTCGATGACGGCGCGCAGGGAGCGGCCGATGAGGCGGGAGATCTCGTGGGTGCGGCCGCCGATCTTGCCGCGGACGGATTCGCGGTCGCCGCGGGTGTTGGTGGCGCGGGGGAGCATGGAGTACTCCCCGGTGACCCAGCCTTCGCCGCTGCCCTTGCGCCAGCGCGGGACGCCTTCGGTGACGGAGGCGGTGCAGAAGACCTTGGTGTCGCCGAAGGAGATGAGGACGGAGCCCTCGGCGTGCTTGCTCCAGCCGCGTTGGATGGTGACGGGGCGGAGCTGTTCGGGGGTACGGCCGTCGATGCGAGACATGGGACGAGCCTATCGGGGTGCGGCGGACGTGGCGGAGGGCCCGTTCCCCTGCCGGAACGGGCCCTCCTCAGGATGTGAGCGGGGTGCTCACGCTCACATCAGGTCTTCGATCTCCGCGGCGATCGGGTCGGCGTCGGTGCCGATGACGACCTGGATGGCGGTGCCCATCTTCACGACGCCGTGGGCGCCGGCGGCCTTCAGGGCGGCCTCGTCGACGAGGGAGGCGTCCACGACCTCGGTGCGCAGGCGGGTGATGCAGCCTTCGACCTCTTCGATGTTGTCGATGCCGCCGAGCCCGGCGACGATCTTCTCAGCCTTGCTGGCCATGTTTTTCTCCCTGTCCGTTCCGTTCGCGAGGACGCGAATCTCGGCGCACCTGTGGTCCGCTTTGTCACGGTAACCCACGGTTGGCCCAACTTCGCGAGCAAGGACAGCCGTTCTGCCGAATGATGACGATCACCGGCAGCCTGTCCTCTAGCGGGCTCCCGGAGCCTACCGCAACTGGTCTACACCAGTGTGCAACGAGATGCGGGCCCGGTCCGTTCCGGGCAGGGAGGACGCCGATGAGTACCGACAGCGCCGCGGCGAAACCGGAGCCGGAGCCGAAACCGAAGAGGTCCGTCTCCTGGAGCGGCCTCTTCCAGGGCCTCCAGAAGATGGGCCGCAGCCTTCAGCTCCCCATCGCCGTCCTCCCGGCCGCCGGCATCATCAACCGTCTGGGGCAGCCGGACGTCTTCGGCGCGGAGGGTCTCGGCTGGGACAACGTCGCGAAGGTGATGGCGGGTGCGGGCGGCGCGCTGCTCGACGGCAGCCTCGGCCTGCCGCTGCTGTTCTGCATCGGCGTCGCGATCGGCATGGCGAAGAAGGCGGACGGCTCAACCGCGCTGGCCGCGGTGGTCGGCTTCCTCGTCTACTACAACGTGCTGCGCCAGTTCCCGAAGGACTGCCCGACGGGCACGAAGGACATCGGGGGCGGCTGTCTCGCCCCCGACGACACCTTCGCCGGCTACACCTACCAGAACCCGGGCGTCTTCGGCGGCATCGTCATGGGTCTGCTCGCCGCCTGGTTCTGGCAGCGCTACCACCGGAAGAAGCTGGTCGACTGGCTGGGCTTCTTCAACGGCCGCCGTCTGGTCCCGATCATCATGACGTTCGTCGCGATCGCGTTCGCCGCGATCTGCCTGTGGATCTGGCCGCCGATCGGCGACGGGCTGGAGAACTTCAGCGACTGGCTGGTCGGGCTCGGCGCGTGGGGGTCGGGCATCTTCGGCGTCGCCAACCGGGCGCTGCTCGTCATCGGCCTGCACCAGTTCCTGAACGTGCCCATCTGGTTCCAGTTCGGCACGTACACCAAGCCGGACGGCACGGTGGTCCACGGCGACATCCCCATGTTCCTCGCGGGCGACCCGAACGCCGGGCAGTTCCTGACGGGCTTCTTCCCGATCATGATGTTCGCGCTGCCCGCCGCGGCGCTCGCGATCACCCACACCGCGAAGCCGCACCGCCGCAAGGCCGTCGGCGGCATGATGCTCTCGGTGGCCCTCACCTCGTTCGTCACCGGCATCACCGAGCCGATCGAGTACTCGTTCCTCTTCATCGCGCCGCTGCTGTACGCGATCCACGCCGTGCTGACCGGCGTCTCGATGGCGGTGACCTGGGCGCTCGGCGTGAAGGACGGCTTCAGCTTCTCGGCCGGTCTGATCGACTACGTGATCAACTGGAACCTCGCGACGAAGCCGTGGCTGATCATTCCGATCGGTCTGGGTTTCGCGGTCGTGTACTACGTGATCTTCAGGTTCGCGATCGTCAGGTTCAACCTTCCGACGCCCGGGCGCGAGCCGGAGGAGGTCGAGGAGGAGATCGAGCGCGACAACGTCAAGTAGCCCGGCGATCACCCGCCGGAGCCCGTCCGCTCCCGGGGCCTCCGACCCCTTCGCGAAGCCCGTGAAAGGCCCCTGGACCTGGCCGTCCGGGGGTCTTTTGTCGCGCATTTCCAGCTATGGCTGAGCGCACAGAATTCACAGGTTCCTTATCTAAGTCCCACGTGCTACAACTGGTCTACACCACTCATTGGTGTAGACCACGCGGTCCAGACCACCGCGTTCCACGAGACGCCGCCGTCACCCCCTTTTCCATCCTCTGGCGGCGCCTTGCCCTACTGGAGGAAGTTGATGAGTACGGCCACCGCCCAGGCCGCCGCTCCCGCGAAGAAGCGCGGATCCGGCCTGTTCCAGGGCCTGCAGAAGGTCGGTCGCAGCCTGCAGCTGCCGATCGCCGTGCTGCCGGCCGCGGGTATCTTGCTCCGTCTCGGCCAGCCCGACGTCTTCGGCAAGGACGGACTCGGTTGGGACAAGGTCGCCTCCGTGTTCGCCACGGCCGGCGGCGCTGTCTTCGACAACCTGCCCCTGCTCTTCTGCATCGGCGTCGCCATCGGCTTCGCCAAGAAGGCGGACGGCTCCACCGCCCTGGCCGCGCTCGTCGGCTTCCTGGTCTACAGCAACGTGCTGAAGGCCTTCCCGATCACCGAGGCCGTCGTCAACACGACCGCCAACAAGGGCGTCGACGTCGCCGCGACGTACAACAACCCGGGTGTCCTCGGCGGCATCCTGATGGGTCTGCTCTCGGCCGTCCTGTGGCAGCGGTTCCACCGCACCAAGCTCGTCGACTGGCTCGGCTTCTTCAACGGCCGCCGTCTCGTCCCGATCATCATGGCCTTCGTCGGCACCGCCGTCGGCGTCGTCTTCGGCCTGGTCTGGGAGCCGATCGGCGAGGGCATCTCCAGCTTCGGCGAGTGGATGACCGGCCTCGGCGCCGGTGGCGCCGGCCTCTTCGGCCTCATCAACCGCGCGCTGATCCCCGTCGGCATGCACCAGTTCGTGAACACCGTCTCCTGGTTCCAGATCGGTGACTTCACCAACGCCGCCGGCGAGGTCGTCCACGGTGACCTCAACCGCTTCTTCGCCGGTGACCCGAGCGCCGGAATCTTCATGTCGGGCTTCTTCCCGATCATGATGTTCGGCCTCCCGGCCGCCGCGATCGCCATCGCCCACGCCGCCCGCCCCGAGCGCCGCAAGGCCGTCATGGGCATGATGGTCTCCCTCGCGCTGACCTCCTTCGTCACGGGCATCACCGAGCCGATCGAGTTCACCTTCATGTTCATCGCGCCGGTCCTGTACGCGATCCACGCGGTCCTGACCGCCGTGTCCATGGCCGTCACCTGGGCCTTCGGCGTCCACGCGGGCTTCACCTTCTCCGCCGGCGGCATCGACTACCTGCTCAACTGGAACCTCGCGACCAAGCCGTGGATGATCATCCCGATCGGCCTCGTCTTCGCGGCGATCTACTACGTGGTCTTCCGCTTCGCGATCGTCAAGTTCAACCTCCCCACCCCGGGCCGCGAGCCCGAGGAGGAGATCGAGGACCTCACCAAGGCGTGAGCCTCACCCGCACGGCGGAAGGGCCCCGGAACCGTACGCACGGTTCCGGGGCCCTTCCCGTGTCACGGGAGTGCTCGGCGTCCTCAGATCTCGTAGACGTCCTCAGATCTCAGGAGACGTCCTCAGACCTGAGCAGACGTCCTCAGATCTCGTAGACCGCGCCCGGTCTCGCCAGCTCCGACGGTCCCGCGTAGACCTCGCGGGCGTCCCGCAGGTTCCGCTCGCCGTCCGTCCACGGCGGGATGTGGGTGAGCACCAGGCGCCCGACCCCCGCCCGGGTCGCGTGGGCGCCGGCCTCCCGGCCGTTGAGGTGGAGGTCCGGGACGTCCTCCTTGCCGTGGGTGAAGGAGGCCTCGCAGAGGAAGAGGTCGGTGCCGTCGGCGAGGTCGTGCAGCGCGTCGCAGACCCCGGTGTCCCCGGAGTACGTGAGCGAACGGCCGCCGTGCTCGACCCGGATGCCGTACGCCTCGACCGGATGGCACACCTTCTCCGTACGGACGGAGAAGGGGCCGATCCGGAAGCTGTCGCCCGACTTCAGCGTGTGGAAGTCGAAGACCTCGCTCATCGAGGTGGCCGAGGGCGTGTCGGCGTACGCCGTGGTCAGCCTCTGCTCGGCGCCCTCCGGCGCGTAGACGGGGATCGCGTCGCAGCGCCCGCCGTCGTGCCGGTAGTAGCGGGCGACGAAGTACCCGCACATGTCGATGCAGTGGTCCGCGTGCAGATGGCTGAGGAAGATCGCGTCGAGGTCGTACAGACCGATGTGGCGCTGCAGCTCGCCCAGGGCGCCGTTGCCCATGTCGAGGAGCAGCCGGAAGCCGTCGGCCTCGACGAGGTAGCTCGAACAGGCCGAGTCCGCGGACGGGAACGACCCGGAGCAGCCGACGACGGTGAGCTTCATGGAGCGTGAACCTCCGTGGACGGGTGCGGGAAGCGCGCTGGGGGAGGGGAGGCTGTGCGGTCTGTCGAGCGTAAGGCGCACCCGGGCCCGACGCTCCTTCGCGGTGGCCCGTTGTGGGCGAACTCACGGGCTCTGTCACCGGTTCGGATGGATGGCAGGGCGCGGCGGCGGGGTGGGAGGCGCCCCGGTACCTTCTTGAGGTATGGACACGTCGTGGTGGCCCGCGCTGGTCGCGGTCGTGGTGATCGCGCTGGTGGTGGTGCTCGCCGACGGGCGGAAGCGGTCCTCGCGGCGGCCGTCGTCCCGGAGGCCGGCGGGGCGGCCGCGGCCTCCTCGCGGTCCGGCCGGTCCCCGGAGGGCCCCCGCGCGACCGGGTCGGGCGCCGAGGGCCGCCGAGATCTGGTGGGCGGACGTGCCCTTCGAGGACGGGCCCGGGTCGAAGGACCGGCCCTGTCTGGTGCTCGTGGTACGGGGGGACAGTGCGCTCGTCGCGAAGATCACCAGCAAGTACCACGACGAGCGACCGGGGGTGATCGCGCTGCCGCCGGGGGCGGTGGGCGATGCGCAGGGGCGGCCCAGCTTCCTGGAGACCGACGAGCTGCGAGAGGTGCCGGTGGGGGACTTCCGCCGGAGGGTGGGGAAGGCGGACCCGGCCGTGTGGGACCAGGTCCGCCATTTGGCGCGGTAGCACCGGGGCGGGGGCGTCCGGTGCGGGTTCAGGCGCGGGAGCCTGGGCGCGGCTGTGCGCGCCGTTCCGTTGTGCCCGCCCTCCCCCGGGCTCTCGGCTCCGCTCGCGCGGGGGGACCCCCCTGCCCCGGCGGACTCGCCCCGGCGGAACGATTGCCCACAGCGGTTACGCCCAGAGCTGGCCCTGGACCGTTTCGATGGCTTCTTCGGTGGTCTTGGCGGTGTAGAGGCCCGTCGACAGGTACTTCCAGCCGCCGTCCGCGACGACGAAGGCGATGTCGGCGGACTCGCCCGCCTTGAGGGCCTTCTTGCCGACGCCGATGGCCGCGTGCAGGGCGGCACCGGTGGAGACGCCCGCGAAGATCCCCTCCTGCTGGAGGAGTTCGCGGGTGCGGGTGACCGCGTCGGCGGAGCCGACCGAGAAGCGGGTGGTGAGGACGGAGGCGTCGTACAGCTCGGGCACGAAGCCCTCGTCGAGGTTGCGCAGGCCGTAGACGAGGTCGTCGTAGCGCGGTTCGGCGGCGACGATCTTGACGTCGGGCTTGTGCTCGCGGAGGTAGCGGCCGACGCCCATCAGCGTCCCCGTCGTGCCGAGGCCGGCGACGAAGTGGGTGATGGAGGGGAGGTCGGCGAGGATCTCGGGACCGGTGGTGGCGTAGTGGGCGCCCGCGTTGTCCGGGTTGCCGTACTGGTAGAGCATCACCCAGTCGGGGTGCTGCTCGGCGAGCTCCTTGGCGACCCGTACGGCCGTGTTCGATCCGCCGGCCGCGGGGGACGAGATGATCTCGGCGCCCCACATGGCGAGCAGCTGGCGCCGCTCCTCGCTGGTGTTCTCGGGCATGACGCAGACGATGCGGTAGCCCTTGAGCTTGGCGGCCATGGCGAGGGAGATGCCGGTGTTGCCGCTGGTCGGCTCCAGGATGGTGCAGCCCGGGGTGAGCCGGCCGTCCTTCTCCGCCTGCTCGATCATGTGGAGCGCGGGGCGGTCCTTGACCGAGCCGGTGGGGTTGCGGTCCTCCAGCTTCGCCCAGATGCGGACGTCGTCCGAGGGCGAGAGCCGGGGGAGGCGGACCAGCGGCGTGTTGCCGACCGCGGCCAGCGAGGAGTCGTAACGCATGTGGATCAGACCATGCCGCCGGCGACGGCCGGCAGGATCGTGACGTTGTCGCCGTCGGCGAGCTTGGTGTCGATGCCGTCGAGGAAGCGGACGTCCTCGTCGTTCAGGTAGACGTTGACGAAGCGGCGGAGCTTGCCGCCGTCGACGATGCGCGCCTCGATCCCGTTGTGGCGGGTCTCCAGGTCGGCGAAGAGCTCGGCGAGGGTCCCGCCCTTGCCCTGGACGGCCTTCTCGCCGTCGGTGTAGGTGCGGAGGATGGTCGGGATGCGGACCTCGATGGCCATGGCGTGGGCTCTCCTGTCGGAAGTGGCGTGATGGGCGCGCTGCTGTGGCCCCGCGCGGAGGGGGTCGTGCGTGAGGTGCGCTCAGCCGTCGTTCAGAGCGCAGCGCGGGTCGTACACATCGCGCTGGTGAGGCGGCACAGGTCGACGTGCAGGCGTGCCACGAGCAGGGTGGTGCTCGGAGTCTCTTCGCTCACGTCGTGGGAAACCATGGGCTCATCGTATCGATTCCCGGTCCGGGTTTCGGAATGTGATCTCACATGGTGGATACTTTCTGACCGACTGGCGGACCGCGCAAGCGGAGGGGACCCTTCACTCCGGCCAGGCGGAGTCCCGGATCGTCGTCACGAAGTCCCCGGGGACGAATCCGGGCACGAAATGGCGCAGGACGTCGGCCTTGACGTTGCCGAAGGTGGTGTCCGGCCTGGGCGAGATGCCGTCCGCGAAGGCCGCCAGGATGCGGCGCTTGAAGTCGGGGCGGGGGTGGGCGGCGACGATCGCGGCGCGGTCCTCCGGGGTGACGGCGGCGGGGTCGTCGTAGCCGATGCCGAGGACGTCGTACTCGACGCCGGCGGTGACGAGGGCGACCTCGGGCTCCATGAAGCCGGGGACGCCGGGGGTGGTGTGGAGGGCGATCGCGGTCCAGACGCGGCGGACGGCGTCCTCGTCGGCGCCGTGGGAGCGGAGGAAGGCGGCGGCCTCCTCGGCTCCGTCGACCTCGAAGCGGCGGCCGCTGCCCCGGTGGGCCTCGCCGAGGCCGAGGTCGTGGAACATGGCGCCGACGTAGAGGAGTTCGGGGTCGAAGGCGAGACCTCGGGCGCGGCCCTGGAGGGCGCCGAAGAGGTAGACGCGGCGGGAGTGGTCGTAGATCAGCTCGCTCGTCGTGTCGCGGACGAGTTCGGTGGCGGCGGTGGCGAGCTTGCTGTCGGGGACGAGCGTCATCGGGTTCATGGGGCAAGCCTCGCCGTCGGGGCCGTGGGTCCGCCGTGTCCTCACGGACGGGCGCCCCACAGATTCGGACACGTGACGTCTCCACCTCTCCGGTGGCGCTTGTCCTCGACGACCGGGACCGCTGCCGGGGCGCGCCCCGGACGGGCAGGGCCCCCGGCTGCGCCCCGCGCCCTGCGGGGCGGCGCCCCCGCCTTGCCCGTGCGGGCTGCGCCCGCGCCCGGCGGGGCGGACCCCACCCGCCGTGTGGGCAATCGTCCCGCTGGGGCGGGACGGGTGGGCACACGGGACGGCGCCCTTCAGCGGC